>CAYVHP010000107.1:0-36086 GCA_964451265.1 uncultured Caulobacteraceae bacterium | reverse complement strand
TAATGTCGAGGATGGCCGGCTCCACCGCCCCGGTCTTGCCGGGCGCCGCCTGCTGCTCCCATTCGGTCCACTCGACCTGATTGTTCATGGCCCGGGCCGTCGTGAGCACCGCAATCGCCGTCAGGCGGGCGTCCATGCCGGTTTCGAGCCGGACATATTGGTGAGCCTCTTCCATGATCTTGGCCAGCTTGGGGCTGTACAGCCACAGGACGGGCCGGCGATTTTTCGTCAGCTCATCATAGGCCTTGCGGTCCTCCTCGTTGGTCATGTCC
Organism: uncultured Caulobacteraceae bacterium; assembly: GCA_964451265.1. GTDB lineage: Bacteria > Pseudomonadota > Alphaproteobacteria > Caulobacterales > Caulobacteraceae > BOG-938. The sequence continues at coordinate 35,814 of CAYVHP010000107.1, read as the reverse complement.
TCGCGCTTGGGAATCGGCAGGCGATAGTGGCTGGACGGATCGATGTCGGGCGGCAGCGCCTCGGGCGCGGCGGCGTGCGCCGGCGCCTGCGCCCGCGCGTGGCCGGGCAGCGCGCCACCCACAGCCAAGACCATGCCGGCGATGGTCACACCCCCAAGGGCGATGAATTTCAGTTTAGCCGTCATGTCGCCCCGCCTTGATTGATGCTCGCAAGCCGGCATCAGTGAAGCTCGTCCAGCCTCTTGCTCTGGATGGTCCAGGCCGGATCGCCGCACAGCCCGCAATGGGGACCCACGAACACCGCCTTGGCCTTTTGATCGCCCTTCAGTCGCCAGTCCAACCAGGCGACGCCAACCGGCGCGAAGGGTCCGCCTAGGGGCAGGCTGTAGTTGCCCATGTGCCCCAGCGACAGGTTGGCCATCATCACCGGCACCTTGTCGATGCGGGCGTAGTCGTCCGTGGCGTTGCCATAGGCGATGTCGCCCGGGCCGCCGATGAAATAGGCGATGGGCGCGTGCAGGGCCTTGAGCTTGTCTTTGTTGATCTTGATCCGGCTGTCCGGGGTGTCGTGGATATGGATGCCGCTGTTCCAGATTACGCTGGTTTTCACCACCGGGTCCGGCGAGATGTCCAGCGCCTCAACCCCGCCGCAGGATTGGCCCATGACCGCGACCTCGTCAGCGGCCAAGAGCCCTTCCAACGGACTACCCTTTCGCGCGTTTTCGGCCTGCGCCCATTTGACTCCTTCGATCAGCTGCGCCGGCTGTGTCGGCGAAACCCCCGGCGGGGGCGTCGCGGGTTTAGCGGCCGGTTTGTCCGTCCACGGACCAAGCGCCACGATCAGGTAGCCGTGAGACGCAATCTCGGTGAGGAACGCCCTGTATTGACTGTTATCCGCCACGCAGTCGCCATTGGCCCAGGCCAGGATCGGCAGCTTGGCGCCCTTCAACGCGCCCAGATCGCGCGGCCTATACAAGGTATGGGTCGGCAGGCTGGGGATCGGTTCGGAGATCGTAGGATAAGGCCCCGTTCCGACGAAGGGCGTCGGCGGCGTTTGGGCCGCCGCCGCGCCAAACAGCAGAACGCTCAGAGCCCCTGCGACAAGCGCCAAAGGCGCGCTTATCGTCTTCGTCGGCCTGCTCGCGCCCGACCGGCTCACTGCGGACAAAGCGGGGTCTTGGACAGGGGCGGCAGCAGGGGCTTCTGATCCGCATCCAGATGCGAGTCATAGGCGTCCAGCTCGATGGCCGTGGCGTTGTACAGGGCGATCAGATTGGTCAGGTCCACCACCCCGCGCTTGCCGAACACCTTGATGGCCTGGGCGAAGGTCTTGGAGGTCACCATATGCTGGGGACCCATGAGCTCGCGCCCATACTGAATGATGGTCGAGCCGCGCAGGTCCACGCCGACGATCGGCTTGCAGTATTTGATGATGTCGATGGTCGACTGCTCGACCTCGGGCTTATGGCCGCGGGTGGCCCGGCCGTGCTCTTCCCATTGGGTCCACTCGAACTGATCGTTGATCGAGCGGGACGCCTGCAGCACAGCGATCTCGACTTCGCGCGCGTTAAACTGGGTGTGGAACTTCAGATATTCGTGCGCCTGACCCAGGGGTTTGGCCAGGAGCGGGCTGGTCAGGCGCAAGGGCGGCGCGCCACCCTTGGTCTCTTCATCGTAAATCTTGCGTTCTTCGTCGGTCAGCATGTCCGCGCGCGTGGGCATGGGCAGGCGGTAACGGGTGACCGGATCGATATCCGGGGGCAGAACTTTCTCGGCGGCGTCGGCCCGGCGGATGATCGTCTTCACCTTTGCCTGCACGGACGCGCACGCGAGCGCGCCCAGGGCGAGCGCGAGGGTAATGCACTGAACGCTAGTCTTGACCTTCATTTCGTTTCCTCTTCGCCCGGCCAAGTTTTCGCCGTCAGCGCTTGATTTTGTTTTGTCTTCGGTAGTCTGGGATCGTTCACTAAGCGAACACCGGCTTGGGTTTGTCAAGGCAAGCAAGCGCCCGTTAGGGCTCGGCGTAGAAGCTGCGCACGGCGGGCGGGATGTTGCCCGGCCCCTTCCAGTCCGCATGCTTGGGATCGAATTCCGCCGTGAGCGTTGCGCCCGCCTCATCGGCGCTGACGCCCTGCGCCCTCAGCTCGTGCGCGCGCTGCTGCAGATCGCGCAGCACCTCGCGTTGCGACGCGATCAGGGTCCCGTCGCGAACATCACCGTGATTGGGCACGATGATGACGGGATGCAGCACATCCAGCTTGTCCATCACGCTCATCCAATTTTGCAGATTGGCCACGGTTTTGGGGACGGTCGGATAGGTCTTGCTGCCCAGGAAATTGCCGCCGTAAAGCACCTTGTCCGGATCAATGAACACGGCCACATCGCCGTTGGAGAACGCCGGGCCGAACCACATCAGCTTCACCGTCACCCCGCCGCCCAGGTCCACAGTGGCGTTGCGATCAAAGGTGATGTCCGGGTCGCGCAGCTTAACCCCCTTGAGCGTATTGGCCAGGTCGACCGAGCGCGAAGTGAAGGAGTCGATAAAGGACTGGGTGATGTTGTGAATGTCCGCCTTTTGGCCTTCCGGGATAATCCACACGGCGTCGGGCAGGGACATGCCGCCCGTGATGTGTTCGGGACGGAAATCCGAGGTGACCAGATACAGGATCTTATTGCTGCTGACGCTCTGCACCCGGCGGGCCACGACTTCGCCGCTCTTGGCGCCCATTCCGCTGTCCACCACCAGCGTCGCCCTGGTCCCCACGATGATGAGGATGTTGGGGTTGCCCGGCCGGCTCATGTCGGGAATTTCCCAGACATGGTCCGACAGCTTCCGGAAAACCTGCTCTTGCACCGTGAACGGCGTGACGGTCTGGATTTTCACCGGCCCCTCGGGCGCGGTCTGAGCATGGGCGCTCCAGGCCGACGCCAGGCTCACCGCAGCAGCGGCGATCATATGAAATCTGGATTTCACGTCGTCCTCCCTCGTCTTTTGCTCTGGACGAACCACCGCCGCATAAGCGGCCGACCGTTCAATCCAGGCGCCCGCCGTGTGTTCTTGAGGGCGGCCCATCTAGGGATAATCCCTTCAGACCGTCAAGGCGGGGGCTGGGCTAGGGGCACGGCAATCATACATGAGGAGTTGCCCGCTCGGCTGCCTCTCCTTCCCTGCGAAGCGGGGAAGGGGGTGATGATGCGATGGCCAAAGATTTGGCCATCGCGAAGAACGCCCGAAGGGCTGGGACGAAGTGTGGTGGAAGGGGCGTCTTGGCGCCGCAAGAGCCCCCACCACCGCCTTTCAGGCGGTCCCCCTCCCCCGTTTCGCTGCGCTGCACAGGGGAGGAGATATCGACCGGCCCGCACTATCCCATATGCAATTCTCAGGGACGAGGAGCGCAAACGCACACGGACTGCGCACATGAAAACGCCCGCACCGACCATCAGGTCGATGCGGGCGCTTGAGGTCTTAGAACGCGGATCGATTAGTAGTTGTAGGTGATCCGGGCGCCCAAGGTGCGCGGCAGACCGATGGGGGCCGTGATGTGGTTGTTGCTGTTGAGGCCGACGTTGATGACGTAGTTCTGGTCGGTCAGGTTCTTAGCCCACAGCGAAACCTGCCAATGACCGCCCGGCGCACTGTAGCCGACCGAAGCGTTGTACAGGTTGAACGCGGGCTGGCTGGCGATGGGGGTGTCAGACGGCTGGAAGTAGGTCAGCCCCGTATATTGGTACTCGCCCCGCAGATAGAACGAGCCGCCATCGGACATGTTGAAGTCCTTCTGCGCGCTCATGACCAGCGACACCGGCGGCGCCTCGACCAGGGTCTTGCCAGACGCATCATACTGCGCGGGGGTCGTGGAGGTGGCCGCGTGATATCTGGGGTCGTTGAGTAAGTAAGGCGTCACGAGGCTGGCGCTCGGGCTGAAGGTCTTGAAGTTCACATACTTGGCGTCAAGCAAGGTGATGTTGCCGCTCAGCGTGACGGTCGGATCCGGCTTTGCCGTGATTTCCGCTTCGATCCCGTTGATATAGGCCGCCGCCGCGTTGGACGTCCCGGTAACCGGCGGGTTTTGGGAGATGGTGGCGCTGAACTGCAGCCCCTGCCAGTCATTGCGGAAGGCGGCGACGTTGAAGCGCAGGCGGTGGTCGAACCAGTCGGTCTTGGCGCCGACTTCGTAGGACCAGATGGTTTCTTGTCCGAATGACGCCCCGACCAGGCTGCGCGCGGACGAGGAATAGCCGCCGCTCTTAAAGCCCTTGGTCGCCGAGGCGTAGACCATCGCGTCGTCGGTCAATTGGTAATTGACGCCGAATTTCGGGGTGAAGGCGTTGTAGTTGCTGACTGCCGCCAAAGGACCACGGATGTCGAACTTGGTGGTGATCACATTGGTTAGCAGGTTGATCGCCAGATTATAGGTGTCGAGAACCTTGCGCTCCTGAGTGTAACGCGCACCTACGGTCACACCCAGGCGGGGCGTGACGTGATAGGTTTCTTCGAAGAACACCGCTTGAGACGTCACGGGGATGCGCGTGTCACGGGGGGAGCCCACACGCGTCGCCGCCGTTGTCGGATTGGTCGCCAAGGCTTCCTTGGCGGGACCAATGGCGATGGTGCTGCCGATCTGGTTGACATATTCGTTGTAATAATAGGCCCCAACCACGCCCGAGAACGGACCGATCTTGTTGATCAGGTTGAATTCCTGGCTGAACTGGTGTTCCCACACGTCCATAGCGCCCAGATCGGGGATGGTTCCGGTGAAATAGCCGGTGTTGCCCCAGGCGCCGATGCCTTCGCTGCTGGTGACGTCTTCGGTGCCGTCGCCGTCCTGGGCGTTATGGCTGCGGTCTTCACGGTAGGCGGTGACGGACTTGGCCGTCAGCATGTCGTTGATCGTCCAGGACAGTTCGTTGGAAACGCCCCAGGCCGCTTCACGGTTGTAGACGTCCGGATTGGTGGCGACCTTGTGGAAGTTGCCGATGATGGTGTTGGCCAGGGAATTCCAGGTCACCGGGTACAGCAGCTTGGCCGCGGAAGCGTAATTTTCGTTGGTCTTTTCAACATCGGCGCGCACCGTATTGGTGATGTTGGAGGTGACCTCCCAACGGATTTGCCCGCGGATGCCATAGCGGTTGGCGTTCATCAGGTCGGGGCTGCCCGGAACGATATTCTTGAGATAGCCGTCGCGGCGAACCACGTCGAACGCCAAGCTGGCTTGGACCTTATCCTTGATGATCGGGCCGCTGACGTAGAACTGATCTTCCAACAGATTGTAGTTGCCGATGGTGGCCACGTTCTGCAGCTTGAACTCGTTGGTCGGCGTCTTTGAAATCAGGTTCAGCGCGCCGCCGGTGGAGTTACGGCCATACAGCGTGCCTTGCGGGCCCTTCAGGACTTCGATCCGGTCGACGTCGTTGAAGTTGAAGCCCAGGGCCAGGGAGTTTGCGCCCAGGTAGACGCCGTCCATGTAGATCGACACATCGCCTTCGCCGGCGTTAAAGCCGCCGACGCCGCGAATGAACAGGGTGGTCTGGATTTGGCCGGTGGAGAGCTTCAACCCGGAGACCAAGTTCGGAAGGTCCCGAATGCTGGTGGTTTCCGTATTCTTCAGCGCCAGATCGCCAACCACGGCGATTGAGATCGGCGTCTTTTGAAGTTGCGTTACCCCGGTTTTGGTCGCGGTCACGACCACGTCGCCGACGCCGGCGGAGTTCGCCTGGGCATGGGCCGACAGCGCCGGCGCAAGCGCCAGGACAGTCAAGGCCGAGCCGACCATCATATGGGATTTGAAGTTCATGAGATGCCTCCCTCGTTTAACTCTTTGTAATTTCTTCTGGAAACGCGGCAGCCGAACCCAAAAGGGAAGGCGCGCGCCTCGTAACAGCGAAATTTGCCGATCAAGCGACTGCCCGCAATAGCGGATGGAGGGGGGTGTCGGTCAAGGCAAGCTTGCGTCGGGCAAGGCCGCATTGTTACGGGTGTGTCACATTGAACACACCGAAACGATCGCTGCCCAATAGGTCACAGACATAAAAAACGCCCGCACCGACCGTCAGGTCAATGCGGGCGCTTGAGGTTCTAAATTGAGGATCGATCAGTAGTTATAGGTGATCCGGGCCCCGAAAGTACGCGGATCGCCGACCGGCGCCGTGACGTGGTTGTTGGATCCCACGCTGACGTTGAGGACATAGTTCTGGTCGCTCAGGTTCTTGCCCCACAAGGCCACCTGCCAATGACCGCCCGGCGCCGTATAGCCGATCGAGGCATTGTACAGGCTGAACGGCCGCTGGCTGGTGACGGGGGTGTCCGACGGCTGGAAGTAGGTCAAGCCGGTGTACTGATACTCGCCCCGCACATAGAAGGTGCCGCCGTTGGAGAAGTTGAAGTCCTTCTGGCCGCTCAAGATCAGAGACACAGGCGGCGCCTCGACCAGGGTCTTCCCGGACGCATCGTAGTGCGCGACAATCCCGGCGGCGGAATTGGCGGGCGTGTATCTCGGGTCGCCTGTGAAGTAAGGAACGAGGTTGGCGCTCGGGCTGAACGTCTTGAAGTCCACGTACTTGGCGTCAAGCAGGGTGACACTGCCGGTCAGGGTGATCGACGGGTCGGGCTTGGCCGTGATGTCCGCTTCTATACCGTTGATGTAGGCCTTCGCCGCGTTGGAGGTGCCGGTGACCGGCGGGACGCTGGTGACGACGGCGCTGAACTGCAGGCCCTGCCAGTCGTTGCGGAAGGCCGCGACGTTGACCCGCAGGCGATGGTCGAACCAGTCGGTCTTGGCGCCGACTTCATAGGACCAGATGGTTTCCTGCCCGAAATCCGCGCCGGCCAAGGCGCGGGCCGAGTTGGAGTAGCCGCCGCTCTTGAAGCCCTTGGTCGCCGAGACATAGACCATGGCGTCATCGGTCAACTGGTAGTTGACGCCGAACTTTGGCGTAAAGGCGTTGAAGTTTCTGACCGCCGCCTTAGAGCCCCGGATGTCGAAAATGGTGGGGTTCAAATTGGTCAGCAGGTTGATCGACAGATTGTAAATATCCAGAACCTTGCGTTCCTGGGTGTAGCGCGCACCAACGGTCACGCCGAGACGCGGCGAGACGTGATAGGTTTCTTCGAAGAATACCGCCGACGACTGCACAGGGGTGCGCGAATCGCGAGGGTTACCCGTGAGGCCACGCGCCGCTGTGGGGTTTGTTAGCAGGGTTTCCCTGACCGGCGTGACGGAGATCGAACTGGCGATCTGGTCGACGTATTCGCTGAAATAATAGGCCCCGACGATGCCCGAGACGGGCCCGATCTTGTTCAGGAGGTTAAACTCCTGGCTCGTCTGGTGCTCCCAATAATCCACGGTGTTCAGATTCGGCGGATTTCCTTGGAAATAGTTGATATTGCCAAAGGCGGCGATGCCGCCGGCGCCGGTGGTGTCTTCGGTGCCGTCGCCGTCCATATTGTTGCCGCTCTTGTCCTCACGATAGGCCGTGACGGACTTGACCGTGAACATGTCATTGAGCGTCCAGGTGAACTCGTTGGACACGCCCCACGCCGCTTCGCGGTTGTTGGCGGGCTGATTGATCGCCACCTTGTGGAAGTCGCCGATGATCGTATTGGCCAGGGAATTCCAGGTCACCGGGTACAGCAGCTTGGCCTGCGAGGCATAGTGCTCGTTGGCGAATTCGGTGTCGGCCCGAACCGTATCGACGATGTTGGAGGCAACTTGCCAGCGGATTTGGCCGCGGATGCCATAGCGGTTGGCGTCCATCAGGTTGGAGCCGCCGGGGAAGATATTTTTCAGATAGCCGTCGCGGCGGACCACGTCGGCCGCCAAGCTGGCCGTGACCTTGTCCTTGATGATCGGGCCGCTGACGTAGAACTGGTCTTCCAGCAGATTGTAGGTGCCGATGGTGGCCACGTTCTGCAGCTTGAACTCGTTGGTCGGCGTCTTGGAAATCAGGTTCAGCGCGCCGCCGGTGGAGTTACGGCCGTACAGGGTGCCTTGCGGACCCTTCAGCACCTCGACCCGGTCAAGGTCGTTGAAGTTGAATCCCAGGGCCAGGGTGTTGGCGCCCAGGTAGACGCCGTCCATATAGATCGACACGTCGCCTTCGCCGGCGTTAAAGCCGCCCACGCCGCGAATGAACAGGGTGGTCTGGATTTGCACCGTCGAGAGCTTCAGCCCGGAGACCAAATTCGGCAGGTCCCGAATGCTGGTGCTTTCCGTGTTCTTCAGGGCCATGTCGCCGACCACGGCGATCGAGATTGGCGTCTTTTGCAGTTGCGTCACGCCGGTCTTGGTGGCGGTCACGATCACGTCGCCGACGCCGGCGGAGTTCGCCTGGGCATGGGCCGACAGCGCCGGCGCGAGCGCCAGCACGGTAAAGGCCGTTCCGGCCATCATTTTCTGTTTCAGGTTCATGAGATGCCTCCCTCGTTTAAGTTCTTGTAATTGCTGGATACGCGTAGCGGCTGGTACTCGGCCCAGCCTTGAATGGCGGCTTGATGACGGGTTTGGTCAAGCCAAGCTTATGCCTCGTCGGATGAAGTGTTCAGGGTGTGTCCCGACGAACACACTAGGCTTAGGGCGCAGGCAGCCTCGAATGAATCCGCTCCCAACACTTCCCCCTGACATCGGTGAACTTTGCAAAAACGCCTCGCCAACAAGAGAATTGGCGGGCCGAAATCCCCCATCGCGCTGCGGAAAATTTTATTTCACCGGCAGCACTGTCGGCCGATCCCGAACCGGCAGGCCTTACGGTCGCCGGCAAGCGGGGGTTTTTGACAGGGGCGGGAGCAAGGGCGTGTATCGTTTGGGATCAAGCCGCGCGTCGAAGGCCCGGATTTCCGTCGCCGTGACCTGATAAAGACCCATCAGATCCACCAGATCGACAACGCCGCGTTTGCCGAACTGTCGCACCGCCTCCGCATAGGTCGGCGACGACACTTTCTCGCCAGGCCCGAACAGTTCGCGGCCCAGCTTGATGATCGCGGTCTCTTTCGCGCCCAGACCCACGGCCGGCTTGCAGTACTTGATGATGTCGATGATCGCCGGATCGACGCTGGCGTCGCCCATGGTGCGGCCATGCTTTTCCCAGCGGGTCCACTCGAACTGGCTGTTGAGCGAGCGGGCCGTCACCAGCACGGCGATCACCGTCAGGCGCTCGTCCATGCCGGAGTCATATTTCACATAGCGGTGGGCTGCGTTCATCGCCTCGGCCAGCTTGGGGCTGTACAGGCGCTGCGGCTCGTCGGTCGGCGCCGGCTTGCCGTTTCGGGTGGGCGCCTCAGGACCCATTTCGGCCGCCGTGGGCAGGGGAAGGCGGCTCATGGTGCCAGGGTCGATATCGGCCGCCAGGGGCGCTCCGGCGCGCACGACGGCATGGGCGGGCTCCTGGGCGTTGGTCGCCAGGGCTGCCGCGCAGACGGCCGCTGCCAAGCCCGCGCCGACGATCAATTGAGCTTTGTGAGTCATGTATGTCCCTATGGTTTGACAGGGCCGATCATCGCGTCGGCGCCCTTGTTATTGGCCGTCCTAGATTGCGACCCCTGGCGTCAGCGCAGAACGTCGGGCACCCAGGAGAAATTGGGGCCTGAGGGTCCGCAGGGCGCCGCGTTTTTCGGCAGCAGCGCCTTTTGCCCAGGATTGAGCTGCTGATCGAACACCACCAGCTCATCCGCCGTAGAGGCGTAAAGCGCCATCAATTCCAACAGATCCACGGTCTTGCGCGGCCCAAACTGTTGCAGGACGGCGGCGAAGGTTTCCGACGACACCTTGCGGGGTCCGAACAGTTCGCGGGCTGCGGTAATGAGCGCAGCGTCCTTAGGCCCTAGGCCCGTGACCGACTTGCAGAATTTGATGGTGTCGATGACGTAGGGCTCGACATAACGTGAATCATTGGGCGTGCGAGCATGCTGCTCCCACTGGGTCCATTCGTACTGACTGACCAGTTGGCGCGCGGTGGCCAGCACGGCCACGGTCATCAGCCGATCATCGATGCCCGCTTCGTATTTCAGATAGTGGTGAGCCTCTTCCAGCCCCTTGGTCACGCCGGGGCTGGTCATGCGCGCCTGAGGACGCTCCTTGCCCAGGGCCGACAGACCGGTGGCCTGCTTGCCCATGACGCTGTCAAAGATCTGCTGATCGGCGGGACTCATCGTCTCGCGTCTAGGCAGGGGCAGTCGGTTGCCGGACTCCGGGTCGATGTCGGCCGGGCGGTTTGCGGCGTCCTGGGCCATGGCGCGACCCGCCACGCCCGTCGCCGACATGAGCGCGAGGGCGGCCAGCCCAGCCCCGGCCACGGCTTTCCAAGTCGGTTTCATGCGCGTTCCCCCTTTGGTCGTTTTAGCGCAGAACATCGGCAACCCATGAGAAATCCGCGCCGGACACGCCGCCGCCGCAGGGCGCGGCATTGGCCGGAAGCAGCGGCTTTTGCCCGGGATGGAGCTGTTCATTGAACATGATCTGTTCGCGGGTCGTCGCCGCATACAGGGACATTAGTTCCTCGATATCCACGGTCTTACGCGGCCCGAATAGGCGCAGCATGGTGGCAAAGGTTTGCGAGGAGACCTTCCGGGGGCCGAACATCTCGCGGCCCAGGGTGACGACCGCCGCGTCCTTCTCTCCCAGACCGCTCACAGGTTTGCAGGTCTTGATCACATCCAGGACATAGGGCTCAAGGTAACGCGGATCCTTCGGGTCGCGGGCGTGCAGTTCCCATTGCGTCCACTCGAACTGAGCGGTCAGTTCGCGGGTGGTGGTCAGCACGGCGATAGCCATCAGCCGATCGTCGATGCCCGCGTCGTACTTCAGATAGTGGTGAGCGTCGCCCAGCCCCTTGGCCACGCCGGGGCTGTACATCCGCGGCAGAGGGCGATCCTTCTCAAGCGCCGGAAGACCGCCCGATTGCAGCTGGCCCTGGACCTCGTCCCACAGTTTCTGGTCGGCGGGGCTGAGGTCAGAGCGTTTGGGAACCGGCAAGCGGCCGCTGGAGTCCGCATGGATATCCGCCGGCCAATGGGCCGGGTCAGACGACAGCGCCTGGGCCTGAACGCGGCCGGCCAAACCCGCCGTCAATAGCGCCAAGGCCGCCACGGCCGCGAGGGCCGGCATTTGGACGTTCCTATTCATGTTTCCCCCGTACCCAGAGCCGGTTCCTCGGCCATTAAACCTGTTTTAGCGCAGTACGTCCGCCACCCAAGACAAATTCGGCCCTGATGCGCCGCACGGCGTGGCATTCTTAGGAAGCAGAGGGGCCTGTCCAGGATGCAGTTGCTGATCGAACACCACCAACTCGTCGGTGGTGGCGGCGTAGAGCGACATCATCTCGGCGAGTTCGACGGTTTTGCGCGGGCCGAACAACTTCAGGACCTTGGCGAAGGTCTCCGACGACACCTTTCTGGGACCGAACGTCTCACGGCCCAGGGCGACGACCGCCGCGTCCTTCTCGCCTAGAACAGTCACTGGCTTACACGCCTTGATGACGTCGATCACATAGGGCTCCACATAGCGCGGGTCTTTCGGATCTCGCGCATGGGCTTCCCATTGGGCCCATTCGAACTGGTTGGTCAGTTGCCGCGTCACGGTCAGGACGGCCACGGCTTCCAACCGAGCGTCGAAGCCGGCGTCATATTTCAGATAGTGGTGGGCTTCGCCCAAGCCCTTGGCGACACCCGGACTATACATCCGCACCAGCGGACGGTCCTTCTCGATCGCAGGAAGCCCCTCGCCCAGTTGGCCCTCGATCTCATCGAAGGTCTTCTGATCGGCCGGGCTCAAATCCGCGCGTTTGGGTATCGGCAATCGGTTGCCCGAGGCGGCGTCTATGTCCGGCGGATAGCCATTGGCCGCCCAGACAGGGCCGCATCCGGCGGCCAGCGCCAGGCCGATGCCCGCTGCAAACACAGCCGCTTTCACCCCGGGGGCTGATTTCACGCTCATCTTCTGTTCCGTTTCCTCCGCTGACGATTGGTCAAGGTCTCGCGCCCATCCGTCCGCCAACGCCCCGGTTGCCGACTGTGCCCCGGCATTCGAGGATAGATCAATGGGTGTCGCGCGAGGCCTTGCACAATAGGGGGTTGGCCGGTCCGACAGGGCGGCATCCCAGGCCCCGACTTGCCTTGACAGCCCAAACGTATTGTTGGAAGCATCGCCCGAGCCTCGACTGTCGTCAGACAAACAAAAAGCGGGCGCGTGGATATCCTGGCCGACCAGACGGGTGTTTGGGCAAGGCGGGACTTCTGAAGCATTGGGAGGTTCTGCCAACATCACATCGTCAGGTCGCCGTTCGCTCGCCCCGCCTTGCCTCGCAGGGCCGTGGTACAGCATCGGCAAGCCATCAAGAACGATGACCGTCGGCAGACAGAGCGGGGCTGAAAGATTGAAGATTTTGACGACGACGCCGAGGGCGGCCCGCAGGCCCCTGGCTGACGCCATGGACGGGAAAGTCCGTCGCCTGCGCGCCCGCCCGAGCCCGGGCGACGCGCCATACAATCGTTTCTGAAGGAGAGCGGCCTTGTTCCAACAACTTCTCATGCCGGTGGAAGGCAACCTTTTATGGTCCTTCCTCGTGGCGTCCACCCCCCTGGCGGTCGTTCTGGTCATGCTGGGCGTGCTGCGACGGCCCGCTTGGCAGGCTTCGCTGGTCGGCCTGGCCTGGGGCCTGGCCATGGCGATCTTGGTTTGGAAGCTGCCGGTGAAACTGGCGCTGGATAGTGCAGCTGCGGGCGCGACCTTCGCGCTCTGGCCGGTGATGTGGATCGTCTTTAACGCGCTGACGCTGTTCAGCATCGCCACGACGAGCGGACGATTTGACGCCTTCCGGTGCTGGGTTGTCGACCATCTGCCCAACGACCGTCGCGTGGTCCTGGTGGTGATCGGCTTCTGCCTGGGCTGCCTGTTGGAAGGCGTGGCCGGCTTCGGCGCTCCGGTGGCGATCACCAGCGCCCTGCTGATCGCGGTCGGTTTCCCGGCCCTGGACGCCCTGGTCTACACCCTGATCTTCAACACCGCGCCGGTGGCGTTTGGCGCCCTGGGCGTGCCGGTCACGACCCTGGGCGCTGTGACCCAGCTGCCGGTTCACAGCCTGGCCTCGATGATCGGCCGCGAACTGCCGTTCCTGGCCCTGCTGCTGCCGTTCTATGTGGTGGGAATCTACGGGGGCCTGCGTTCGATCAAGGCTCTTTGGCCCGTGCTGCTGGTCGCAGGGGGCTCCTTCGGTTTCGCCCAGTTCCTGACCTCCAACTACCTCGGGTACGAACTGACCGACGTGGTCTCGTCCTTGAGCAGCCTGGTCATCACCTTGCTGTTCCTCAAGGTTTGGAAGCTGCCGCACGATCCCCAATACGCCCTATCGGTGTCCGCCGAACTGCGCGCCACCAAGTCGCCGGTGCCGACCTGGGAAGGCTGGGTGCCCTGGTTGGTGCTGTCGGCCGTCGTCATCGCCTGGACCACCTTCAAGGTTCCGCTGATCCAGCAACAGCTGATCAATTGGCCGGGTCTGCACAACGCCATCTCCGTCACGGCGTACAACGGCAAGCCCTATCCGGCGGTATGGACCTTCCAGCCCCTGGCGTCGGGCACGGCCATCCTGCTCGCCAATGTGATCGTCGCCCTGTGGGTCGGCCTGAGCCCCAAGCAGTTCTTCGGCTGCATGGCCGAGACCCTCAAGAACATCCGCATCGCGGTGCTGACCGTGGCCCTGATCGTCGCCCTGGCCTATGTTATGAACTACTCGGGCATGACCTACACCCTGGGCATGGCCGTCGCCTCGGTCGGCGTCTTCTTCCCCCTGCTCTCCGCCTTCCTGGGCTGGGTCGCGGTGTTCCTGTCCGGCAGCGACACCTCGGGCAACGCCTTGTTCGGCAATCTGCAGAAGGTGGCCGCGATCAAGCTCGATCTCAGCCCTGTGCTGATGGCCGCGACCAACTCTTCGGGCGGGGTGATGGGCAAGATGATCTCGCCGCAGAACATCGCCACCGGCGCCTCCGTCACCGGCATGACCGGCAAGGAAGGCGCGGTGCTGGCGCGCACCTTCAAGCACAGCATTATCCTGTGCCTGCTATTGGGCGTGCTGGTCATGCTGATCCAATATGTGTTCCCGCAGATGATCCCGCCCGGCTAGAATAGACCCTTCGGTCCGCATCCCAATCGGATGCGGGCCGATTATGCTTTCTGCGCTTGACCTGATCGCGACGGACGCTATCGCCTGCATAGGTTGATCAGACCCGGAGCCGGGCGGCGCCGGAGGAATGGTCGTGCAACAGAACAAGAAAAGAGGAGAGCCTGTTGGCCCGACCCAAACTCCTGCTGAGCCGTCACGTGCCCCAGGCGGCGGAAGACCGGTTGGCGGCGACGTACGAGCTGACCATCAACCCCAATGATCGGCCCATGACGGCGGCGGAATGGGTGCAGGCCATGCCGCTCTATGACGCCATCTGCCCCAATCCATCAGACCGGATCGACGCTGCGACCCTGGCTACGCCGGGCTCGAAGGTTCGGATCTTGGCCAATTACGGCGCCGGCGTTGAGCACATCGACCTCGCAGCGGCCAAGGCGGCCGGCATCGTCGTGACCAACACCCCCGGCGCGGTGACCGAACCAACCGCCGACCTGGCCATCATGCTCATGCTGATGGCCTCACGCCGCGCCTCTGAAGGCGAACGCCAGCTGCGCGCGGGCGAGTGGACCGGTTGGCGTCCGCGCCACATGGTAGGTCAGAGCCTGTCCGGCAAACTGCTGGGCCTGGTGGGTTTCGGTCGTATCGCCCAGGCCACCGCGCAGCGCGCCAAGGGCTTCGGCATGCGCCTGGGCTACTCCAGCCGCAACCGCGCGTCGCCGGAGATCGAGGCTGAGTTCGACGTGACCTATTTCCCGACGCTCAATGATCTGGCGGTAGAGGCCGATGTCCTGTCCCTCCACACCCCGGGCGGCCCGGCGACCCGGCATCTGATCAACGCCGAGCGACTGGCGCTCATGAAGCCCACCGCGATCGTGGTCAACACGTCACGCGGCTCAGTGATCGATGAGGACGCCTTGGCCGAGGCCCTGGCCGGCGGCAAGATCGCAGCCGCCGGGCTGGACGTTTTCGAGCGCGAGCCCCTGGTCAACCCCGCCCTTCTGGCCCTGGAAAACGCCGTGCTCCTGCCCCACCTGGGCAGCGCCACCATTGAGGCGCGCACCCGTATGGGCATGCAGGCGGCCGACAACCTGGACGCCTTCTTTTCCGGCGCTGAACCGCCAGACCGCGTCGCCTAGTCACCCTGTCCCCACCCGCACCCTAGTCCTGAAGAGCAGACGCCATGACCAAACTGGCCGCCAATCTCACCCTAATGTTTTCCGATCTGCCGTTTTTGGACCGCTTCGACGCGGCGGCGGCGGCGGGGTTCAAGGCGGTTGAATGCGTAGCGCCCTACGAAGCGCCCGCCGAAGCGGTGGCTGAACGGCTGGACCGCAATGGCTTGGAGCTCGTGCTGTTCAACATGGGCATCGGAGACTGGGCCGCCGGAGACCGGGGGATGGCGGCCAATCCCGAGCGGGTGGCCGAGTTTCACGACTATCTGTCGGTGGCTGCGACCTACGCGCGGGCGACCGGCTGCAAGCAATTGCACATCATGCCGGGAAAGATTCCGCCGGAGGCCAACCGCGCGGCCTGGACGCACGCCTTCGTCAGCAACGCCCGCGACGCCGCTGATGCTCTGGCCGACGACGGAATCGACGTGATGTTCGAGCCGATCAACACCAAGGTCGACATCCCCGGCTACTTCTACGACACCACCAAGGTCGCTTTGGAGCTGATGGACGCCGTGAACCGGCCCAACGTGAAGCTGCAGTACGACATCTATCACATGCAGATCATGGAGGGCGACCTGGCCCGGACCATCGAGCGGCTGCTGCCCCGCATCGGTCATATCCAGATCGCCGACAATCCGGGCCGCAACGAGCCGGGCACGGGGGAGATCAATTATCCCTGGCTGCTGTCACGTCTCGAATCCCTCGGCTACAAGGGCTGGATCGGCTGCGAGTACCGGCCGCTCGGCGACACCTTGGCCGGCCTTGGCTGGGCCAAACCCTACCTCGCCTGACCGGCGTCATTTCAAGCGGAGCTATTGCGAATGAAGATCGCATTTATCGGGGTCGGCATCATGGGCCGTCCCATGGCGGGCCATCTGGCCGCCGCCGGCCACGACCTGTTGCTGGTCAAGCATAGGTCGCCCCTGCCCCAGGAGTTGCTCGATGGCGGCGCAAAGGTTTGCGCCACCGCGACCGAAGCCGCCGCAGGCGCCGACGTCATTATCCTGATGCTGCCCGACACGCCGGATGTGGAGCGCGCTTTGTTCGGGTCTGGCGGCGTGGCCGCGGGGCTGACGGCGGGCAAGACCGTCATCGACATGAGCTCGATCGATCCCATCGCCACCAAGGACTTCGCCGAAAGGATCGCCGACAAGAACTGCGACTATGTCGACGCCCCGGTGTCCGGCGGCGAGGTGGGCGCTAAGGCGGCCACTTTGACCATCATGTGCGGCGCGGATGAGGCGGTGTTCGAGCGTGTGCGCCCTCTGTTCGAAAAGATGGGCAAGAACATCACGCTGGTGGGCGACGTCGGCGCCGGTCAGATCACCAAGGTGGCCAATCAGATCATCGTCGCCCTGAACATCGAGGCGGTGTCCGAGGCCCTGGTGTTCGCCGCCAAGGCGGGCGCCGATCCGGCCAAGGTGCGTCAGGCCCTGATGGGCGGCTTCGCCGCCTCGCGCATTTTGGAAGTGCATGGCGAACGCATGCTCAAGCGCACTTTTGATCCGGGCTTCCGGATTGCCCTGCACCAGAAGGATCTGGCGCTGGCGCTGAGCTCGGCCAAGGCCCTGGGCGTCGCCCTGCCCAACACCGCCAACGCGCAGCAGCTATTCAGCGCCTGTGTCGCCCACGGCGGCGCCGGCTGGGATCACTCAGCCATGGTCAAGGCGTTAGAGCTGTTGGCCGATCATTCGCTCGGGTAATGCTGACCTTCGTCGGCCTCTTCCGCGCAAGCCGGAACCAAGATTATTGAACCACAAAGCTCACGAAGAGCACTTTATATCGTCATCCCACGGTCGGCTGAAAGCCGAACCGGGGGACCCAAGCAACGACTACAATTGCAAACTCGCTTGGGTCCCCCGGTCCGCCCTTCGGGCGGCCGGAGGATGACGGGTTTTTTTGGTGTTCTTCGTGTCCTTCGTGGTTCAATTTTCGATTCGCTACGCCACATCCAGCCTGCAGCCTCAAAGCGAAACGGACTTGCCGGTTTCCGAGGATTGTTCCAATGCGGCCACCAGCTTGTGCGCGTTGACGGCGTCGGCGAAGCTGGGGCTGTACGGCTTGCCCTCGCGCATGGCCTGGGCGAGGCGGGTATAGGCCTGGGCCACATTGCGCGGCGGTCCGGCCGGCACCGTATCGGGGATCAGGGTGAAGCGCTCCGGCGTCGGCATGGCCGTGAGCGGCTCCTTGCCGCGCGAACCGAACACCTGATTGGGGCCGTGATAGATGCTCGGATTCTTCTCGGCGCCGCCGGCGCCGACGGCGACCGACAGCATGCCTTCGCGACCATAGATCTCGAAGTTGCGGCGCCCCTCCGGCATGGCCGGCATGGCGGCCACCAAGAACTGAACCTCCGCCGTGCTTTGCAGCTTGCCGGACACGCTCACCCAGTCGGGCGAGTCCACGTGCACGCTCTCACCGGTATCGGAGTTAATCCACTCCGTGACCCGGGTCGCCAGTCGCGCGGACACCTCGGCGAAGTCGCCTAGGACATAGCTCACCGCGTCGATGGCGTGTCCGCCGCCAATGGTGAGGATGTTGGCGCCGTTCCGTTTGTCGTGTTGGAAGATACGGCCGGCGCCGCGCTTGATTGTGGCCCGGTTGACGTAGGCGAAATCCGCCGACAGCACCTCGCCGATATAGCCCTGCTGGATCAGTTCGCGAACATAGGCCAGGGTCGGATCGCTGCGGGCCTGTAGGCCCACGGCCGTGTACAGCCCCTTGGCCGCCGCGAGGTTGGCCATGTCTTCGGCCTCGGCCAAGGTCGCGCCCAGGGGCCATTCGCAATAGACCGCCTTGCCCGCCTGAAGGGCGCGCATGACTAGGTCGTAGTGAGCGGGCACGCGGGTGACGACGCTCACCAGATCCACATCCGGGCTGGCCAGCATGGCGTCAAAGCTGTGGAAGGCGAGATCGGTATTAAAGGCCTTTTGCGACGCCAAAGCGGTCTCTTCCCGCGTTGTGCAGACCGCTTTCAGTTCGTAGTCGGGCAGGGCGTGCAGGGCCGGAACGTGGGTCCGCGCCCCCCACCCGCTTCCGCCCACCGTGACCGTAGCGCCGACGATGCCGACGCGGATTTTCCCCGCCATGACTCTTCCTTTTCCGCCGGATCGCTAACGGACCGGTGTTTTTGACTATGGGGTGAGGCGCGGGCGCCTAGGACTTGACCTGGGTCGCGCGCGGCTTTTCCGGATCGGGCGCAGGGGCCATCAGGGTGAGGTGAATGGTTTCCTCATCCAGGTTCCAGAAGTGGTGCGGCACACCGGCGGGAAACACCATCAGGGTTCCGGCCTGGACCGGGTAAACATTGCCGTCGATCTTGACCATCATCTTCCCGCTGATCAGGAACATCATCTGGTCGTACTCGTGCACGTGCTCGCCGCCCGGCGTTCCGCCATTGGGCGGCGTTCGAACATAGTTCACCGCGCAGCTCATGATGTCGGAGTTGCTGCGATCCAGCAGCCGCTGATTGAACCGCGCCCGATCCTTGTTGAAGGTCTCGAAGTCGATTTGCTTCAGATATTTCGAGGCGTTCGGGGCGGTCTGCGCCTTGTCCATGTTGGCATTTCCACGCGGCTGTTTATGAAATTAAGCGACGGGCCGCCGGACCCGTCGCTCCTGTTACTGACACTATCGACAGTCGCCCGCCGATCAGGCGGCGACCGGTTCGCGGCCGTGCGCCTTGTCCCAAGCGGCGCGGGCGTACATCGGCAGAGAAAACACCAGCAGCTCGGCGCCCTTGGGGCTCTCAATCGGCTGGGTGCGCACGCCTTCCGGGATGTAGTAGGTGCTCTTGTCGTCGAGCAGCCGCCCCTCGTAGTGGGTCTCGCCGGCGATCACGCAGCGCACTTCCGGCGCATCGAGCACTTCGGGCGCAATGGTCGTGCCGGGCGCCAGACGCCAGATCGAGATGGCCGTGCCGTATTCGTGGAAGGAGCCCAGATTCTTGACGTCCACACCCGGGTGCTTCGGATGGGGGCGCCATTGGAAGCCTTGGGGGCGCACCATGATCGGCGAGACGTAGCGGGGCTTGGCGTAGGTCACGGGGCGGCCGGTGTGTTCCTGCCAAACCGCCTCATAGCTGTCCTGATTGACCTTGCTGCCATCGGGCCGGGTGAACTTGTAGATGCCGTCCTCAAACGTGCCGCCCTTGGCGCGCAGGCGGTCCATGGCGGCTTGCTTCTCGGCGTCCGTAATCCGGTACTCTCCCTGGGGGCCGGGGAATTGCATGACCAGCAGGCCCACATCGCCGCGCTGCGTCAGCGGGCCGTAGTGGGTGCCTTCGGGGAAGTAGCCGATCTCGCCCTGATGCAGGTCTCGGCCCTTGGCGATGTTGGTCTCGCCGTGCACGACGTAGCGGAACTGATCGAAATTGTGCCGGTGCCGGGGCGAGTAGAAGCCGTCGCCGATCTGATCGTAGCCGAAGCGGAGGTTGATCTCGGGAATGCCGGTGTCGATGGGGAACTGCACCACCTTGAGACCCGGGCTTTTCTCACCCTCCACGCCGCGACCGCGGGTGGATTTGACCGCGCGACCCACGGCCTCTTCAAGCCGGAACGTCTGAATCTTCGCCATCGCCTGATCTCCCATAATAGATGCGCGGGAAAGCTTGTGGAGAGCTGCGAAGCTCGCGCCGCTTCAACCCGCGCGACAAAAACCGTGTGGCCTCCGACAATGACGTCGCAGCCCAACAGCGTCAAGCATGAGCCCCTGTTGCGACCAGCATCGTCGGCCTTGGCCAAGGCTCCGAATATAACAGCGCCGGGCCCTTTTCGCTATGGCTGACCCTGGGTCAGGGCGCCGCGCAATTCCCCTGTCCTGCGCGAAGCCTCCGCCATCAGAAACCCGATATCGGTCTGGGTGGTGACGAAGCTGACACCCTTGCGGATAAAGCCCACTTGCCGCGCCAGGTCCCGGTCGCCGCCCAAACCGGCGAATTTGCCGTTCGCCTTGGCCGCCGCAATGACCCGGTCGATCGCCTCGACAATTTCAGGATCGCCGAACGCCCCGGGCTTGCCCATGTCGAACAACAGATCGTTGCAGCCGACGTGAATGACATCCACCCCGTCCACCGCAGCGATTTCTTCAAGATTGGCCAGTCCGGCGCGCGTCTCGATCATGCACACCACCAGGGTGATTGCGTTCAGCGCCCGCGCCACCTCGCCCGCCGGCATGGGCCGAAAGTCGAACAAGCCGGGCGACCCGGCGACCGAGCGCTTGCCGATGGGCGGAAACTTGGCCGTATTCACCGCCTTTCGCGCTTCCTCAGCGGTCTCCACATCCGGGAACACGATCCCCATCACGCCTGCGTCGAGCAGGAGCGAAACGTCCGGGTCATCGCAACTGCGCACCCGCACCAGGGGCGCCACGCCGCACCCGCGAGAGGCCTGAGCGATGTGGGCCAGGGTTTCGACCGAGAAGATGGCGTGCTGGGTGTCCAGAAACAGAAAGTCATGACCAGTCGAACGGGCGATTGAGGCGATGTCGCCCGAACGGCCCAGGCGAACATTCATGCCCAGCGCCACATCGCCGGCCCTCATGCGTTCCAGAACAGGATTCACCGGCAGAGGCGAAGGCTCAGATGCGGACGACATGGACTCTCTTTTCAAATGGTCTTCAGGCCGAGGCGCGCACAGGGACCGGCAAGCCGATCATGTCCCTGGCCTGTTCGGCGGTGGCGATCTCCAGGCCCAGTTCGGTGGCGATCCGCACGGCGCGGGCGACAAGCTGTTCGTTTCTCGCCAACTCGCCACGCGCATAATAATTGTTGTCCTCCAGACCCACGCGGATATGGCCGCCCAGCAACATCGCCTGGGTGGTCGCGGGCAATTGGGCCGGTCCAATCGCCGACACACAGAAGATCGACTGCGGCGGCAGCGCCGCGATCATGGCGTTGAGGATGTCGTGGCTATAGGGCATGGCGCCCTGGAAGCCCTTATCCGCGCCCAGCACCATGTTTACGTAGTAGGGCGGCTTGTCATAGCCCGCCTGGATCAGGCGCGTGACGTCCTGCAGGATGTGGTTGGGCGAAAACACCTCCCATTCCGGCTTGATCCCTCGCTCCAGCATGCGCTTGACCAGGGTCTCGCAGCGGCTGGGCGGGGTGACCACCAGGATCTCCTTGCCGCCGTGAACGTCGACGAAGGTCATGCCGTCGAAGGTCGCCATTTCGGCGCCCGCCTCGCAGCCCTTCAATCGCTCTTCGAAATTGGATTCGTACAGCCCGTCCGGGCGGGCGATGAGCATGTCGCCGCTGGAGCCGCCGCCGGTGGAATTGTTGATGACGATATCGCATTTGGCGCGGATGCGGGTGTTGATGTCGCGGTAGATGTCGGCGTTGCAGGTGGCCTGGTCGTCGGGACGACGCGCATGCAGCGCGGCGATGCAGGCGCCGGCCTTATAGGACAGGTGCACAGACTCGGCGATCTCCGCCGGTTGGGTCGGCAGATTGGGGTTCTGGCTCTTGGAAGACATGCCGCCTGTCGGAGCCACGGTGATCATTAAGCGGGACATGGTTATTCCTTAGGCTGGGCTATTGTCTCGGGAAAGCGCGTCGATCACCTCGGCAGGAATCGGTGCGCTACGAATCTTATCCGAATCGTCCGGGTCAGGGGCGGCCCAGACGCGGGTTTCTGTGGCCTCAATGGCGATGGTCTCGCCGCGCATCAGCGTGTGGCGCACATCGAAGCTGCTGCGGCCAAATCGGGTAATGGTGGTTTCGATAGTGACCGTCTGGCCGAACCGGCTGGGGGCGGTGAACTTGGCGCCCGTCTCCAGCATAGGGAAACCGACGATGCCGAACCGTTTGCGCAGGGCGAACTTGTCGTAGCCGAGGGCGGCGGCGAACAGGGCGGCGGTGCTCGCATCGAACATCGCGAAATAGCGCGGATAAAAAACGATCCCCGCTGGATCGCAATCGCCCCACTCGATGGTCACGGAACGTCGATTTACGAACATACTGGCCCGGTCAAACCGCGCGCGCCGATGGCGTCCGCCCATGGCCGATCGATCCAAAGATCGGTTCGCTCTCCCCCCAACTCAACGCTCCTATTGTTATGCATCAGTCCAGACCCGCGCCAACGGCCGAGCTTGCCGCCCGGCCCTACAGGCTAGGCTGGCGAACAGCAAGCCTAGCCGCCCTGTTCGCAGCCGCTATTCAGCAGCCTCGCGGTGAAGCACGGGCATCTGGTCCGGCAGCATGTCCCTTACGTTGGGCATGCCCATCAGCAAGATCTCGGACGTCTGGTCAGCCTTGAACGCAGCCGTTTCGTCGGTGTCTAGATACAGCGCCGTGTATTTGCGGAAGGTCTCACCCTCCAGCGCGCCGTGGCCGGACAGAACCAGGTAAACGCCCCGGGCATTGGCTACAAACGTGGAGCCGGGCTCCAGCAGATAGGCCGCGCAAGGGATATTGCAGTCGGTGAAGGTGGCCATGGCCTTGATCGACACGCCGGGCGACCCTTCCAGGGGCAGCCAGGTATAGTTTTCCAGATGCATGAGCACGGGCGCGCCATATTGCGCCTCGGGATAGACCAACTTGCGGCCCGCCACCTGCTCCCAGACCGCCTCATAGCCATCCATGTTCTTCTTGCCCGGCACGCCTTCGGTGCGGCGAAACACCCCGCCTTCGAACGTGCCGATCTTCAGCAGCTCCTTCTTGGCGGCGGCGGTCTGCGCATTGGTCAACAGCCCCTGGCCACCGGGTCCGCCGAACTGCAGCGCCGCCGTATAGGTAGTGTCCGTGTCAGGACCCTGCGGTCCGTAATAGACGCCCTCGGGGAAGTAGCCGACCGTTCCGGGGCTCAGCTTGCCGTCGCTGCCGTAGTTGCACAGTCCCTCCAGTTCATAGCGGAACTGGCAGAAGTTGTGGCGATGGCGCGGCGACTCGAAATCGCCGTACTGATGGAAAAGGCCGAACCGGAAGTTGCCGGGGGAGTTGTCGTCGCCGGACAGCAGGATTTGCTTGCCGACCTTGCCGGTGCGAACGCCGCCGCCATTGCATTCGATAGGCACTTCGTCGCCGTGTGCGATTTGCATGTTTTTCTCCAATCAATGCCGAGAACCTTGGGTCCTTCGGCTCAGACACTCCCCACTGCGGCCAACTGACGGGGGGTGCGCAACCGCCGGCCGCAGACTATTCATTGGCGCAAGTCTAGCGCAAAGCGTTACGCCTCGTCTCGGTCGGAATCGAATTTTCCAGGTCACATTTCGCACTGTCGTACCGGCCAATAGTCTTGCCGGAGGCTCTGGCTCGGCGCGAAGGTTTGAATCGCGACAATGGCGAGACTAGGGGGACAGGGTCTCCAGGGATCGGTCTTGGGTTTTGGGACCCCACACCGTGACGAACAGCGCCACCAGCAGCATGCTGCCCGTAAACAGCACGAAGACCGCCGGCACGCCGTATTCCCGCAGCATGAATGCGATCAGGAAGCCGGTGAACACAGCGCTCACCCGGCTCCAGGAATAGACAAAACCCACCGCTTGGACCCGGATGCGGGTGGGGAACAGCTCGGCCTGGTAGGCGTGGAAGCTGTAGTTGAGCACCGCCGCAGCCAAAAGCTCGATGGCGCCGGCCGGGACGATCACCATGGGGTCGCGCGAATTGGCGAAGACCAAGCCGACGACGGCGATGACCAGGGCCGAAGCGACGATCTGCCACTTGCGCTCCATCTTGTCAGCGAAGCCCATGCAAGCCAGCGGACCCAGGGGCGTGACCAAGGCCATGCCGAAGGTATAGCCCAGGCTTTCGGTGACGCTGACGCCCTGCTTCATGAGGAAGGTCGGCATCCAATTGACAAAGCCGAACAGGCCGATCGCCTGAAGGACGTGGAAAACGCTCAGCATCAGGGTGCGCGGCAGGTACTCCCGGCTGAAGATCTGGGCGTAGCGGCCGATGATGTGCGGCGGCCGATGGGTCACCGGCTGGGGCGGGGGGAGCGGCGCTCCCCGCTCCTTTTCGATGCGCGCCTCCATGGCGGAGACAATCTTTTCGGCTTCCTCGCGACGGCCATGGGCCGCCAGCCAGCGCGGGCTTTCAGGAATGAACTGGCGCAGAGGCCAGATCACCAGGGCGCCGACGCTGCCCAGGATCACCACCCAGCGCCACCCATCGATATTGAAGAACGCATAGGGGACAAGCGCAAAGGCGGCGAACGCGGCCAGTGGCTTGCCGCAGGAATGGATCGCGTTGTTGACGGCGAAGGCGCGGCCGCGCGCATCCCGAGGCATCAGTTCACTGAGATAGGCGTCGATGGTGATCACCTCGACCCCGGCGCCGAGGGCGACCATGAAGCGCCAGAAGATCAGGCCGTTGGCGGTGTGCTGAAACACCATGATCACGCCGGAGATGCTGAACAGCAGCAGGGCAAAGGTGAAGATCGCGCGGCGGCCGAAACGGTCGGCCAGCACGCCGAAGCATGAACTGGCCAGCAGCAAGCCCGTAAAGGTCGCGGCGCTGAACCCCGCGAAACCCTTCATGCTGAAGAATTCCTTGGTGGTGTCGGTCAGCAGCCCGCTCTTGATCAGACCGGGCGCGATGCCGCCTCCCGTGCTGATCAGATAGGATTCGAACAACCCTCCCGCAGCCAGCAGGGCAACCAGCCACCAGACGTAACGGCTGGTTCCCAGCCGATCGAGGCGAGCGCCGATCTCCGGCAGGCCGTCGTATCCGTCGCGGCGCGTCTTTTCGGACGCAATTGTGGCCGCATTGTCCATGGTTTCCCCCGCAATTTATCGGCTTTGTTGGCTCGATTGTCTTGCGGACCATTACGGCGCTATTACGGCGAGAGCGTCTCCAAAGACCTATTCTTCGTCATCGGTCCCATCATGCCGACGACCAGCGCCACCATGACCATGCTGCCCATGTAGATCAGGAAGACGGCCGGCACGCCGTAGGCGCGCAACACCTTGGCGGTGAGGAACGCGGCCAGGATGGCGCTGACCCGGCTCCAACTATAGACGAATCCGATCGCCTGGGTGCGGATACGCGTGGGGAAAAGCTCAGACTGATAGGCGTGGAAGCTGTAGCTCAGGATAGCGGCGCTCAGCAGTTCTAGCGCCCCGACGGGCACGATAATGAATGGACTGCGGGCAAAGGCAAACACAAGGAACGCGCCCGCGATGGTCAGCGATGCGCCGACCATCTGCCACTTGCGTTCGATTCTGTCGGCGAACAGGGAGCAGACCAGTGGACCTAGCGGCGCGGCGAGCGCCATGCCGAAGGTGTAGCCGATGCTCTTGGTGATGCTGATCCCCTGGTGCACCAGGAAGGTCGGCATCCAGTTGATGAAGCCGAACAGGCCCACCGCCTGGAAGATATGGAACAGGGTGAGCATGAGAGTGCGCCCCCGATACTCCTTGCTGAAGATCTGACTGTACCGGCCCCTCACATGGGGCGGCCGATGCACCACGGGCTCGGGCGCCGCCAAGGGCTTGCCGGTCTCGCGCTCAACCTTGGCTTCCAGGTCCGAGACGACCTTGTCCGCCTCTGCCAGGCGGCCGTGGGCGGCCAGCCAACGGGGGCTTTCGGGGATCAACATCTGCAAAGGCCAAACGATGATCGCCGCCAGCGCCCCCAGAGCCACCACCCAGCGCCATCCGTCAAAGCCTAGGAAACTATAGGGAACCAGAAAAAAGGCCGCCATGGCCGCCACCGGCTGGCCGGTGGAGTGGATGGAGTTGTTGATGGCGAAGGCTTTGCCCCGGGCGCCCTTGGGCACCATTTCGCTGAGGTAGGAGTCGATCGTAATCACCTCCAGGCCCGTGCCGATCGACAGCATGAAACGCCAGAAGTTCACGCCAAGGGACGTGGACTGGAACGACATCATCAATCCCGACAGTCCGAACCACAAAAGACCGGTGGTGAAGATAGCCCGGCGTCCAAACTTGTCCGCCAACACGCCGCAGCAGGAGCTGGCGAACAGCAGGCCCGTGAAGGTCGCCGTGGTGAATCCCGCGTAGCCTTCCAGGCTGAAAAAGTTCTTGGTCGTCTCCGACAGAATGTGGGCTTTCACGAGCCCCGGCGCGATGGTGCCGCCGGCATACAGGGTGTAGGCGTCGAAAAAGCCGCCGAAGGACATCAGCAGCAGGATCATCCAGACGGTCCGGCTCGCGGACAGGCGGTCCAGCCGAGCGCCGATCTCGGGAAGGCCTTCGTGGCCTTCGCGATGGGCCTTATCCGATGCCAGTTTGGCCGCATCATCCATAGCCGTGTCCTCCGCACATCACGATTTTATTGAGCTTGAGGCTCATTGAATAATTCTGTTGTGTCCTATGGACCGATTGAAGGGGCGTTGGTCAAGGGTTTGCCAGCCTGACGTCGAGCACGGCCGCGCGCCCTTCGACGTTCACCGCGTGAAAACACCGGTCGAGCGCCGCCTCCAGGTCTTTCAAATCACTCACGATTTCAGGATGGGCGCCGCCGGCCGCCGCCGCGATTCCCGCGTAGTCCGCCTGAGGGTGAAAACTCATGTCGAGATTGTCGGCTCGGCTGGCGTAGCCGTCCGGATGCACCGCCAGGGTGGATAGCTTGGGCGATTTCCAACCCCCGTTGTTGTAGACCACGGTCAAGAACGGGGTGTTGTATCGCCGCGCCATCCAGTGGACCGAGGACGGCACCGAGAACATGAACGAGCCGTCGCCGGTCAGGGCGATCACGGTCTTTTTGGGGTGCGCAAGCTTGGCCCCGATCGCCGCCCCCCCGTTCCAGCCGAGCGACCCGCCGCCGCTGGTGAACATCGAACCCGGGCGGGTCAAGGCCAGATGATCGAAGATGGTCTGGTAGTTGGATATCCCCTCGTTGACCACCAGGGTGTCCTTGGTGATCCGGTGGCGCAGCGCCGCCGTCAGACGTTGGGCGGTCAAAAGATCGCCCGAGTTTTCCCGGGCGGCCAAAACAGTCTTTCGCGCCTCATGCAGCTTGGCCCAGCGCCGGCGGCGCTTTTGCACGAGGGCGTCGTCGACCGTCATGCCGTCGAGGGCCGAATTGATCTGGCCCAGGGCGACGCCGGCGTCTGCGGCGTACCGGCCACCGGCGGCAATGTACCACAACGGCATCTGCGCCTTCAGCGGATCGACGTCGATGTGATAAATCTTCGCCTTGGCGTTCGGCTCGCTGGACATGGGAATCCATGGCACGTCGCTGTCGATCACCAACACCACATCGGCGTCGGCCAGAGCCGCATTCTGGTGCGGCTCGTTCCACTGATTGCCCTGATACAGCGGGTTGTCGTGGGGAAAGTTGACGTAGTTGGGCACCGATTCCAGCACGCCAACACCCAACCGTTCGCACAGCTTGACCAGCTCGCCTACCGCCGCCGGTTTGCGGCCCAGGAACGAGGTCACCACCAGCGGCGCCCGAGCCTTGCTCAAGGCCTTGGCCACCTCGGCGACTGCGTCCGGCGCCATCGCCCCGCCCGCGACCGGCTGCCAATCCTGCACCACGAGCGGCGCGGGCTTGGCCGGCGCCTCCATCACCTCGCGCGCGCCGATCAGATAGACCGGGCCTTTAGGGTCGCTTTGCGCGAACTGGAACGCCCGCGCCACCAGCTGCTTGATCGCGCCGGCCGCGCGAATTTCGCCCTCGTAGCGCATATAGCCGCGCACGATGCCGCGCTGATCGTGCACGTCCTGGATCCACTGGATGAACTCGTTGCGGCTGCCCTTCATCTCGCCGTCTTGGGTCACCGGCGAGGCGCCGGCGAACACGAAGATCGGGATGCGCCCCTTGGCCGCGTTGTGGACAGCGCCCGCCAAGGCCTGGGTTCCGCACTCAACATGCACCAAAACAGCCTGCGGGCGGCCGGTGGCGGCGGCGAAACCGTGAGCGGCGCTCATGCCGACCATTTCATTGGGGCATGTAATCACCTGCGGGAGCGGCCTGCCGGCGGCTCTGGCCTCGGCAAGGGCTTCCACGATGGCGGGGTGGTCGCTGCCGAAGTTGGCGAAGATATAGTCCACGCCCAGTTCTTGAAGGGCGTCAAGAAACGCGCCGCTAGCGGTGTAGGATGAGGTCATTGAGGAAGCCGGAGGGTTGTCGAACATTATCAATAGCCGCCTTGCCTTTTTCGTCGACAAAATTCGGTTTGCCTGGCGCCGCGCCCTCCCCTACCTTCGACACCTTCTCCTCCCATGCAGGATTGTATGGTGACAAACTATTTGAGGAGCGCGGGCTGGGTTGTGTCTGGCTGAGCGAATAGACGTTCACAAGGATAAATTTATGCCCTCGCCTATAAAGGCCAAAATTCCGACCCAGAGCGATGACGAGACCGCAAGCGCGCGGCCCGACGTCAAGCTGGGCGAATTGAGCGGGTTTATCGGCTTCTATCTGCGCATGGCGCAGACCATGTCGTTCCAGGCCTATGCCAAGGATGCGGCCGCCGCCGGGAGGACCATCCGCGCCGGCCACTTCGCCGTGCTCACCTTAATCGGTGAAAATCCCGGCATCACCCAGACCGCGCTCAGCCGGGCGAACGGTCGGGACAAGTCCTCCCTCACCCCGGTGATCGACGAATTGGAGCGCCGTGGGTTTGTCACCCGCCACCGGGTGGAATCCAATCGCCGCGCCTATTCGTTGCAGCTGACGGCCGATGGCGATGTGGCGCGTCGCAAGCTTCTGTTGGCCGCCATAGCCAACGAGCGCCGTCTGGAATCCGTGCTCGACCCCGGCGACCGCGAGGAGCTCCTGCGCATGCTCAAGCTGTTCACCGAAAAGATGGCGAAGCAAATCGAGGGGTAGGGCTCTGACGGCCGGCGACGCCCGGCCTGATCTTCCCGCCGTAGATCACTGGCTTCCAAAGAGCTTTCGCAGCCACCCCCCGCCCCGGCCACCCACCTTTTGCAGCGGCGTGAACGGTGGCGCCGCCTCCTGAGGATCGAAGTGATAGCCGCAAAGGACCTGCGATAGTTCGCCTGAGAGCTCGATCAAATAATCTGTGTCTGAGTCCTCGCCGCCCTTTTCATCTTGTCGAGCGGTCAGGCGCGCCCTGACCTCGGTCAGCTCCGAAGGCGGATCGCCCGCGACATCCAGATGATAGACGCCCTTTTCCCCTCCATCATGGTCCACAGACCAGACGGCTTTGCCGTCCTCATAGAAACGCGCAACGCTATACATGGTGCGCTCATTGATCGAACAGGCCAGCGCTTTGCCACCCAACGACACCGCCGCCATGCGCGCGGGACTGGGGTAGTTGAAATCGGCCGCCAAAATGACGGTCCAGCCGGACGGAAGTTCGGCCACCTCGTATTTGCTCTGGAGCGGCTGGACGTCCGCAGCGACCTCGGTCAGCCCAAGAACCTGTAAAACAGAGGCCTTGGACGGGCCTTTTATCGCGATCCATGACAGGCAAAAATTCATGGCCTAATTCCGACCCGGCTCAGCGACGCCAAAGCCTTGGGCGTCGCGCTTTGGCTCATTCTGCCCCGCACTGAGTAGCCCTCCCAGCCCCGCCGTCCCTCCGCCGAGATACCCGACGTGCTTGGGCAGCCACCAATCCACGCGATATTGCGGCCCAAGCTCAACTTGGGCCTGGTTTTGACGGGGCAACAGCCTTGCCTTAGGCCCGAACTTGGCTTCAACCCACAGGCCTTTCGCCGTCGCGTGATCAGTCCGTGTATACCCTCTGGTCAGGCGCTTGATCGCCTGAAACTGAACTGGAAAATCGCCCTTGAGTATTGTTTTACCGGCCGAAAGCGCCTCGCCTAACTTGCCTTTGGCAAGGTTGGGCAGTCCCTCGGACCATGCTACCCCGCCTTCTGCGCCCCCCGCCATGTCGAGCCCAATACCAAGCGTTTCGCCCAACCGTCTGGCCACGCCCCGATGAATGGAGTCGTAAACGGTCCTGGCTGCCTCTCGATCAAGCTCGGCCTGATAGCGGTGAGCCCAGTCGCCGCCCCCCCCAACACCCAGGGTGGCGTCGATGGCCGCATCGGCCTTGTCGGCCAGACCGAAGGTCGCCGTATTCGCCGCATTGCGTACGACTGTATCGACCTGCAAGGCCGCCTCTTTCAAGGCGCCTTGCGCAGACGCAACCGCGTCCGAGGTAATGCCCTGGCCTGAGTCGGCTCGACCAGTCCGGTCAGGTTGTTGCGCCATGAGGTCTCCTTTGCACTTTCCCCGAGGGATCATGGCGATCCAGAAAGACTCGCGCAAGAACATAATAGGAACATATGCACCCTCTTGGCTCCGGCGCCCACCGGCGCCAGACTGACCCTGTGAAAACTGCCCCTTCCCTTATCGCCCTTCTGGCCTGCCTCGCCGCCTGCGGCCCCGAACGCCCACCTGCGCCCAAATCGCCCACCGCCCCCGTCGGCGACCAACCGCCGGTCCCGGCGCCTCGCACCGACCTGCCGGGCGTAGGATTGGTCCAGGCGCTGTATGCACCCTCGGTCATGCCCTTCCCCGACAAGCCGGCCAAGGATCCCTTTTTCACACTGGACCTCGCCAAGGCGATGAAGCGCGACAGCCATCCCGGAGAAGTCGGCGCCATCGATTTCGATTATCGCTACGGCGCCCAGGACGTGCAGCTGTCCAACCTGCGCATCACAGCCATCAATACCTTGGACGGCGAACGGGTGGTCGCCCGTTTCGAAAACGCCGAAAAGCCCTTTGAGGTCGACTATGACCTTGTGCTGACACGGGACGGCTGGCGCATCGCCGACGTTTCTGCGCCGGCCCAGCAGGGCGATGAGGCTTGGAGCCTGCGGGCCATGCTCAAACTGCCCTCGCCCGACAGCGCGCCGCCGCGCAAGCCCTGAAGCGCGTTCCGAAAAGTGGGAACCGATTTTCGGACCAAACGCGCGTCAATACAATACCTAGAGCGCCCCTACCGATCAGTCAGACCGATCCGGCCCAGCGCGTCGGACAGGTTCGCAGCCTGGGCAGAGGTAATGTTATGCTGCTGAAGGATGGCCAGTGCGGCGTCATGGGCTGATCCAGCTCAACGACAACGAGCCTGACATCGAGCGTGACGCCGTTGCTTGTAATCTGGCTGTAAAAGGACTCGCCGGCGCGGCCCGCGATGCCACCGGGCCCGCTACGAGCATAGGGCGTGGCGCCGGCGCCCTTGAGAACCTCAGCCGCCACATCAGGCAGCGGCCGGTCGCCAAGGCCTGGATCGCTGAAAATCCTGAGCAGAATGAAGCTGCTGTGATCTTCGGCTGCAATCTCCAGACTGCCGTAGTCGTCGTAGGTGGGCATCCAGCCGCTCGCGACGTCGGCGACAAAGGCGGGCGTCCCTGATTTAGGTTGACGCAAGGTATCTGCCCGAGCGGCCCAGGCAGCGGTCAGGCACAGCCCAAAAGACAAGGCGTACAAAGTCTTGCGGAACATCCCCGCCCCCGCCCCAAATTGATCCTACAGGCGCACCCTGACAGAGAAACCCGCCTCGCGCACCTTTGCTCTGGAGCGATTAAAGGCTCATCCCGCCTAAGCCTCTTGCGACATGGGCCTAGCCCGATCTGTGCGGCCTGAGCCCTAATGCGCCGTCGGCGCGGGGTCAGCCTTGGGGATGACCACAGGCGGCTTGCCGGGGGCTTTGCGTTCGAGCACCGCCGCCAGCTTGGGGGTGGGCGTCTCCAGCTTGGGTGTGTTGGCCACCCCGCCATACTTGAGCACATCCAGGGCGCGGGTCAGCTGGAAGTCGCCTTTCTTGTCGTCGAAGTCCTTCGGCGGCTCTTCGGCCGGCTGATGGGGCGTGACACGGCTCTTGCCTTCGTCCGCGTTCAGGGCGTTGCGATAGGACGCCTCGGAAAACTGGAACGAGTGGTCGGCAATCGTCTGGGCTTCCTCGCGGGTCTTGGCCACCTCCAGATCGGGCGTAATACCGGTCTTTTGGATCGAGCGGCCCGAGGGCGTGTAGTAGCGCGCCGTGGTCAGCTTCAGCGCGCCGTCCAGGCCGTTGTTCAACGGGATCAGGGTCTGCACCGAGCCCTTGCCAAAGCTGGTCGTGCCCACCAGTTCGGCGCGGTGACGGTCCTGCAGGGCCCCGGCCACGATTTCGGCGGCGGAGGCCGAACCGGAATTGATTAGCACCACCATGGGCAGGCCGTGCAGCAGGTCGCCGCCCTGCTTGGCGTTGTAGCGTTGGACCTGCTTAGGATCGAGCGGATCGCGGCCACGCTGCGAAACCACTTCCCCGCCGTTGAGGAACACGTCCGACACCGTGATCGCCTGGTCGAGCAGGCCGCCCGGATTGTTACGCAGGTCCAGGATCATGCCCTTAATCTTGGGCGACTTGGACAGCAGGTCCTTGACCGCAGCCTCGGTCTCCGCGCCCGTCTTCTCGTCAAAGCCCGACAGCCGGACATAGCCGTAGTCGCCTTCACGGTGATACTTGACGGATTTGACCTTGATCACCTCGCGGGTGAGCTTGGCGTCGAACGGATCGTGGCCCTCGCGCGCGATAGACAAGGTAATGGTTTCGCCCACCTTGCCGCGCATCTGCTTGACCGCATCATTCAGATTCAGCCCGACCACGGTCTGACCGTTGATGGCGGTGATGTAGTCGCCCGCCGCCAGTCCGGCCCGGCTGGCCGGGGTGTCGTCCATAGGCGAGATGATCTTGACCACCCCGTCTTCGCTGGTGATCTCGATGCCCAGCCCGCCGTATTCGCCGCGGGTCTGGTCCATCATATTGTTGAAGCTCTCCGGATCCAGATAGTTGGAATGGGGATCCAGCGAGGTGAGCATGCCGTCGATGCCGGCCTGGATCAGCTTCTTATCGTTGACCGGCTCGACATATTGCGCGTCGATGCGGGTCAGGACGTCGCCGAACAGTTCCAGCATCTTATAGGTTTCGGACCGAGGCGCGGCCGCGCGCGCGACCTGGAACACGTAGGTCGTGGTTCCAACGCCGAGAACAAAGGCGCAGGCGCCGATCAGAAGTGTTTTACGCATCGGCTACCGCCATAGGTCCAATTTGGGCAGATTTGAAGACGCCAAACCATCGTAAGACATATTCATTCCAGCTTCGTTGCATATAGGCGACGAAATAAGAAATGCGACATCGCGTTCCGCGCGTGGATGTCTAGGGTTTGGCCGACTTGAGCCAACGGGCCGGGTCCACCGGCTCTCCATCGCGGCGCACTTCCAGATAAAGATCGGTAGGGGTGGCTGCATCATCCGCCATTCGCCCGATGGGCTCGCCTGCGGCGACCGATTGTCCGGTCGTCTCCCCGGCGGCCTGAAGGCCCGCTAAAACAAGATGATAGGCCCCGCCCGTGGCCAATATCAAGACCACGCCATAGCCCTTGAGCGGCCCCGCGTACTCCACCGTCGCGGCCACCGGAGCCAGCACAGGCGCGCCGGGCGAAGCGCGCCAGGTAAACCCCTGCGAGCGCCCCTTGCCCGTCTGCTGGCCATAGCGGGCGATCAGCCGGCCTTGTACGGGGGCGATGAACCCGCTGGGCGCCGGACCCGCCGATGCGGCAGACTCCGGCAGGCGGCCGATCAACGGCCCGGGCGCGCCCGCCTTGTCCGCCAGGGCCTTCAACGCCGCCTGGGCGGCAGGCCCGCCGTTGTCCAGCTGTCGCTCCAAGGCGCTCTTCTGGTCGATCAGGGCCTCGATGCGCGCGCGCTGGTCGGCCAGGTCGCTTTCTGAGCGGAACAGCTCTTCGCTGGCGACGTCCACAACTCGGCGCAGACGCCGCACCTGCTGCAACTGGTCGGCTAGGGCGCGGCTTTGGATCTGCAGTTGCGGCGCGATGCCCCCCGCCAGGATCTGGGCGCGCACCGCGTCCTTGGCCGAGGACGGAAACACCAGGAAGGCCGGCGGCGGATTGCGGCGATAAAGCTCCAGCGCGCCGATCAGTCGCGCGATGGCCGCCTGGCTCGCGCCGATGCGGGCCGACAAGGCGCTTTCCTGGGCGTTGAGCTGGTCTAGGCGGGCCTTCTTGTCGAGGTTGGACCGCTCGCCCGCAGCCTCCACCGTTCCGAGGTCCACAAGCTGCGCCTTCAACTGGGCGATCTCGCCCTTGAGACGCGCAGACTGGGCGTGGGCGGCGGGCGGCGGCGCGAGCTTGGGCGCCGCCCAAACCGGGACGGCGATCAGGCACATAAGGGCAAGGACGCGGCGCATGGCCCTTGATAGCCTGACTCCCGCCACACGGAACCGGGCTTGTCCGGTCGTTCTGTGTCCGGTATCCACCCTCCATGAGCGATCCCGCCGATCCCCCAGGCGCCGCCCCGGACAAGATCCTGACACCGGCGGCTAAACGCGCCTTGCAAGAGGCGGCTGAGCGGCGAGCCGCCCAGGCCATGCCGGATGGGCCCCATGAACTGGGCGGACCTCAAGGGCCCGAACCGACGCGCTACGGCGACTGGGAGCGCAAGGGCTTAGCCGTAGACTTCTAGCGCAGAGCTGACTCGCCTGACAGTTGCGCGCGATTCACGCTGCGGACGCAAGCGCTCGCGGCAAACCCAATGTTTTACTAGGCTTGGAGCTCAATCCGCCGGCTCGGAGCCCGATCATGGTTAATCGTGTAACGCGAATTTTTGGCGCCGCAGCCCTGCTGGCCGCCATCAGCTCGTCCGCGCTCGCGCAATCCTATGCCGCCTATGGCCCTTCTCAGGCCTATCCGCCCGATGTCTACCAAGCGCAAGACCGGGAGGGCGGCTACGCCGAAGCGTCGGTCGGTCCGAACCAGGGCTATTACAGCCAGCCCTATCAGGATCGCGATCAGTCGGATCACGCCCGCTATGATCAAGACGGGTACGACCAAGCCTCGAGGCGCGAGCAACCTCAGGGCCGCGCCTGGGAGGACCAGCGCGCTCATCGGCAGGCTCCCGCTTACCAAGACGCCTATCGCCAGACGTCCACCCGGCGCGTGGAGCGGGTCGAGGCGTCCTATCGCTTCCTGACTTGGTCGGGCAAGGTCGAGGAGCAGGTGCAGGACCGCGACGGCTACGCCTACAGCGGCGGGTCCAGCTATGGCTATTCAACGCGCCACACAGGCCCGCAATGCCCGTCCGTCAAATCCGGCGAACGGGTGCTGGCCTGCCGGTACATCCCCTTCGCCCCGCCTGAGCCGCAAGGCGTAGTGTTGTCGAACCTCTACATCGACGGCGGGGTGGGTCCCAATGTGATCAGCGGCGGCGGCGGTGGCGGGGGCGGGGCGTCCAACGGCCAGGTTTTCCTCGGAACCGGCTTCAGCGGCGTGTCCGTCCCGAGCTTCAATGGCGGCGGAAACGGCGGCGGAAACGGTGGCGGCAACGGCAATGGCGGCGGTTCGGGTAGCGGGGGCGGGGGCGGATCAGGCAATGGATCGGGTACGGGTACGGGCTCGGGCTCGGGCTCCGGCGTCGCCAATTCGTCCTCCAGCAGCAGTTCGTCAGCGTCAGCCAGCGTGTCGGCCAGCATTTCGTCCAGCATCTCCATCGGCGGTGGCTTCTTCATCCATGGCGGCGGCGGTCACTGGGGCGGCGGCGGTAAGCCAAGCGGCCCAGGCTGCGGCTGCGCAGCGGGCGGCGGCGGCTTAGCCATGGGCGGCGGCGGCTCCATGGGCGGCTGGGGCGGCGGCGGCCGCAAGAAGTAGCCGTCAG
>CAYVHP010000106.1:0-52624 GCA_964451265.1 uncultured Caulobacteraceae bacterium | reverse complement strand
ATCTTCCAGTTCAATTCGTCGGTTAGGCCATAGGCCTGTTCACGGGTGAACGGCTGGACGGCGTAGTCGACTTTCCACGGCTGGCCGATGATGGAGTTCTGCAGAGGATCGGCGAATGACCCGATGTTCAAATGGGTCGTGTCCAGCAGGTACTCGCCCGCCGTTTCCCATTTTTCGTCGGTCCAATAGTACTCGCCCCGCAGGATGTTGGTGATATCGGCAGTCGGCTCCCACTTCAGTTGGACTCGCACGCCGGTCCGATTAGCGGCGTCGATCTTGCCGCCCACTGCGGGATTGATGTTGGTCACATAGCCGTCGTGCTGCAGATGGGAAATCGACAGGCTGCCTTGCAGGTTGCTGAGCAGCGGGCCGCCCACGCGAACGGCTTCGTCGAACAGGTTGTAGGCGCCCAGGTTAAGCGTGTTCTCAAATTCGAACTGGTTCGGCGGCGCCTTGGTGATGAAGTTGATCGCCCCGCCCACGGCGTTGCGGCCGAACGATACGCCCTGGGGACCTTCGAGGACTTCTACCCGCTCTAGGTCGTTGAAGTTGGTCGACAGGGGAATGGTCTGGCGCACGAGATAGACGCCGTCCACATACATCGACACGTCTGCTTCCGCCTCTGCGCCGATGTAGCCGCCAATGCCGCGAATATAGACCTGAGGACTGACGTTGTTCACGGTGATCCGCAGGCCGGAAACCGCGTCCACCAAGTCTCGCACGTTCTTGATATTGGATTTGGCCAGGGTGTCGCGCCCCACCACATTGATGGACAGAGGCGTGTTTTGCAGGTTCGTCGCGCCCGTCTTGGTCGCCGTCACGACAACGTCTTCGATACGGTGACTCAGCGGCTCTGGCTGAACCGCGTCAAACGACGGCGGCGGCCTAACCCGCTCGATAGCCGAACGCGGCTGACCGGCAGCCCCCCCGGCTATTGTGAGCGTGATCACCGCGCCTTCGTCCGCCGCAATAGACAATCCGGACCCGGCAAGCAGCAAGCGTAAGGCCGCCCGCGCGTCGATCCGCCCCTTGATCGCAGGGGTTTTGAGGCCCCTGAGATGATCGGCCGGGGCAATGATTTGCAGCCCGGCCTGGCGGGCGAACTCCGGTATGGCCTTGGACGCATCTTCCGACGGCAGATTGAAAGTCCGCGCCTGCGCAGACGCTCCGCCGGCCACCGCAAGCGCTGTTGTCGCGACACTGCAGGCCCAGAAAGCTTTGCAAGCCGCAACGTTCAAGATGCGCCTTCCCTCCCCAAACGCCCCTCACCCAAGGCTGCCATGCCCCAGGATGCGAGACTTGACCGTCGGGTGCGAAATGCGCCTCGGCCCATCAAAGTTTTTAGTGTTGGCCTTATCTATGGCCTTGCTTGAGTGTGTTCTGGCGTAATGATAGTGCGCCGGCCTCGGCAAAACCATTTGGATATTTGCAAGACAACGCCCAATTTTTTAAGGCGCCCGTGGGGGATTTGCCTCCCCTTGGCTCTCTAACTGCCAGGATCCGCACCGCGCCAAGCGGCAACGGCAAAAAAGAATTTTAGGAGGAAGCGTGTTCGGGAACACTCTCGGTAAGATTTCACTCGCAACCGCTTTGGCGCTCTGCCTATCGGTCGGCGCCCGGCCGTCCAGCGCCGCGCCGCCCGCCCCGAAGGTGCGGGTGGCGGTGTCGCGCGACGCCATTACGCTTCTGCCCCTCCACCTGGCTCAGACCCTTGGCTATTACAAAGAAGAGGGCCTGGACGTGACCCTCACTGAGGTCCCAGGCGCGCCTCAGAAAGACATGGAGGCGGGCAAAATCGATGTGGCGCTGGGCACCACAACGCCCATCCAAAGCGCGGTGGAGGGCAAATCCATCCAGGGGTTTCTGGTGATCTATTCCACGACCAACAATGTCCTGTTGGCCGCGCCCGGCGCGAACCCAGCGATCCACACCTTTGCGGATCTGAAAGGTCGCCGGATCGGCGTCTCCAATACCAACTCGCTGTCTGAGATCTATCTGGACTACGTCCTTCAGTTGAATGGCGTTCGTAAGGAGGACGTCAAGGCGGTCGCGATCGGAGTGGGCGCGCCGGCGGTGGCTGCGGTTGAACGCGGCGATGTCGATGCGGCGCTGTTGCTCGGCGGCTCCATCAACATGTTGCTGCACAAGCATCCCGAAGTGGCCATCCTCGCGGACACGCGCACGCCCGCAGCGTCGCAAAAGATCTTCGGCAAGGCGGCCTTCCCCGGGTCCCTGCTGGTGGCCGAAGAAAGCTGGCTCAAAGCCAACCCCCACACCGCGCGCAAGTTCGTACGGGCCGTGCGCAAGGCCATGAAATGGATGGGCGAGCATTCGGCGGAGGAGGTTCGCGCCAATATGCGAGAGGACCAGCGTATCGCCGACGCCGAAGCGGACCTGCAGACCATCCGCGACTTCCAGCACATGCTGTCTCCGGACGGCGCCATCCATAAGGGCAGCCCGGAACTCATGTACAAGATGCTGGCCTCGTCCCTTGAAGACGTTCGCAACGCCAAGATCGATCTATCGAAGGCCTACACCAACACATATCTGAGCGGGAAGTAGCCCAAAGGGACCCGGCCCAAATGCACCGATGCCTTGGGCCGCGCGCGCGTTCGCCTGACTGGCGGACGCGCTTGCGCGTCAATCCAGGCCTAAGCGCTCCGGCAGTTCGGCGTGCGCGACATCGGGGGCAGCAAGGGCTTGAACCGCTTGGGGTCGAGCCGGGCGTCATAGGCTTTGATCTCCAGAGCCGTGATCTTATAGAGCCCCATCAAGTCGACCAAATCCACGGTTCCCTGACGACCGAACAGGCGCACGGCGTCGGCGAATGTGGCCGAGGACACCTTGTCCGTGGGCCCAAACATCTCGCGGCCGAATTTGATAATCGTCGCTTCCTTGGGTCCCAAGCCCGTCACCGGCTTGCAGTATTTAATGGCGTCGATGACCGCCGGATCGACCGTCCCGGCGCCGCCATTGCGGCCATGCATTTCCCAGCGCGTCCATTCGAATTGGCTATTGGCCATGCGGGCTGTGATCAGCACGGCGATCACGGTCAGGCTTTCATCAAGGCCGGATTCGTATTTCAGATATTGGTGAGCCGCGTTCATGGCCGCAGACACCTTGGGGCTGTAGAGGCGCTGAGGATCGTCGGTGGGCACGGGTTTGTTGTGGCCTGTGCCCGGCGCATAGAAGACGCCCTTTCTCTGCGGCGCGTCGGCGGCCAGCTCAGGGGGCAACGGCAGACGGCTGAGGGTGGTTGGGTCGATGTCGCTCTGCGATGGAGCGCTTGCCCCGTCGCCTACATGGGCGGGAGCCTGCGCCCGGCCCTGCGAGGAGCCCATGGCCAACAGGGCCAGCGTCAGAGCCGCCAGCCGTGCGCCGCCGATCATGTGCGATTTCGCACCCATGGTCCCTCCGCTTGTTTTTTTCAGGCGAACTGGCCGCCCCTATTGGGGACCGAAAGACCGTTCGAGGTTCGCGCGATTTGCTGGCAAAGGATCGGGGGTGTCAAGGCGAGCGCCAGCCCCCTCGCCGCACGGCGCCTGCAACAACAACGGCGCGCGGCGCACCGCCCGCGCTCTGGGAGGAACTGACAATGTTTTTGCTAAAAAACATCGGACCGTTGATGGTCGGCATCGTGCTGAGCGCCCTAAGCCTCAGCCCCTCTCGGGCGCAGACGCCGGCGCCCGCTGCGGCCGTAGAAGCCCCCCTTCCCCCGGACGTCGATCCCGTTTCGCGTAATCGGCTGCCCATGCCTACGCGGGCGGACATGGCCAACGACGAGGAGCGCAAGATTTTTGACGAGCTGTCCAAACGCGCCGCCTCCGCGCGCCTGTTCAGCCCCATTGTGGCCAAGGCGCTGAACGACGCCCACGCCTATGAGAAATTCAATGACGTCATCGGCAGCCGCCTCGTCCAGATCGCCGTGCTGGTGACCGCGCGGGAATTGGACAATCAGTTCGAGTGGACCCAGTGGGAAGAGCACGGTCTGATGTCCGGCCAGACGTCCCTGGTCGAGCCCGCCATCGTCGATACGATCAAATACTGCAAGCCGGTGGTCGGCCTAGGTCCCAAGGAGACGGCGATCATCAACTTCGGACGCGAACTGCTCGGCCCGCGAAAGAAGGTTTCGTCGGCGACCTTCGCCGAGACCCTGCGCCTGTTCGGTCGTCGTTCAACGGTGGATCTGGTCGAGCTGATGGTCCTTTACCAAGCCACAGGAACCGAGCTGAACGCTTTCGACGGACAACTGCGTCCCGGGCAAAAGCCGATGATGCCGCCGCGCTCCAGCATACCGGCCTGCAAGGACACCTGATCGAGGCGCGTGCTCGGACCATCAATCCCCGCCTGCTAAACAAGTCCCGAGCAAGTGTGGTTGACCCCAAAATCGCCTTTCAAGCGAATTGTTGGTTCAACCCGACAATTCCAAGCAAGATAGACGACCAAAGATGTGACCGTTGCGACAATTATGCTGACGATCCTCGTCACATCTCCATGGCACAGTTATGGTGTAGATACCTGGGCGGGGCTTGACCATGACCGATCATCACTTCGTCGTCCTCGGTACGAGGCCGGAAGCCATCAAGCTTGCCCCGGTGATCGCCGCGTTGCGCAAGCGCAGCGCCCTGCGCGTCACGGTCTGCGCCACGGCCCAGCACCGGGGCCTGCTCGACCAGGCGCTGGACGTCGCCGGCATCGTGCCCGACATCGACCTGAATCTGATGGAGCCCGGTCAGAGCCTGGATGAACTGGCCTCGCGCCTAATGTCCGCTTTGGGCGGAGCCTTGCGGGCGGCGCGGCCTGATCGCGTCATTGTTCAGGGCGACACCACTACGGCGGCCATGGCGGCCCTTTGCGCCCATTATCATCGGACGCCGGTGGCCCATGTCGAGGCCGGCCTGCGCTCGGGCGATCCGGACCAACCCTGGCCGGAGGAGGTCAACCGCATGGTTGTCACACTAACCGCCAACCTGCATTTCGCGCCCACTCGCCTGGCGGCGGACAATCTGATCGCCGAGGGCGTCGATCCGGGGCGGGTTCACATCACCGGCAATACAGTCATCGATGCGCTGCTGAGCACTGTGGCGCGGCTGCAGGACATGGACCAATTTACCGCCGCCTCGCGCGCCCTGATCGCCGAGGCGAAAGGCAAGCGGATCGTGCTGGTCACATGTCATCGCCGGGAAAGTTTCGGCCAAGGCTTGGCCGGCATCGCCGAGGCCTTACGCGTTCTGGCCCGCCGGGAAGATATTCACATCGTTCTGCCGATCCACCCCAATCCGGCAGTGCGCCCCGCCCTGGCCTGCCTGGACGGGCTGGATAGTGTCCGTTTAACCGAACCGCTGGACTATCTGCCCTTCGTCCACCTGTTGTCGGCTTGCGATTTGGTGCTCACCGATTCCGGGGGCGTGCAGGAAGAAGCGCCGGCGCTGGGAAAACCTGTGCTGGTGCTGCGCGAAACCACCGAACGCCCCGAGGGGATCGAGGCCGGTTGTGCGCGGCTGGTCGGCGCCCGGGCCCCGCAGATCGTCGCCGAGGCCACACGCCTGTTGGACGACCCGCTAACCTACGCCGCCATGACCCGATCCGGCAGCCCTTATGGCGATGGACGGGCCGGCGAACTCATCGCTGATGTGCTGGAGGCCGAGGCCTTGGGACTGCCGGCGACAGGCGTGGTCAGACGGCCTATCCTGACCTCGATCGACGGGCGTCACGCCTCCGAACCGGGTGGACGCGCATGATCGCCAAGCACACACGCCGCCTGCGGGCCGCCGCCGCCCTGATCGTCAGCCTTAGCTGCGCCCTGGCGTTCACCGCCTCCTCAGCCCCGGCGCCCGCCGCGCCGCGCACGCTGGTGCTTTACGCCACCTCGGGCCCCTGGGGGCGCTGGGGCGAGATCTACGGCACATTCGTCGCCAACCTGGCCGGGCATTTCGGCAGCTACGACGCCGAGCCGGTCAGCGCCTATCGCGACGGCCAGATCGCAGCGCATGCGGCCACGGTCTATGTGGGCTCCAGCTACGGCGAACCCTTGCCGGCCGGGTTTCTCAAGGACGCGGCCTCCACCGCCCATCCCCTGATGTGGATCGGCTACGGGGTCGAAGCCCTGGCCGGGACGTCAGGCGCACGCTACGGTTGGAGCGCAGGGGCCGAGGATATGGCCGATCTGGTCGTCGGCGTTGACTATAAGGGCGAACGGTTCAGCCGCAGGACCAAGGACAACGGCGGCCTCGTCGCCGTGAATATCCTTCGCCCGGACCACGTCCAGGTGCTCGCCACCGCCGTCAAGGCCGACGGCAAAACCGCGCCATGGGCCGTGCGTTCGGGGAACCTGATCTACCTGGCCGAGAATCCCTTTCCTT
The DNA here is from genome assembly GCA_964451265.1 of uncultured Caulobacteraceae bacterium. GTDB lineage: Bacteria > Pseudomonadota > Alphaproteobacteria > Caulobacterales > Caulobacteraceae > BOG-938. Next base: position 46,262 of record CAYVHP010000106.1, on the reverse strand, counting down.
TCATGGGCGAGGGCGACCGTTACCTGATCTTCGCCGACCTGATGTTCGATCTATTGGACCCAAACGCGCCGCCGCTCCGGCGGGCCTTGGTGCGCATTGAGGACGTCGGTCCGGCGTCCGATCCCGCCCAACTGCGCGCCGTGGCCGACTACCTGTCTAGCGAGCACGTTCCCTTCACGGTCGGCCTGTTCGACTCCTATCGTGATCCCCTCGGTCGGCAGGATGCGGGCCCGCGCATTGACCTGGCCAAGGCGCCGAAGCTGGTCGAGGCGCTGCGTTACATGCAGGCGCGCGGGGGCGCGCTGATCGCCCATGGGCACACCCATCAATCGGGCTCCAAGCTCAATCCCTATTCGGCGGTCAGCGCTGACGATTTCGAGTTCTTCTCCAGCCATGTGAACACGGCCGGCTATGTCATCTACGACGGCCCGGTGGCCGGCGATTCCGCCGCCTGGGCGACCCGGCGGATGCAAAGCGCTTTGGCCGGCTGGGCGGCGGCCGGCTTTGCGCGGCCGACTATTTTCGAGTTTCCGCACTATGCCGGATCGGCGGCCGACTACCGCGCTATCAGCAAGCTGTTCCCCGCGCGTTATGACCGGGCGCTCTATTTCGGCGGCGTGCTGAGCGGCAAGGCGCCGGACAACAAGACCTGGGCCGGACAGTTCTTCCCCTATCCGGTGACGGACGTCTACGGCCAGAAGGTGATCCCCGAGAACCTCGGCAATCACGAACCGACCGGCGAAAATCACAACCCCAAACGCATGCCCGCCGACATCCTGGCCGGCGCCAAACGTAACCTGGTCATGCATCAGTCCTACGCCAGCTTTTACCATCACCCCTTCTTGGACATCGGCCTGCTCAAGCAGACGGTGCAGGGCCTGAAGGCGCAGGGCTATACCTTCGTATCGGCGCAGGACGTCCTGTCCGGCCCTTAAATGGCGAACTCGCGGACCTGCTCAGCATCCCGCTCACCGAGCAGCCCCCGCTCTACCGCCATGCCCAAAAGGTCGAGCGGCGGCTGGGCCTGGGCCGCCAAGGCCTGGCCCAGGGCGTCCGCGTCGATCAAATTTTCAGCCACCAGAAACTGGCCCAGCGGCCCGGCGACAGCCCAAAAACGCTCCAAAGCGGCGGCTAGCTGCCGGTGATCCAAGGCTCCAGATCGGACCAGCAGGTCGCCCAGCAAGACATAGGGCCGCCGGGTCTCGCGCAGCAGGCGGGCCAGCCCCGCCTCATCCATCAGCTTGAGGCGGCGCAGGGCGTCGATGGTCGCCTGTTGGCGCGCCAAAGGCGCCCGGTTGCGGGCGTGCCGCAAGGTGAAGGCGATATCGCTGCGAGGCGCGAATACATAGCGCAATCCGGCCGCGCCCGGCTGGAGCAGCGCTTCCAAGGCCTGCCGTTCAGGTCGCCGCAGGGGTTCTGCGAGGGCAACGTCCAGTGTCGTTTCCGTGCGGGCGAACGGCACGGCTAAAAACCGCGCGGACTGCCGTGCGCTCAGCAGGCCGAGGACAGACTCCTCGATGGCCAGGGGATTGAAGCCCGTCGCCAGAACCCCGGCCTGTTCAGCGAAGGCCTCGGCGAGGTCTTCGTCGCGCACGGCGTCGCGGTCCAGCAGCAACAGACCCAGGGGGCGATACAGCCGCTTTTGCGCGCGCAAGGCGTCGTGCAATTCGCCAAACGTCACATGATTCCAGAACTGCAACACCTCGCCCAGCCGCCCGCTTCGGTGCTTGAGCTCGGCCAGGGATGGATAGGTGTGCTGGGTCTTGTCCCAGGTGAACGAGCGCCCGGTGATCAGGTGGGACAAGAACAGCCGCATGGAGCGGACGAAAGCGGCGAAGCTGATCACATTGGACACCACCGCCCTGACGGGCGTCAGCCAGATGTGGTGCAGGCCGTGGTGCAGGCCGGTGAACAGGGCCCGGTGAAACAGGCGCACGCACAACAGGGCCAGGTTCACCTGCATCACCATCCACACCCAGCCGGAGGTGTCGAAGGGCTTGGGCAGATCGATAATGGTGTCCAGATCGGCGTTGGCCAGGACCGCATAGCCCAGGCAATTGAGCGCCACGAAATAGGCCAAAGCGCCGATGGGCGCGGTGGCCAAGGCTTTGCGGTCGCGAAACAGAAAGTAACGGTTCGCCAGGCCGCCGAACCAGCCCAGTTGGCGCCAGCCGACGTAGCTGATGCCCAGCATCCATCGCGCCTTTTGCCGAACGCTCGGCCCCCATCGGTCGGGGAAAAACTCCTTGCAGGCGACCAGCTCGCGGCGGGATGTGCGAACCTGTCCCTTGCGAAAAATGGCCGAGCGCCAGCCCGGCGTCTTGGCGTAATAGCGCACGAAGCGCGAGACAAACCCCAGGGCCTTGAGCCGATAGGCGACGTCGTAGTCCTCGGTCAAACTATCCGAATTGAAGGGCTGATTGCGGCGCACCGCGCACAGGGCCAGCATGGCGTCCCGGCTAAAGGCCGTGGCCACGCCGGCTGAAGGCGTCGAGCCGGTCACGGCGGAGCGCAGCGGCAGATCCTTGGCGTGGGTCTCGGCGAACTCGTCCATATAGTGGCACGCGATCAGCCGGTTCCACGGCCGGTTCATCGACAGCACCGGCAGCTGAACCATGCCCGCCCGCGCGACATATCGGTTCATCACCCGCAGGCCATAGGGGTGCACCACGTCTTCGGCGTCGTGCATGACGAACACGTCGAAGGTTTCGCCGGTGCGTTCCTCATGCAGAAAGATGTTCTGGACGATCCAGTTGAGACAGTCGGCTTTGACCGTCGGCCCATCGTGGGGCACCGGCGCACGGTGGACATTGGGAAACCGTTCGCGCACCCGCTCGACCTCGGCCTCGGTTTCCGGGTCATTGGCGTAGACGCCGACAAAGATTTCGAAGCGGTCGTAGTCGAAGGTGTTGATGGTGTTGACCACCATTTCCGCAATCACTTCGGCCTCACGCCAGGCCGGCACCATGATCGCCATGCGCGACTGAGGCTGTTTGAGCAGTCGCTCGAGGGACGGCGGCGGCCGAAACAGAGAGCGGACGCGCTCGAGAAACGCAAAGCCCCACCAGCATAGATCAATCAGCAGATCGTCCAGCGAAGAGATCAGAATGGCGACAGCCACGACGATCAATAGGCCGTGCACGCCGTGCCAATAGCCGGCGGCGACCTTCTCCCACAGGGCCGTGTCCGTCAGTCCCCCAAGGACTGCATCAATAAAATCAGCCGGATCCACCTGTCCCCCAGGTCTGCACCGGATTCAGCACGACCCATAGGACCGCCCGGGTCAAGGACACACCCCTATGGCGCGGCGCCGCACCAAGGGATTTCCCCGGGTTGTCGGCTAAGTGGGCAAGTCAGGCGGCATATCACCGACCGGGGGCCGTTAGAGACAGAGGTTTCTCGGCGCCGACGCCTGAGGAGGCTGGGCTATCGCAGATAAACAGCGGCGTAGTGACTCAAACCCTCGCCCCACTCTTGTGGGGAGAGGGTAGGGTGAGGGGCCTGTCAGCCGCCATGCGATAAAGAGCCTCGCAGGACCGTTAGGGTCCGAAAGGTTTTATTCCTGCGCTGCAGGACCCCCTCACCCTACCCTCTCCCCCAACAAAGTCGGGGGAGAGGGTTTAAGACGGCCCCCCGTTTCGCTGGGCTGAGCCCGCCTGCGGAGGGCTATTCAACGGCAAGGCAAACGGGTTTACTGAGACGGCGGAACAACAACAAAGGTTCGTCCATGAGGCGGGCCAGAAATAGGGACGACGGCGTGGACTTCACTTGTCTCGCCGGTTTCTAAGGGTGGAAACTGATGAACCTTGCTGTTCGCGTGCTTGTGGGCCTGCTGGGCGTTGTGGCGTGCGCCGCCGCCCCGGCTATGACGGCCGCCCAAGACGCCAAGCCGGTCTTAAACCGGGCGCCCACCGCCAAGGACTGGACGACCATCAGCAAGCTGCCCGATTGGAGCGGCGTTTGGCTGCCCGACCATCCGGACCCCAAAGAAATGGCCCGGCGGACCAAGGCCAATCCCGCGCCCTGGACCGAAAAGGCGGCGGCGCGGATCGCTAAGCAAGAGGCGGCTAGGAACGCCGGCCACCCTGACAACATCTTCGCCAACTGCCTGCCGCAAGGCATGCCCAGCTGGGTGATGATCAGCAACAATGCCATGGAGATCGCCTTTACCCCCGGCAAGATCTACATCCTGGGCGAATCCGACGGCAACCGGCTGCGGCGCATCTATACGGACGGACGGCCTCATCCCGCCGATCCCGACCCGACCTTCTTCGGCCATTCCATCGGCCACTGGGAAGGCGACACCCTGGTCGTCGACACCGTGGGGATCGCGCCCCAGGTCTTCCTGGCCATCGGCGAAGCCACCGGCGTGCCCAACAATGGCGATATGCATGTGGTCGAGCGCATCCGCCTGACCGCACCGGATGTCTTGACTGACACCATGGTGATTACCGCCCCACATGTGCTGACCAAGCCCTGGACAACCAGCCGCCTGTTCAACCGCACGCGCCGGCGCGATTACGACATTGTGGAGGGCGTCTGCCTGCAAGGCGCGTTCAACGAAGATGTCGATCAGAACGGCGACTCCGTCTTCACGCCTCAAGTCATGCGGGACGACGGCATTCGCGCGCCCTTAAAGTAACCCCGACCAGAGACCCTCATGAACACCCTGCAAAAAGCGCTCGTCCCGTCTGTGACTCTGACCGCGATGCTGGGACTAGCGGCCGGTCCGGCCGCCGCCCACCACTCCTTCGCCATGTTCGACAAGGACCATCCGGCCACGATTACCGGCACGGTCAAGCAATTGAACTGGGCCAACCCCCACATCGCCTTGATGGTCTACCGAGACGTCAAGCCAGGCGAGGCGCCGCAACTGTGGACTTTTGAGAGCGGCAGCCCCGGCAATCTGACCCGCGCAGGATGGATGCGCCAGAGCCTCCAGCCCGGCGACAAGGTGCAGGTCAACTATCAGCCCCTGCGCGACGGCGGCAACGCGGGAGAGGTGAACAAGGTAACCCAACTGGCCACCGGCAAGGTCTTCAGCCCCGGCGAGAAATGAGCCTAAGGTTGCCCTGCCCGCGTCCTCGGCCGGGTGAGGCCCGGCCCATCTGCCAGGAGTTGGAAACGGGCGAGAGATCTGTGAGCCGGCGCATTCAGCCGCAGCCGACCTCAGCGCTACCCCTATCTAAACCCTTGAGTTAGATTAAGCCCGTCGCAAAGCTCGGGGGAGCGCGCCATGGGCTGGCATCGGTTGGGGGCTTGGGTCCTCGTGATCGGCGGTTCCTTGCTGCTGGCGGGCGATCCACCGGCGCGGACCCCCAGTGTCTCGCCCGCGCGTGCATCAATCCGCTCAGCCTGTGTCATCGACGACATCGGCCGCCGATCCGGCGATTGCGCCGGACCCGCCGTCGGCCTGCTGCACCGGGCGACAACCTGCCGGATCCAGTGCCCCGACGGCCATATGTCCGAGCGGGTCGATTGCGACGACCCCAACGTCAATCCCTGCGGCGGCGGGGGAGGCGGGGGTTACTATGCGCCCGACCCCATGCAGCAGCGCCAGCAGCGTTACAGCGCCCTATTGCAGCGGGCGCAGCGCCTGGTGGGAAGCCTGCCGACAGACGCCCCAAGCGTGACGGTTCTAAATCAGCGGCTGATCGATCTGGATCAAAGGCTCGAACCGGCCTACGCGGCCGCGTGGCAAAGGTGGGGACAGGCCAACACCGAACTGGCGGCGTTCGCATCGGCGGGCAAGATTTTGGAGGCACGTTCGGACAGCAACTATCTGGACCTGATCGACAACAAACAACCTGAGGCGGCCCGTGATCGGGCTCAGGCCGATGCCCTAGCCCAGAGGCGCGACGCCAAATTGGCGGCCTTGGCCAAGGTCAGCGCCGCGAGCGACTACTACCAAGCCTTCGCTCGAGCCCAGATGTCTGACATCGGTCGCTGGATCAATGTGGTTTTGCCGCGCTCGCCCGAGGCGGACCGGTTGCGTCCGCAATTTTTGCCCTACGAACTTCGCGGCCAGCCTGTGATGACGTCGGTCCAGCCATCGATCCATGCGCCGAAGATATGGATGGCGGTTCCTGACGCGCCAACGCCCCGGTTTGACGGCCCCCCGCCCGCTCAGATGGAATGGCCCGGCGACATCGACGGCCGACTGACGGCGGTGGAGGCCCGGGTCAACGCCGCCAACGAAGCCTTGGACCGTGCGGCTGCGACCGAAGGCCAGGTTCAGGCCGCGCGGGATCGGTTCAAGCAGTACCAAGAGATCCTGACGGCCACCAATGCCAAGCTGATGCAGGCGGACGCTGACGATAACCAGGCCCGTGATGACGCCCGCTCGGCGGAACACACCTTGAACCAGGCTCAAGCCGGCGTGAACCAAGAGACGGCCTATCTGTTCAGCGACGCGGCCAAGGAATTTGTCCTGGAGCATTTCCGCAAGGATGTGGTCGAGCCGGAACTGAAGCGCATGGTCTCGGCCGCCTACGCCGGCCGTCCGCACCACGAACTGACAGACGAATTTGTCGATGCGTCCTGGTCCAGCAACAAGCTGCACCTGTTCAAACTGGTGGAGGCGGGCGAGACGGCGAGCGATGCGCGCAAGCTCGTCAATCAGACCCTGGGCTTCGTGGACAACGCCGAAGCGGCGATGATCGAGGCAGGCCGGCTCTTAGCGAGCGCCGATCCCGCCGAGGCGCAAGCCTTCGCCGACGCCCTTAGCGAGCGCCTGGGATCGGCCGCCAAGGAAGAGGCGGCCCTGGCCCTGAAGACGGCGGATATTCCCCAGCCCTACAAGATTTTCTGGCTGAAGTATTTCGTGGGCGAGTGGGCCGATGCGGTCCCGTTTTCAGGTTTTCGCGCCGAGTTTGCGCAGCAAATCCGCCGTTGCGGTATGTTTGACCAGGGATTCAAAGTCATCGGCGGCGACCGACCCCTTTTGCTGTGCAGGCGGCCGCAGGGCGGCGCCCAGGGGCGTTTCGCCGTCGTGATTGCGGGCATCCAGCGCCGCGCCGCTATCCACCAGAGCCTGCACCATCTCATCGCGCCGCCATGCAGCCGCCACATGCAGGGCTGTGTCTCCATTGGCGCCCGCCTGGTTGACGGGCGCGCCCAATTGGACCGCCAGCTTGACGACCTCGGCCATCCGGGCCGGGGGCAGATCGGGGCCTTCCGTTGTGCTCTGGCCGCCGAGCGCCATCAGCCCCGTGCGCCCATCCTGTAGGGGGATGGAAGGGTCCGCGCCATGGGCTGCCAGCAGCTTCATGGTCTCCAGTTGGCCCGAATAGGCCGCCAGGACGAACGGGGTCGCGCCGATCATCCTTTGGTCCAGGGCATGTCCGCTGCGAATGCGTTTGCTCGGACTGCCGCGCTGGACCCGGGCATTGGGGTCGGCGCCGTGAGCCAGCAGCGCCCGCACCAGGGCAATGTCCCCGCGCGCCGAAGCGATATGCAGGGCCGTGTAGCCCGAGCCCGCCGCATTGGCGTCGGCGCCCGCGTCGAGCAGCGCGGCGGCGACCTCAGACCGTCCGACATGGGCGGCGATGACCACGGCGCTGGAGTGGTCAGCCGCGGCGTCGTTGGCGTCGGCGCCTGCCGCGAGCAGCAGGCGGGTGGTTTCAACGTCGCCGTACTGGGCTGCGAACAATATGGGCGTGAAGCCGCCCATGGCGACGGTCGCTGCGGTCTCCTTGTCGCCCCCGTAGAGCTGGCAGCACAACAACACCTGCTGCATCCATGACCGGGTTCGCGCCCGCACGTCGGCGTGCGCCGACAGCAACAGACGCACGGCATCCGGATGGCGCCCGGCGACCGCCCACATCAGGGCCGTCTGTCCGTGCGCCGTCTCCCGAGCATTGGGGTCCGCGCCGTGAGCCAGCAGCGCCTTGACGGCTGGGGCGTCGCCTCGACGCGCCGCCAACATGAGCGGCGTACGGCCCGTGGCGGGCGCGATGTTCGGATCAGCATGGGCCGCCAACAGGCGCTCCACTATGGCCGTGTTGGACGTATTGGCCGCGACCCATAAGGGCGTAACGCCTAAATCGTTCGTCGCATTCACCTTGGCGCCCTTGCGGATCAATAGGTCCGCGACCGCAGCGTCGCCGTTTTGCGCCGACCAGTGCAGCGCCGTGGAGCCGTCTCCAGCGGGTGCGTTCACATCGACGCCGCTTGCCGCCAGCCGTTTGACCGTGGGCCGGTCGTCGGCCTTGATAGCCTGGATCAGGCGCAGGTCGCGATCAGCCGAGACAGCCGCGCCGGCCGCCAGAAGGCCCACGACCAGACAGGCCACGCCGAAACGCCTCACGCCCACCTAGACCTCCCGTTCGGCGACTTTGGGACGATACTACATCGCCGGGCCCACCCGTCCATGCGACACCGGCGCCGAATTGACAGGCCTCGCGCGTCGGACCGATAAGTTTGGCTCAATCCCCGAACACATAATCGGGGTCGAGGAAACGGGCGTATGCGTTGGCGGAACCCCATTGGGCGGGCGTTTGTTGGGTTCGCCTGCACGGTTGCTTTCGCCCTGCCGGCCGGCGGCGTAGGCGCCGCTGCGACGCCGCCGACGTCCCATCCGGACGGCGCCGTCCTTAGCCAATACTGCTTCACTTGCCACAATGACCAGCGCAAGGCCGGCGGCCTAGTGCTGCAGGGCAAGGACCTGACCCGCGTCGGGCCGGACGCAGAAACGTGGGAAAAGGTGGTGCGCAAGCTCCGTATGGGCGCCATGCCGCCGCCGGGCCTGCCCCGGCCGGACAACAAGGCCACCGAAGCTTTCGTTCAGGCGCTGGAAGGCCGGCTCGATCACGACGCGGCGTTGCATCCCAATCCCGGCCGCACCCAGGCGCTTCATCGCCTGAACCGGGCTGAATACAAGAACGCGGTGCGCGATCTGCTGGGATTGGACGTCGACGTCGCCGCCCTGCTGCCGCCCGACGACGCCGATCTCCAGGGTCTCGATAACAACGCCAGCCTGCTGTCGGTGTCGCCCGCCCGGCTGGAGCGCTATCTGATCGTGGCCACGCGGGTCAGCCGCCTGGCTCTGGGGTTGCCGCCGTCCATCCCCGTCACCGACACCTTGAAAGCGCCAAAGCTCTCCACCCAGATCGATCAGGGGCAGGATATGCCCTTCGGGTCCCGGGGCGGGGCGGCCTTTTCCTACGCCTTCCCGGTGGATGGGCAGTACCAAATCAAGCTGCGCCTGCGCCGCCAGATCAATGACTACATCCTCGGCCTGGCCGAGCCGGAACAGATCGACCTGCGTATCGACGGCGTGCGGATCAAGACCTTCACCGTCGGCGGCGAGGACCACGGCGCGACGGCGCCGGCGAGTTTCGCCGGTGAAATCGACGGGGCTACGCAATGGGAGCGTTGGGAGCATGAGGCCGACGCCGGTTTGCAAGTCCGCGTGCCCGTGGCGGCCGGACCGCATGTCGTTTCGGTGTCGTTCGTCGATAGCTTGACCGTGCCCGAAGACGCCGTGATCGACACCGGCGGCGTGACCGTTCCCAATGATGAAAACCGTCTAAAAGCGGCGGACAGCCTGGAGATCAGCGGGCCCTTCAACGCGAAAGCCCCATCCGCCGCCGACACGCCCAGTCTGCGCAAGATTCTGTTGTGCCGCCCAGCCAGCGCGCTGGGTGAGACGCCGTGCGCGGAGCGGATCCTGTCCGCCCTGGCCCGTCGCGCCTATCGGCGGCCGGTCACCTCGGACGAACTGAAAGCCCTAATGTCCTTCTATCGGGACGGGCGCCGGGACGGTGATTTTATGGACGGGCTCCAGGCCGCCGTATCCGCCATTCTGGCCTCGCCCAATTTCCTTTTCCGCGTTGAGCAGGACCCGCCGCGCATCGCGCCGGGCGCGGCCTATCGGATCAGTGACCTGGAGTTGGCCTCCCGCCTGTCGTTCTTCCTGTGGAGCAGCATTCCCGATCCGGCCCTGTTGAACTTGGCCGGCAAAGGCAGGCTTCATCAGCCCACCGTGCTCGATGGACAGGTGCGGAGAATGCTGGCCGATCCCCGCTCCAAGGCCTTAGTCGACAACTTCGCCGGCCAATGGCTGCTCCTGCGCAACGTGCGCGAAACCGAGCCGGATGAGCGGATATTTCCCGATTTCGATGAGGAATTGCGCGACGGGTTCACGCAGGAAACCACCCTTTTCGTCAACGATCAGCTTCACCGCGACCGCAGCGTGGTGGAGCTGCTCAGCGCTCGCTACACCTTCCTCAATGAGCGGCTGGCCAAGCACTACGGCGTGCCCGGCGTTGTGGGCGAGCGCATGCGCCGGGTCGATCTGCCGGCGGACAGCCCGCGCGGCGGCCTGCTGGGCCAAGGCGGCCTGATGATGGTGACGTCCTATCCTAACCGCACCTCGCCGGTTCTTCGGGGCAAGTGGGTGCTGAGCAGTCTGCTGGGCACGCCCCCGCCCGAACCTCCGCCCAATGTGCCGGGCCTGAAGGAGGCCGGCGCAGGCGGCAAGCCCGCCACCGTCCGCGCACGGCTGGAGGAGCATCGCAAGAACCCGGTGTGCGCCGCCTGCCACGCCTCCATGGACCCACTTGGCTTTGCGCTGGAGAACTTCGACGCCACCGGCAAGTGGCGCACCGTTGATGCGGGAGCCCCTATCGACTCCTCCGGCGTGTTGCCCAATGGCGCCAAGTTCCAAGGCCCGACAGGCCTGCGCGACGCCTTACTGGCGCGCAAGGAGCAGTTCGTCCAGGCCATGACCGAAAAGCTGCTGGCCTATGCCCTGGGGCGGCAGCTAGAGGCCTACGACATGCCCACCGTGCGCAAGATCGTGCATGATGCCCGCAGGGACGATTATCGCTGGCGGTCCATCATTGGCGGCATCGCAAAGAGCGAGCCCTTCCTGATGCGGGCCGCCCCGTCGTCGGCGACGAGCGTCGCCCGCATCAGCGCCGGAACTGCATCGGACCTGCAATGATGAGCCCGTTATGATCATCCAGAAGCTGTCCCTGCCCAGGCGAGCGCTGCTGCGCGGACTGGGCGCCAGCGTAGCCCTGCCTCTGCTGGACGCCATGGAGCCGGCCCTGGCCCGCGCGGCGGACAAGATCGCGCCGGTCAAACGCCTGGCCTCCGTCTATGCGCCCAACGGCATGTCGATGGATTACTGGACGCCCAAGACCACCGGGACGCTCGAGCTTTCCCCGATCATGCAGCCGCTGGCGCCGTTCCACGACCGCCTTTTGGCGCTGTCGGGACTGAACGGACCCATGAAAAACGCCTCCAGCCCCCACGCCCGCGCCTCCACCGCCATCTTGACCGGAACACCTCCGGCCAGAACCCCGGGCGGCGCCGGCATGGCGGGCGTGTCGCTCGACCAGATCGTGGCGCGACAGTTCGGCGAGCAGACCCAACTGCCCTCGCTAGAGCTGGGCCTTGACCCGCTTGATGCGGCGGGCGTGTGCGAGGCCATGCCCTGCATCATGTGCAACACGCTGTCGTGGCGCACTCCCACATTGCCGCTCGCACCGGAAAACAATCCGCGCTTGGTGTTCGAGCGGTTGTTCGGCGATGCGGGCAGCACGCAATCCGCGGCGCGCACGGCGCACATGCGGCGAGATCGCAGCATTCTGGATTTCGTCACCGCCCAGGCCGCCGTCCTGCAGCAGCGGCTGGGACCCGGCGACCGGTCACGGCTGGCCGAATATTTGGATGGCGTGCGCGATATCGAGGTGCGGATTCAAAAGGCGGAGGCTCAGGGCGCCAGGGACATGCCCGTGGTGGATCAACCGTCCGGCATCCCGGCCACATTCGAAGAGCACGCCAAGCTGATGCATGACCTTCAGGTCCTGGCCTTCCAGTCGGATCTGACGCGGGTGATCACCTTCATGTATGGCCGGGAGTTCAGCGGCCGCACCTATCCGGAAATCGGCGTGCCCGAGGGGCACCATCCCCTATCGCACCACCAGAACGACCCCGACAAGTTGGCGGCCCTGGCGAAGGTCAACACCTACCATGTGAAGATGTTCGCCTACCTGCTGGATCGGCTCAGCAACACCAAGGACGGCGACGGTTCACTGCTCGATCATGTGCTGCTGACCTACAGCGCCGGCATGAGCGACAGCAATGTGCACTCGTCCCTCGGCGTGCCGGTTATGCTGGTGGGCGGTTCCAACCAGGGGATCAAGGGCGGGCGCCATCTGACCTACAACGGCGAGTCCACCGCCGATCTGCTGGTGGCGATCATGGACAAGCTCGGCCTGCCCACCGACCGGATCGGCGTCAGCCAGGGCAAGCTCGATATCGACCGCTTGCAGGCCTGACGACCCTCAATGCCTCAGCTCCCAGACACCGCAAAAATTTTGATCTCAAATCTTTTCACGCAATCCCGCTCCTGACGGCCTTCACAACCCACGAGGCTGGGGCGGTCGGTGGTCAACTGTTGATCATCGTCAATACAACTTTTGAATCCATTTGACTTGGACACACGGTTAGCGCGAATATCCAACGGGTTGATTTTCTGTTGGGGCTCGCATGCGCTTACGATGCTACTCTTCCAGCGCGCTCGCGCTGGCCCTTGTCGCGTCTGTCGCCCAGGCCCAGGTTCCGGGACCTGCGAGTCCCGGACGCCTTGATGACCGCTTCAAAACGCCCGTCGCTCCGCAGTCGGTTCCAGAAATCACCATTCTTGCGACAGGCCAAGCAGCCCCGCCCGAACAGGCCGCGCAATCGAAATTCATCCTGACCGGCGTCATCATCGACGGCAACACCGTCTACAAACCGGCGAGTCTCGAACCCCTGTACCGCGCCCTCATCGGCAAAGAGGTCTCGCTCCTCGATATCTACAAACTGCGCGACGCGCTCACTGCCAAGTATCGCGCCGACGGCTACGTTCTCTCTCAGGCCATCATCCCGCCCCAGACCATTCAAGGCGGCGTTGTTCATCTCCAGGTGGTCGAGGGCTACATCTCCGGCGTCTCGCTCGAAGGCGACACCGCAGACCGCCGGGGCCTTATCCGGCGGATGGCGGAAAAGATTACGCGCTCGCGCCCCCTGCGCGCTGGCGATCTCGAACGCTATGTCCTGCTGATAGGCGACCTGCCGGGTCTCACGGTGAACACCGTCATCAAGCCGGGAACCGCGCCGGGCGCAGCCAACTTGGTTGTCGTCCTTCATCGCGCGCCTGTGTCCGGCTCCGCGAGCGCCGACAACCGGGGCTCCATCGCCATCGGCCCCGAGGAGTTTTCGGGCGGCATAGACGCCAACTCCTTGCTGGGCCTAAACGAGCAAACCGGGCTCCAGCTCGCTACCGTCGCCCGCTCCCGCGAACTGTTCTACTGGGCCTTCCACCACGAGGAGACCCTGACGAGCGAAGGGCTGAAGCTTAGCCTCTCGGCGAGCAGCAGCCGCTCGCACCCCGGCGGCGCGCTTGCGGTGCTCGATCCGCTGGGCCTCAGCCAGTCGTACCGCGTGCGGCTCTCAGAATCAGTCATCCGGTCGCGGTCGCATACGCTTACGATCAGCGGGGGCCTATCCGCGCTCAACTCAACGACAGACCTGCTCTCCACGCGCTTCTCCACCGACCGCGTACGGTCGCTGTTTCTCGACGGCGCCTATGACTTCGCTGACACGGCCTTGGGCGACAGTCACCCCGCCACCAACATCTTCTCCATAGAGCTCGACCGGGGCCTCGACGGACTCGGGGCGACCAAGTCCGGTTCGGCCGGCCTCAGCCGCGCCAATGGCCGCAGCGATTTCACAAAGCTCTCGGGCGAAGCCACGCGCATTCAGTCGCTCACGCCAGCGCTCAGCCTTTCACTCGATGTCTCGGGACAGTGGTCGGCAGACCCGCTGCTGTCTTCCCAGCAATTCGGCCTGGGCGGCGCGCGCTTCGGTCGCGGGTATGAACCGTCCGAACTCACGGGCGACAACGGGGCGGCCCTCAGTGTCGAAGGCCGCTATGTGCTGCCTCCAGGCCTGCCGCTCATCAAGGCTTCCCAGCTCTATGCGTTCTACGAAGCCGGGGAGGTTTGGCAGAAATCGCCTCTTGCGGGCCAGGTCGCGAGCGCCTCGCTGGCCTCTACGGGCATCGGACTGCGCTTGTCCTTCGGCCCACACTTCAACGCCGACTTCGAACTCGCCAAGCCTTTGACCCGCGACATCGCCTCGCGTGGGAATAGGGATGTCCGTCCCATGTTCGCTCTTTCAACCCAATTCTGACCGGAGAGCGCCATGGCCCGCTATCGCAACCGTCTTCTCGCCAGCGCCTCGCTTTCGCTAGGCACGCTCGCCGCGGCCCTCGGTCCCTTACCCGCCGTTGCCAATCCGCAAGACGGGCAGGTGAGCGCAGGCAGTGCGACCATCGCGTCGCCATCGCCCGGACTCGTCCAGATCAACCAAGCCAACCAAAAGGCGGTGATCGACTGGCGCTCGTTCAGCATCGGCCAGGACGAGACGACGCAGTTCGTCCAGCCCAACGCCGCCGCCATCACGCTCAACCGGGTGAACGGGGGCGATCCTTCGCAGATCCTCGGGAACCTGAGCGCGAACGGCCAGGTGTGGCTCGTGAACCCGAACGGCATCGTCTTCGGCAAAACGGCGCAGGTGGACGTGGCGGGCTTGCTCGCGACCACGCTCAACATCACCAACGCCGACTTCATGGCCGGCAACTATCGGTTCTTCTCGACCGGGCAGGCAAACGCACTGGTCATCAACGCGGGTCGCATCACGGTGCGCCAAGCGGGCTTGGCCGCGCTCGTCGCTCCCGGCGTCGAGAACTCGGGCGTGATCGAGGCCCGGCTCGGCACGATCCAGCTAGCCTCCGCCTCCGGCTTCACACTCGACCTCTATGGCGACGGCAAGTTCAACTTCCTCCTTTCCGACAAGACGACGGGCGCGCTGACCGGCGCGGATGGCCAGCCCCTGCACGCCGCCGTCTCCAACACCGGTTCGCTCATCGCCGACGGCGGCACGGTCCTGCTGACCGCGAATGTCGCCAAGTCGGTTGTGGATCAGGCCATCAATATGGACGGCTATATCCAGGCCAGGAGCGCGAGCGCCCAGGCGGGGACGGTCGTGCTCGACGCCGGGGCGGACGGAGCCGTTCAGGTGTCGGGCCAGGTGGATGCGTCCGGGTCCGCACCAGGCACGATAGGCGGCAGGGTCCAGGTTACGGGCCAGGCCGTTTCGCTCACTCCGGCCGCCGTTCTCGACGCCTCGGGCAATGCCGGCGGCGGGTCGGTGCGGGTCGGTGGGGATTTCCATGGGCAGGGCGACATCCGCACGGCCGACACCGCCAATGTAGCGGCTGGCGCGCTGATCAATGTGAGCGCTCAAAGCTCGGGGAACGCCGGAACAGCCGTCGTCTGGTCCAACCAGCAGACTGCGTTCGCCGGGATCATCCTCGGCCGTGGCGGTTCTCTGGCGGGAGATGGCGGCTCCGTAGAGGTGTCGAGCCATCAGCAACTTGCCTTCACCGGCACGGTCGATTTGCGCGCGCCTTCAGGCCTCGTGGGGAACCTGCTTCTCGACCCCGAGAACGTCACCATTCAGGCGTCAGGTTCAACCAATCTCGGCTCAAGCGTCTCGGGGAGCGCCAGCACCTATACGCCAAGCCAAGACAGTTCGATCCTCACGGTAGCCGATCTCCAGGCCGCTCTGGCGCTCGGCAACGTCACTGTCACGACCGGCAGCACCGGGTCGCAGGCGGGCGACATCACGGTGGCGTCGAGCTTCAGTTGGTCCACGCCAACGGCTCTGAGCCTGCTAGCCTATCGCAACATCATCATAAACAGCGGCGTGAGCATCACGAACCCTCTCGGAGGGACTCCGCCCAACGCTGCACGCCTTACGCTTGCCGCCGACACGGGGGGAACAGGTACGGGCGTCGTCTCGCTGCTCGGGACGGCTAGTATCGTGCTGGCCTCAGGCGGCTCCACGACCATCTTTTACGACCCGCCCGGCGGGTACACGAGTCCGATGACCTTCCCTGGGATCAGCCGGACGCCGACGGCCTATATGCTGGTGAATACGGCCAGTGATTTGCAGAACGTAAGCCTCAATCGGTTTGGCACGTTCGCGCTGAACAAAAACCTAGATCTCAGCTCGATCCCAAATTTCACGCCGATCGGCACCGATGCGGCGCCATTTTTGGGCACGTTCAATGGCAATGGGTTTGCAATCGACCACCTGACCATCAACTCCCTTACCGGGGACGAATTGGGTCTCTTCGCGAGGCTAGCCGGCAACGTCATAAACCTTGGGCTTACCAACATATCCATCACCTATAGCGGTAGTGGGTCGCCTTCCGTCGGAGCTGTGGCCGGCAGATTCAGCGGCAGCGGCCTTATCGGCAACGTCTATGCGACGGGCACGATTTCAGCCCCCGGAGCGACCGCTGGAGGTCTGGTCGGCAGCAACTTCGGCGGCAACGTTTTGCCGCTCACCAACGGAAGCAGCCGCATCTCCAACTCCAGTTCGGCAGTGTCGGTCACCGGCGGCGGCCAGGCTGGCGGCATTTCAGGCGACAATGACGCCATCATCAGCAATTCTTACTCGACTGGATCCGTGTCGGGTTCTGGCGCGGGCGGGCTCGTTGGCTACAATTCCAGCACAGGCCAGATCGTAAACTCCTATTCGACCGCATCAGTCACCGGCGACTACATACTAGGCGGTCTGGTTGGCTTCAACATCGGCTCCATAACGAGCTCCTACGCCAGCGGCCCGGTCTCAGGCACAGGGGGCAGCATGAAGGCCGGAGGCCTGGTGGGGATCGAGGACGGCCCCATCGCCAAATCCTACGCCACGGGCTCGGTCAATATCACGTCGGACGGATCGGGCGCGAACTATGTGGGCGGGCTCATTGGCAACGCTCAGAGCGGCCTCATCGATCAAGTCTTCTCGACCGGCCAAGTGACGGCCGACCCTGCCGACTTCGTTGGTGGCCTGATTGGCAACATAGACAGCATCACGCTGACCAACGCTTATTGGGACAAGACAACCAGCCACCAAGCCACGAGCGCCGGCGGCGTTGGCCTCCAAAGCGCCGACCCAACCGCACCCAACTACGCCTTCAATCAGTCGAACTACGCCGGATTCGATTTTTCGAGCGGCTGGTTCATGGTCTCCGGCAGCACGCGGCCGTTCCTGCAAAGCGAGGCTACGGGCATCATCACCAATGCCCACCAGCTCCAGTTGATCGACCTGCACCTGGGCTCGAACTACAAGCTCGGTAATGACATCGACATGTCCGAGTTATCCAACCCGGCGGGCATGTGGAACACGGCGACCGGCTTTGCGCCCATAGGCAGTGCCTCGACCTTCACCGGACAGTTCGACGGCCAAGGCTACCAGATATCGAACCTGTTCATCGATCAGCCGACAGCGGTTCGTTCGGCCCTTTTTGCAACCACCGGCTCAAGCGCGATTATCCAAAACCTTCGCCTCACCAATGTCGCGGTGACGGGCGTCGGCGGCGCTGGATTGGTCGGGACCAACAACGGCCAAATCATCAACTCATCCACCAGCGGGACCGTGACCAGTCTCGGCGGCGCGGAAGTCGGCGGCTTGGTCGCCAATAACAGCGGCCAGATCCTACGTTCCTTTTCATCGGCGAACGTCACCGGCGACTTCATGACCGGCGGGCTCGTGGGGGACAACCAGGTCGGCCTGGGCTCAATCACCGATTCCTATGCGACGGGCAGTGTAAGTGGCTCCAATCGACTTGGCGGCTTGGTCGGCTACGGCGGCTCAATCTCCACGTCCTACGCGACCGGCTTAGTCCAGGGCAGTCCGGGCTCAACCACAGGCGGGCTGATTGGGGTATTGGTTTCAGGCTATCCCGTGATCAATTCCTATTGGGATGTCCAAACGACGGGGCAGGTCACAAGTGCTGCCGGAACCGGTCTGACAACGGCTCAACTCACGGCTGGGTTACCGACCGGATTCGATCCGACGGTTTGGACTATCAATGCGGGTGTGAGCTATCCGTACCTGAAGTGGCAGACATCGAATATTCCGCTGGCTCCGGTGAGCCCGCCTCCGGTGTCTCCACCTCCTCCAGTGTCGCCGCCGCCTGTCAGTCCGCCGCCGCCGGTTTCTCCTCCACCTGTAAGTCCGCCTCCGGTCTCGCCGCCCCCGCCTGTGAGTCCACCGCCAGTATCGCCTCCACCAGTGAGCCCACCACCTCCGGTATCCCCACCACCCGTCAGTCCGCCTCCTGTATCGCCCCCGCCCCCAGCGAGTCCGCCGACCACCTTCTCAATTTCGACATTCCCAAATGGCGGGCTTGAGATCGACCTTTCTCAATCGATAGCCCAGGCCTCACAGTTGCTGGCCCTCGCATCTAGCTGCGCAACAAGTTGCTCCGCGAGCAGCCTGCACAACGGGCTCAGCACGGCGCTGACGGGACTTGCCACCCTCTTGCCATCGACCGTGGCCACGGGGAATTTCCAGGTCGCTGCTACTGTACAGTCGGGCGTCGTCCGGTTTGTGGCCCAGCCCGTTGTAACGGCAGCCACTCAACCTTTCGTGTCCCAGTTTCTAAACCAGACGCCTAGCCTGATCTCGGCTCCCTCGTTCGCTATGTCGGGAACGACACCGGCGACGAATTCCGCTGCGCCGCCGGCACAATCCAAGACACCGACACCAGCACCTATCATTGGAAACAATCTTGGAAATTCGAAATCGCTTGAGCAACCGCCTCCTGTACTCCAGGGAACGCCGAACAATAATAACGGCTCGTATAGCAAGGATTCCACGCTTATAAAGCAACCAGGAAATGTGACCTGGGGACTAACCGCCAGCGGCTTTGAGCCTAATGTTCAAACTCCATTTGCACCTATCGATACGATGACAATAGACGTGAACGGTAAAATTAATACGCTAAAGGCATACGCCGACGTGCGTGCCGATGGCACAAAAGATGCAGATGGTCCATTTCAGTGCACAGCCCTTGTATCTGAGTATTTATCAATCCTGGGGTTTAAAAACGCGCCGCGAAACTTAAAGAATGGTCAGTATGTTGCAAGCGATTTAGCCACAGGTGCAAACGCAGAATATTTCGATGGCTCAAAGCAACATGCACCCGAAATAGGAAGTATCATCTCCATGACGACAAATGACCCCGGGGTTGGCCACGTTGCTATTGTGAAGGGTGTCACTGAAATAAACCCGAATAAAATCGTCGTCACATTAATCGAAGATAATATGACCTTAAAATCTGACAACACCCCCAGTGGTGGTGGAAGTTTTGCGGTCAATAGACAGTTGACGTTCAATAAGAGTGCAGATGGAACATGGTCATCAAGCTACCAGCTCGGGGCTGCCAGTTCGGCGAGCGGCCCATATAATATCGTGGGCTGGGTGACTCCGGTAAAAACGCCATGACACGCCAATTCAAGGGGGAAGAGTTGGATCGTATATGCCGCAGTCACTATAATAGTTGTTCTTATCAATTGCGCCTTTTGATCCGATTGGTCTAAAGGAATTAGGGTCTGCGCCGGATAATTCACTAGATCTACAGATTACACTGTCTTTGTCTTTTCCATAGGCACTTGGGTCAAGCATCCCGTTGGGTCCGCCCCCGGGGTCATAAGCTCCCGGAAAGGTTAGAAAGGTGTTTGGGTCAGCGCCCGCTATGGGACTTGGCGGAAGTGTTCCACCACCATTATAGTAGACATGATGCCGATCCTTTGCAAAATTTGACAGCGGGAAGACGGAAAAGGTCATCGGATCAGCGGTGGAGAATATATCGCCGCCATAAAATACGTGAATACCATCTTTCGCGTAAGGCAATGTGTCCTCATTCGTTGTAAACGTTGCTGGGTCCACCCCGTTAATAACTCCCCAATCTTGCCAGTTAAACCAGTAGGCATGCTTATCATCCTTTGCATAAATATTGGTTGTGTATAAGTCTTGTCCTAAAACAGAAAAGGTCGCTGGATCGGCTCCATTAATTAAAAACGGATCGATATCGATGCCGTATACGTGAGCCTTATCTTTGGCAAAAAGCGCGTGACCGTCTTCGGTGTAAAAAACCTGGAAAGTTGAAACGTCAGCCCCTGCTAGTTTTTTGCTGTAGTAAAATACACTGCTAAAGCGGCTATAGAAACCTGATGTTGTTGCATCTTCTATCGAAATCCACTGACCCGCCGACGTGGGTGTCGGGCTAACTGCTGCAGTTGATGTTGAAATCGAACGGATATTGGAATTTCGTGTTGAAGGGACGGGCTGGAGCAATGGGAAAAGGAACAAACGGAACAGTGAGCCTGTAACGCCAATAAATGCGATGACAGCTGCCGCAAATAAAAGTTGCCTCATAAAATTGAGTATAACACCGTTGTTTTCTTTATAAGGCGCATGTCGGTGGGCTGTGAGGAATATAAATGAAGCTTATTGCATTTCAAATCGACGGCCAGCCCTTTGAGGTCCGTCCTGCGCCCTTCGAGCGCCCATGGATGGACGGGACCAGCGAGCGATACGCCTATCGCTGCCTCCCGCTAAACATCGCGAATGCGCACGGCTGGGAGCTGCTGTGCCCCTCGGGCTTTTCGGCGATCTGGCGCGGTGACGCCGCTCTCGACGCCATCACCATCATACCAGATCCAGGCGCGCCGGGAATGTTATCCCCAGCCTTGAGCCACTTCGGCCATGGCATCCTCACCTTCCACGTCCCGGCGGTCTTTCGCACGGAACCGGGGTACGACTTCATGGTGCAGGGTCCGATCAACCTCCCGAGGGACGGAATTTCGCCACTGTCGGGCGTCGTGGAAACGGACTGGGCTCCCTTCACCTTCACGATGAACTGGGTGTTCACGCGGCCGGGAGCCACCGTGCGCTTCGAGAAGGGCGATCCCTTCTGCCACCTGTTTCCCATACGCCGGGGCGAGCTGGAGGCTTTTGAGCCGGAACTCTGCCTGCTCTCGGAAAACCCGGAGCTGAAGGCGCAGTACGACGAATGGACGGCGAGCCGCTCGAAGTTCAACGCCGACCTCAAGTTGCCGGGCTCCCAAGCCCTCGCCGAGGGATGGCAGAAGCACTACTATCGGGGCGAAGACTTGGCCGGAAAGCGCACGGCCAGTGAAGACCACCGCACGCGCGTGCGGCTCAAACCGTTCAAGACCGCAAAGTCATAGCCGTAAAAGTCCTACTGCTCTGCTCCGCCGCTCACCCTCAGCTCTTAGCGCCCAACTTCCGCAGCAGCTCCGCCGTTTGGGTGTGGTTGAGCAGGAAGTCGTACTCGTCCACCACGTCCGAACCGGTGCGGGGCGGTGGCGGCTTGAGCGCGGCGGCCAGAGGCGTTTGCCCGTCGTGGTTTCGCGCCTCCAGGCTGGCCCCGCTGTCGACCAGGGCTTGCACCACCACGTCGCGCCGCAAGGTGGCGGCCACGTGCAAGGCGGTGTTGCCGTTCAGGTCGGGTTGATCGACCGGCGTGCCCAGCTTGATCGCCAGTTTGATCGCCTCGGCCGCTTGTGGGTCGGGACTGCGCGGCCCCTCCACCGTGCCGTGACTGGCCAGAACCATCACCGCCGAGCGGCCGTCCTTCAAGGGAATGGTCGGATCCGCGCCCTTGGCGATCAGCAGTTTCATCACCTCCAGATGCCCGGCGTGGGCGGCCAGGACGAAGGGGGTCGCGCCGATCATGCGCCGGTCCATGGAATGGCCGCTGGCCACCCGCTTGGTGGGGCTGCCCTTTTCCTGGCGGATGTTTGGATTGGCGCCGTGATCCAGCAGCACCTTGGTCATGGCCAGATCGCCGGCCGCCGCGGCGACATGCAAGGCGCTATAGCCCGCGCCCGCCGCGTTGGCGTCGGCGCCCGCTTGGAGCAGGACCTCCGCCACGCCCGTTTGCCCGGCGTGGGCGGCGATCACCAGGGCGCCCGTGCCGTCAGAGGCGACAGCCTTCAGATCGGCGCCGGCGGCGATCAGCAGCTTGGCGGAGTCCGCGTCGCCATATTGGGCGGCGAACAACAGGGGCGTGAACCCGCCCTGGGGCATGACCACCGGGTCTTCGTCGCCTCCTGTCAACTGACAGCAGATATTCTGCCGCTGCATCCAGGTGCTTGAGCGGGCCTGAACATCGGCGTGCGCTGCGAGCAGAAGGCGCACGACGTCCGGATGTCGGTCGGCCACCGCCCACATTAAGGCCGTCTGTCCGTGTGCGGCCTCTTTGGCGTTCGGGTCGGCCCCATCCGCCAACAGCGCCTTAACGGCGTCTACGTTGCCGGCCCGCGCAGCGATCATCAGGGGCGTGCGCCCGGTGGGCGGCACGGTGTTGGGATTGGCGTGGGCCGCCAGTAGGCGGTGGATCATCGCCGTGCTGGAGTTAGTCGCCGCCACCCAGAGCGGAGTGACGCCGAGATCAGTGGTCGCGTCCACCTGGGCGCCCTTGCGGATCAGCGCGTCGGCCAGGGCGAGATCGTCATTTTGCGCGGCCCAGTGAAGGGCGGTCGAGCCATCGCCGGAGCGGGCGTTGACGTTCAGGCCGGAGGCCGTCAGCGCCTTGACCGCCGCGACATCGTCGCGCTTGGCCGCCTCAATCAGGCGCAGGTCGCGCGCCGAGGCGACCGCGCTGCTCACAGCCAGCATGCAGGCGATCACGCCCACTATACCCAAGCGCATGGCGCTCATCTTGGCCTCCCGTCCAGGATAAGGTTGGACATCCTACACTTCACGCGGCGGGCGTCCACCAGCGGGTCTGGCTATGGAACTGCCTCCGGCTTGCTTGACAGCGTGTTGGCTGGACAGGCAAGTTCGCGAGAAGCAAGATTGTTGGATTCACCACCATTTGGCCTCTGGGCAGGCGGTCGGTCCAACGGGGTCGGATGAAATTCCGGTCGGTCACCAGGGCGGGAACCTTAGAGCGCATGAGCTTGCGGCGCCACATCGGCCGCGCTGCCTTGATCCTCACCGCCTGGGGATTGGCGAGCCATGCGCCTGCGGGTCAGGTCGCGGTCGCTGCTCATCCCGACAAGGCTGTGCTCAGCCAATACTGCTTCACCTGCCATAATGCTCAGCGCAAGGCCGGCGGTCTGGTGTTGGAAAATAAGGACCCGAACAAGATCGGGCCTGACGCCGAGACCTGGGAAAAGGTGGTTCGCAAGCTGCGCATGGGGGCCATGCCGCCGCCGGGGCGGCCCAGGCCCGATAGCCAGACGACCGATACCTTTGTGGCCGCGCTGGAAGGTCAGCTGGACCACGAGGCGGTGCTGCATCCCAACCCAGGCCGAACCCAGGCGCTTCATCGCCTGAACCGGGCGGAATACCAGAACGCAGTGCGTGACCTGCTCGGGCTGGATGTAGACGCCGCCGCCCTTCTGCCGCCCGACGACGCCGACACCCAGGGGCTGGACAACAACGCCAGCCTTCTGTCGGTCTCGCCGGCCCTGCTCGAGCGCTACCTGATCGTCGCCAGACGCGTGAGCCGTCAGGCGCTGGGGCTGCCGCCTGCCGGCCCCGTCACCGATACGATCCGGGTGTCCAAGCTGGCGTCGCAAGCTGAACGGGAAGGCGAGGACCTGCCGTTCGGCTCCCGGGGCGGGACCGCGATCCGCTATAATTTCCCGGTCGACGGCCAGTACGTCATCACCCTGCGCCTGCGGCGGCAGATCGAAGACGTCATCACCGGATTGCAGGAACCTGAGCAGTTGGAGGTCCGCATCGATGGCGAGCGGGTGAAGACCTTCACGGTTGGCGGCGAAAACCACGGGCTGACGGCGGCGGCCAGCTACGGCGGCGAGATCTACGGCGATCCGGACTGGGAGCGCTGGGCGATCAGCGCAGATGCGGGCCTGCAACTGCGACTGCCGGTCAAGGCCGGTCCCCATGTGGTGAGCGCATCCTACGTTGACCGACTGGCCAAACTCGAAGACGCGGCGACCGACGCGGGCGCCTTGTCCGGCTCGCTCATCCCCTACGACGAAACGCGGCTGCAGGCTGTGGACAGCGTGGCGATCAGCGGGCCGTTCGACGTGAAGGGGTCTGCCTGGGCCGATACGCCCAGCCAGCGCAAGATCATGCTGTGCCGGCCCAAGGCGGCGGCCGAAGAGGAGCCTTGCGCACGCAAGATTCTTTCCTCCGTCGCAAGCCGGGCCTATCGGCGCCCCCTGACGGCCAAGGAAGCCGAGGCCTTGATGGCCTTCTATCGCGACGGTCGAAAGGGAACCGATTTCAGGTCCGGCCTGCAGGCCGCCCTGTCCGGCATCCTGGCCTCGCCCAAGTTCCTGTTCCGCATCGAAACCGATCCGCCGGGGTCAGCCCCCGGCGCGGCCTATCGGGTCAGCGACCTTGAGCTGGCATCGCGGCTGTCGTTCTTCCTGTGGAGCAGCATCCCCGACCCGGCCTTGCTGGCCCTGGCCAGGGCCGGAACCCTTCACCAGCCTGCCGTGCTGAACGGCCAAGTCCGGCGAATGATCGCTGATCCACGGTCAAAGGCCCTGGCCGACAACTTCGTGGGCCAATGGCTGTTGCTGCGCAATATCCGCGACGCGGCGCCGGACACCTATCTGTTCCCAAACTTCGACGAGGAAGCGCGCCGGTCGATGGAGCAGGAGACCAAGCTGTTCTTCGGTGATCAGCTTCACCGGGATCGCAGCGTGGTGGAGCTGCTGACCGCCCGCTACACCTTCCTGAACGAGCGGCTCGCCAAGCACTACGGCATTCCCGGCGTCTACGGCACGCGCATGCGGCGCGTCGACCTGCCGCCCGATAGCCCGCGTGGCGGCCTGCGCGGCCAAGGCAGCCTGTTGATGGTGACCTCCTACCCCAACCGCACTTCGCCCGTGCTGCGCGGCAAGTGGGTGCTGGATAGTCTGCTGGGCACGCCCCCGCCCGAGCCCCCGCCCAATGTTCCGGCCTTGAAAGACACAGGCGCTGGCGGCAAGCCCGCCACCGTGCGCGCCCGGCTGGAAGAGCACCGCAAGAACCCGGTGTGCGCCGCTTGTCACGCCTCGATGGACCCGCTGGGTTTCGCGCTGGAGAACTTCGACGCTACAGGCCGTTGGCGCACGACCGACGCGGGGGCGGCCATCGATTCCTCAGGCGTGCTGACGAACGGAACCAAGTTCCAAGGCCCCGGCGGTCTGCGCGACGCGCTTCTGGCCCGCAAGGAGCAGTTCGTCCAGGCCATGACACAAAGGCTTTTGGCCTATGCCCTGGGGCGGCAGATAGAGGCCTATGACATGCCCGTCGTGCGCAAGATCGTGCATGACGCTCGCAAGGATGACTATCGCTGGCGATCCATCATCGGTGGTATTGTCGCAAGCGAACCGTTCCTGATGAGAACCGCGCCGTCCGCGCCGGCGGCTCCTTCCAGCGTCGCACGCAACAGCGACAAAGCCGCTTCGGCACTACAGTGAGATCGCCGCCATGATCATCAAGAAGCTGTCCCTAGACCGCCGCGCCATGTTGCGCGGCCTGGGCGCAGGCGTGGCCCTGCCCCTGCTGGACGCCATGGAGCCGGCCCTGGCTAGGGCCGCCGACAAGCTCGCCCCGGCCAAGCGCTTCGGCGTCGTCTACCTGCCCAACGGCATGTCGATGGACTACTGGACGCCCAAGACCACCGGCGCCCTGGACCTGTCGCCGATCATGCAGCCGCTCGCGCCGTTTCATGATCGCCTGCTGGCCATCTCCGGCATGAATGCGCCCAGCAAGACTGCCTCCAGCCCGCACTCGCGGTCTTCGACCGACTTTTTGACCGGCACGCCGCCGGGCAAGGCGCCGGGCGGCGGCGGCATGGCGGCGATCTCCATCGACCAGATGGTCGCCAAGCGCTTTGGCGAGCAAACCCAGCTGGCGTCCCTGGAACTGGGCTTGGATCCCATCGACGGCGCCGGTCTGTGCGACGCCAACCCCTGCATCATGGGTAACGCCATCTCC
Source organism: uncultured Caulobacteraceae bacterium (assembly GCA_964451265.1). Classification (GTDB taxonomy): domain Bacteria; phylum Pseudomonadota; class Alphaproteobacteria; order Caulobacterales; family Caulobacteraceae; genus BOG-938. The sequence continues at coordinate 20,420 of CAYVHP010000106.1, read as the reverse complement.
TGGCTCAACCCGACCCTGCCCCTGCCCCCGGAGATCAATCCCCGGCTGGTGTTCGAGCGGCTATTCGGCGATGTGGGCAGCACGGACTCCGCCGCGCGGCTGGCCCATATGCGCCAGGACCGCAGCATCCTGGATTTCGTCACCGCCGAATCCGCCGACCTGAACCGGCAACTGGGTTCGCAGGACCGTTCACGGCTGGCCGAATATCTAGACGGGGTACGTGATATCGAAATGCGCATCCAGAAGGCGGAGGCCCAGAGCGCCAAGGACATGCCGTTGGTCAGCCAGCCGGTCGGCATTCCCGCCACCTTCGAGGAGCACATCAAGCTGATGTACGACCTGCAGGTGCTGGCCTACCAGTCGGACCTGACGCGGGTGACGACCTTCATGTACGGGCGCGAATTCAGCGGCCGACCCTATCCGCAGATCGGCGTGCCGGAGGGTCATCACCCCCTGTCGCACCACCAGAACGACCCGCAGAAACTGGCGTCCCTGGCCAAGATCAACACCTATCACACCCAGATGTTCGCCTACTTCCTGGACAAGCTCAGCAAGACCCAGGACGGCGAGGGCTCCCTGCTGGACCATACTCTGCTGATCTACGGCGCGGGCATGAGCGACAGCAATCTGCACTCTCCCATCGGCATTCCGGTCATGCTGGTAGGAGGTCCCAACCAGGGGATCAAAGGCGGACGCCACCTCATGTTCGACGGCGACTGCTCGGCCAACCTGCTGGTCACGGTGATGGACAAGCTGGGAATGCCGGTTGATCGCGTCGGCGCCAGCACAGGCAAACTCGACATCGATAAGCTGGCGTAGCGGCCTATCAACTGCGGTCGGCCTGTTGGGGACGATGTTCAAGAGCCTTAAATTCACACTCGCTGCTGCGATGCTCCTTTTCACCGGCCACAGCGCCTGGGCCTGGGGACCGGACGCCCATCAGATCGTGGCGCGGGTCGCTTATGGCCGTGTGTCGCCACAGGTGCAGCAGGCCGTCGATAAGATCGTCGCCCATGGCATCGACTACGCCGGTTGCAGCGCCCACACCCTGGACGCCTTCGCCACCTTCGCCGATTGCGCCCGCACCAAGGGCAAGTACGCCCCCACCGCCAACATCCATTTCGACAACATCCCCCTGTGCGACGAGCCGCCCCGCCCGCCCGCGCCCAAGCCCTATTGCCAGGATGGGGTGTGCGTGAGCGAGGGGATCAAGCGGTTCGTCAAGGTGCTGAACGACCCCTCCGCGTCGGACGACGACCGGACCGAGGCCTTGGCCTTTGTCCTGCACCTGACCGCAGACGCCCATGAGCCGTTCCACGCGGCGGACAACGGCGACCAGGACGGCGTCAAGGTTGCGATCCGCCTGGCCCCGGACGCGGTTCCCCCCAATCCGCCTCACCACATCCGGCCTGAGTTTCACGCTATTTGGGATAACGCCCTGGTGTGGGCCTCCGTCGGCAATGTGGATGATGGCGCCCGCGCGGTAAAAGCCCTCGCTGAGGCGCACGCCGCGCAATGGCGGGGCGGTTCCCCGGATAGCTGGGTGGGCGAAAGCCATGCTTTGGCCCAGCGCGCCTATAAGGCCCTGTCCATCGCCTGCGGCGCCGGTCCCGTGGGTCCGGTGGATGTTTCCAAGACCTATATCGACCAGTTCAAGGGCGAGACGGCGGACCGGCTGGGCCAAGCGTCGGTGCGGCTGGCGGACGTGCTCTCCAGCGCCTTGGCGGCGGATCACTGACCTCCCGCGCCAAAGCCGATATACTGGGCTCGAGATATTCAGGGGGGATCGGATGATCGAACGTCGCGCCTTGCTCACCATGGCCGTCTTGGGGCTTATGCCCTCCGCAGCCTTTGCCCAGAGCGCACCCGGGGCAGGCGTACCCTCGCCCGAACATATCGACCTTTGGCCCGCTGGAGCGATGGAGACGCCGCCCGCAGGCCTGGCCGAAAAGATCGCCACCATCGGCCTGGCCGGCGTGATCGCCCCGCGCCTGGAAGTGCTGAGGCCGCCGCCCGCCTCCAACCGTCATCGCGCGGTTCTGCTCATCCCAGGCGGCAGCTATCAGAACCTGGTGGTGAACAAGGCGCCGGTCGATATGGCGCACTTTCTGCTCTCGCGAGGCTTTACCGTCTGCATGCTGATCTACCGGCTGCCGGGCGAAGGCTGGAGCCAGCGCGGGATTGCCTCCTTGCAGGACGCCCAGCGGGCTATGCGCCTAATGCGCGCCAGAGCCGCCGACTGGGGCGTGGACCCTGACAAGATCGGCGCCGTGGGCTTTTCGGCCGGCGGCCACCTGGCCGGCATGCTCACCTCTCGCCCCGGCGTCGCACTCTACGGGCCGCCCGACGCGATAGACGCCTTGCCCTGTCGGCCGGCTTATACGGGGCTGTGCTATCCGGTGGTGACGATGGACCCGACGTTCACCCACGCCCACTCACGCGCCAATCTGATCGGTGAGCATCCCTCCGACGCCGATGTCCTGGCCTTCTCCAACGAGCGCCAGGTGGCCAAGGACGCCTCGCCGACCTTTATCGCCGTTGCGGCCGATGACGAGACCGTGCCGGTCGCCAACAGCATCGCGATGTTTTCCGCCCTCAAGGCCGCCCAGGTTCCGGCAGAGCTGCACGTGTTCGAGCAGGGCGGCCACGGCTTCGGCGTGGCGCCGCCGACCACAGCCGCCAGTTGGCCGGACCTGTTCATGCGCTGGCGCGACCGGCACGATCCCCTGGCCTAAGGACCGAAACGATGAACCCGATGAAAGTCCTGTTAGCCGCAGCCTTGGCCCTCACCCTAAGCCAGGGCGCTTTCGCCCAGACGCCTGCGCCGAGCGAAGTCACCGTGACGGTGGATACGTCCAAAGCCGGGCCGGTGATCGACCGCCATATCTATGGCCAGTTTGCCGAGCACCTGGGCCACGGAATCTACGACGGCATCTGGGTCGGCGAGCACAGCAAGATCCCCAATATCCACGGCTATCGCAAGGATGTGGTCGAGGCGCTGAAGGCCATCAAGGTCCCCGTGGTGCGTTGGCCGGGCGGCTGTTTCGCGGACATGTATGACTGGCGCGACGGCATTGGACCGCGCTCAAAGCGGCCAGTGCGGATCAATACGCACTGGGGCGGTGTGACCGAGAACAACAGCTTCGGCACCCATGAGTTTCTGAATTTCGCCGAACTGATCGGAGCTGACGCCTTTGTCTCCGGCAACGTCGGCTCCATGACGCCGCTCGATATGGCCCATTGGATGGAGTACATGACCTCCTCCGAAAATTCGACGCTGGCCAATGAGCGGCGCAAGAACGGGCGCAAAAAGCCCTGGACGATCAAATACTTCGGCATCGGTAATGAGCTGTGGGGCTGCGGCGGGGTGATGAACGCCCAGTACGCGGCCGATGTCAGCAACCGCTACTCCATCTTCGTCCGCCCTCCGCCTGGCCAGAGCGTGACCAAGGTCATCAGCGGGCCCAAGGGTCTGGATGCGGACGTCTATGACTATACCGACACCCTGATGAAAAACGTCCAGGGCATCCAGATGCTCTCGGTCCACCAGTATACCTTGCCCAACGCCCATCCTCTGGGCGCAGTCGGAACGCCTCGGGGTCCGGCGCTCGGCTTCGACGAAACCGGCTGGATCACCATGCTGGCGAAGGCCCAGACCATGGACACCCTGCTCACCGGCCTGACCAAGGTGATGGACAAGGACGATCCGGCCAACCATACCGCCATCGCCCTGGACGAATGGGGTTCCTGGTACGACCCCACGCCGGGGACGCCGCCCGGCTTCCTGATGCAGCAGAACAGCCTGCGCGACGCCGAGGTGGCGGCGCTGACGCTCAACATATTCCACCGGCACACCGACCGGGTGAAGATGACCAACATCGCCCAGATGGTGAATGTGCTGCAGGCCATGATCCTGACGGACCACGAGAAATTCCTGCGCACCCCGACATACTGGATCTATGCCATGTATGTGCCGTTCCAAGGCGCCACGCCCTTGGCGGCCCAAGTCGCCGGCCCGACCTACAAACAGGGCGAATACGCGATCGCCCAGGTGGACGTTTCTGCGGCGCGGGGCGTGGACGGCAAGCTCTATCTGTCCCTGGTCAACACCGACCCGAACCGGCCGGCCCATGTGACGACCAACCTGTCAGGCGCTGCGACGGGACAGATTCTCACCGCCCCCACCATGGACGCCCACAACACCTTCGAAGCGCCCAATGCCGTTCGCCCGGTCGCGTTTGCGGGGCGGGTGGAAGACGGGAAGCTGGCGTTCGACCTGCCGGCCAAGGCGGTGGCGGTGGTGCGGGTGCAGTAGGGGAATTACGGTGACAGAATTACGGTGACAGTGCATTTAATTGGCCAAGACCCTGCAGGCTTGAACGGGCGCGCCACAATTAAATGCACTGTCACCGTAATTCATTTCGGCGAGACCGAGAGCGAATACGCCTTCACGACGCCGGCTCAGCTCTTGGCCGACTTTTGGAACGACGTGGACCGATGGAGGCTCCAATGAACATCGTCACCCTGTCGGTCGCCTCGCGCGAGGATGTGACACGCCGCGCCTTGGCGGCGTTCCAAGGCGAACCGCAAGGCGCCCACATCTCCTTCGCCTCGGCGGAGCTGCTTTGGAAAACGCTCACGCGTAAGCGCTGGGAGCTGCTTAAGGCCATGACCGGCCAGGGCGCCATGTCGATCCGCGAAATCGGTCGCCGCGTGGGCCGCGACGTGAAGGCGGTGCACGGTGATGTCCGCGCGCTCCTCGACGCCGGAGTGCTGGACCGGACGCGCGAAGGGTTCGTGTTTCCCTACGACGCGGTGCACGTGGACTTCACGCTGCAGGCGGCGTGAGCTCAGTCTCGCCGCGCCGGAGCCCTACGACCCGTCCGGGAGCCCAAACACATAGATCGCCTGGCCGTTGGACGGCCGGTGGACCTCGGTCAGGATGGTGATGGGCATGTTTTCCGGGCTGCCGCCGCCGATGCCGGTGGTGACGGCGACGTACTGTTTGCCGTCGATGGCGAAGGTCACCGGATAACCCTGGACCGTGGTGCCCAGGCGGACCTGCCACAGCAGCTTGCCGGTGCGCACGTCCACCGCCTTGAACCAGCGGTCATAGTCGCCGACGAAGGCCACATTGCCGGAGGTGGAGAGAACAGCGGTGAGGAACGGCGCACGCTGCTCGATGGACCAGACTTCTTTCAAGGTCTTGGGATCATAGGCCGCCAGCTTGCCCATCTTGCCGTCCGTGCCGGGCATCTCATAGACCTTGATGGCGGCGCCGGCGGTGGAGGACTTGCCTTCGGCAAGGTCCATGTCCCGGCCCTTCATCATGCTGCAGCTTTGGCTCAGGGGCACGATCAGCAGGTCGGCGCCGGGGTTGTAGCTCATGGCCTGCCAGTTGTGGCCGCCCTCTTGGCTCGGGCAATTGGCCACCCATTCGCCGGTCTTTTGATTGATGATGTCGGGCCGGTAGTGCGGCTCGCCGGTGACCGGATCGATCTTGTCGTAGACGTTCTGCAGGACCATCTCGTGGTAGCCGAGGAACTGGCCGTTGGTGCGGTCCAGCTTCCACATGATCCCGGTCTTGCCGGCGGTGAACACGTCCTTGCGGCCGTCCACATCCACCAGCACCCGTTCGAACACCTCGTCCAGGTCCAGAGATTCGCCGGGCGCGTGCGAGTAGTGCCACTTGAGCTCACCGGTGTCCGGGTTCAGGGCCAGGGTCGAGGAGCTGTAGAGGGCCGCGCCGGCGCCGGACTTGCGGCTGGCGCGCATCCAGGGCTTGGCCTGGGCCGTGCCCCAATAGGTCAGGTTCAGGTCCGGATCGTAGCTGCCCGCGACCCAGGTTTCGCCGCCGGCGCGGTCATAGTCCGGCAGGCCGTTCCAGGTGTCGCCGCCCGGCGTGCCGGTCTGGGCGGCGGTCACGAACTTCCATTGCAGCTTGCCGCTCTGGGCGTCCCAGGCGCTGATATAGCAGCCTGCGGCGACGAAGCGGTTGCAGCCGGTCATGCCCGACAGGATCTTGCCGTTGATGGCCATGACCCCGCCGCTGGCGGTGTAGCCCTTGCCCCGGGGCGCCAGGTCCTGCGACCAGACAATCTCGCCCGTCTTGGCGCTCAGCGCATAGAGGCGGGCGTCCGTGGTGGCGACAAACACCTTGTCGTCGTACAGGGCCAGGCTGCGGGTCGCGCCGTACAGCACTGTGGACGGGGGACCCAGTCGGTTTTCCCAGATCAGCTCGCCGGTGCGCGCGTCCAGGGCCTGGATGGTGTTGCTGGTGTTGGACAGGAACATGATCCCGTCGTGGACGATGGGCGTGACCTCGACGGCCCCGCTCTCGTTCATCGCCCAGCTCCATTTCAGCTGAAGCTTGGCGACGTTGTCGGTGGTGATCTGGTTCAGGGGACTGGAGCTCCAGCCCTTGTAGTTGCGGCGGAACATCAGCCAGTCATTGGGCGACGGGTCGCGCAGCATGGCGTCGGTCACGGGCCGATAGTTGGGCACCGTGCCCTTCACATCCAGGCCCTTATGGCCGGCCTGAGCCGCCTCGGCGGCCGCCAGGGGTCCGCCGGCGGCGCCATTGGCGGCGGGCTTGGCCGTTGCAGCGGCGGTGAGCGCGGCGGCGGACAGGGGCTTGCCGTCGGCGATTGAGCCGATGGGGTTGCGCGCATTGGCTGACAGCGCCTCGGGTCCGGGGCGGGCGCCGTTGGCCTGCAGAATATAGGCGATCACCGATGCGTAGGCGTCAGGACTGAGGGTGGATGCGCTGCCCTTGGGCATGGTCTTGGCGGTGTAGTTGTACAGAGCCCCTACCGGCCGATCACGCCAATTGCTCATGAAGGCTTCGCCCTTCAGGGGCAGGGCTTCGTTGTAGCCGACCAGATCGGGCTGGTGGCAGCCGGCGCAGGACTGCAGATAGACCGTCCGGCCAGCCTGGGCCTGGGCTTCGGTGTAGATCCCGGGCGCTCCGGTCTGGGCGGCGGCGGTTGCGGCCAGCAGGGCCGAGGCGGCGGCGAGCGCGAGGAGGCCTTGCCCCATTTTACGGTATGTCATGGCGTCTCCCTCCTTATTGGCTCGCGGCCCTGGGCGGCAGGAGCCAACCCCAAAGATGGCCGTCCGGCGCTTTTTCACTCTTGATCTGCACATAGATCCAGCCGGCCTTCATGGCGGTGAGCTGGGTCTTCGTCAGCTTGAGGGCGCCCGACAGGGTCCCTTGCCGTCCCCCGGAAACCTGCAACGGGCCGACCACTGTGCTGCTGGGGGCGCCGACGCCATAGCCCTGGCGTAACTCCGCGCCGGTCGCGTTGGACGCCAGCCCCTGGTACTCGCCCGAGACCGTCAATTGATTGCCCTGAAGACTGGCGCGCGCATGGCCGACCCCGGCCAGATCATCGCGCGTAGACAGATCGTCTGCGACGGCCGACAGGCGCGTTTCGAACCCGAGCGGCGCCGGCGCGGCGCCGGACAGCAGCCCTGCGGCCATGAGCGCGGCCAGGGCGAACGGCGCCCCGCCTCGCCCGTGATTTGCACCGTGCGATTCCATTCGTTTCCTCCTTGCCCCTGGCCGGACGGGTCATTCGCCCGCTTCATCGGCCTTGGCCTTCTACTGGCCAGACCATGCCCGACCGCGGCGCCGGGCGCAAACCGGGATTGTTGAACCACCAAGCTCACCAAGAACACCGAGTCAGCTGCCCCCTTTTAGAAAGGTCATCCTCGGGTCGCCGGAACGGCGAGCCCGGGGAACCAGCAGCGAAGACCTCAACGCTGGGGCGGTTGAGCCCGGGCGCGGCCGATAGCCTGGAGCGGCTGCGTCCTCGGACAAACACTGCGTGTTTTCCGAGGATGACGAAGTTTTTTGCTCTTGGGGTTCTTCGTGGTTCGATTTTTTAATTCGCTGCGTCGCTCCCGGCCAGAACAGCCCCACTGTGGCAAAAGAAAACGAGACAAGAACAAGATTGTGCGGGAAAGCTTGTGGGCGAGATCGAGTCCCTCAAGACGTGACCGTAAAATAGCCTGGGCATCTATTCGGAGGAACACCATGACCCCTGTAAAGAAATGGACTTTTGTCGCTGCGTCGATCGGCGTGGCGTTGTTAGGCGCATCGGCCGTCGTGGCGCAGGACAAGCCTGCGGCGGTGAGCGATCGCCAGGCCCTGATGAAATCCCAGGGGCCTGACACCAAGGCCATCGGCGACTATGGCAAGGGCGTGGGCGACCAAGCCAAGGCCCAGGCTGCTATCGACCACCTGCTGGCGGCCAGCGCCAAGATGGGCGGCCTGTTCCCCGCCGGGACCAGCTCGGCTGATCTGCCCGGCAAGACCGCCGCCAAGCCGGCCATCTGGTCGGACCACGACGGCTTCATGAAGGCCATCGCCAATCTGCACGACGCCGAAGTGGCAGAAGCCGCTGCGATCAAGACCGGCACGCCGGCCGACGTCGCCGCGGGCGCAGGCGCCATCGGCAAGGCCTGCGGCGGTTGCCACAGCGTCTATCGCGAAAAGCCGCCCGCGCCCCCGGCGCCCCCTCCGGCCGCTTTGGGCCGCTTCAGTGCATCCGCGCGCGGCCAGGTAGGCCGCGCGCGGGGCATCACTTCATGGCCTTGGCGCGCGTCTCAAAAGCCTTCCGGTCGAAGTCATTGGCGAAGGCGATGAATTGGTCGGTGACGACTTCTGACGCCGGAATCGCCCGCCGGCTCAAACCGGCGTCCTTCAGCAGCTGGATGTAACGCTGCACCCCCTCTTGCGACAAGGCCCCGATCCGCTTGCTGTCAGGATCAAAGGCCGGAAGATCGTCTTGCCAAGCCGCCAAGTCGCCGGCCAGACGCTTCACCTCGGCCTCGTCGGCAGGATTGCCCTGAGCCTTCAACATGGCCCGCGCGGCGGCTGAGGGATTGTAGCGGATCAGCAGCGAGGTTTTGACGATAGCGCGCGAAAAGCGCCCGATGGCGTCGGCCCTGGTCGCCAGGATCGACGGCGCCACCGCATAGCCGCCATTGGCGACATCGGCCAGGACCGGGTGACGGAACACCCGTAGCTTGGCCCCCGCCATCTCGAAGGGCACCAGCTCATAGACCGGCAGGCCAACCGCCTGGACCCGGCCCGAGGTCAAGGCGCCCATGGCCTCCTTGTCCATGCCGATGGACACAAACTTAGTGTCGGAGGGCTTCAGTCCGGCGGCCGACAGGGCCGATTGGGTGGTGAACACGCCAGCCGAGCCGGTGGCCGAATGCACGCCGATGGTCTTGCCCTTGAGGTCCGCGAACGACTTGATCGCGCTGTCCTGAGGCACGGCGATCACATTGCCGAACTTGGACTCGCGGCCCAGGAACATCTTCATGCGCACGCCCTCGTCATAGTGGTTGACCAGGGGTTCGATGGCGGCCGGGCAGATGTCGCCCTTGCCGTTAGCGCAGGTCATCAGGGCCAAGGTGGAGTTGTCGACCAGGGTGGTGGTCACCTCCAGGCCCTCTTCCTTATAGAAGCCGGCGCCTTCGGCCACCAGGTTCAGGGTGTTCATCAAGGGCGGAGTGTGCTGACCCAGGATGAGTGACAACTTGTCGAGCGCCAACGCCGGACCGGCCGCCAGGGTCATCAGCGCCAGAGCGCAGGCAGCCGTATTTCGGATCGACATGGTTCCCCCCAGTGTGTTCGTTCGCATCGCTGCCTTAGCGATATCATCCATTTTGACGCCGGGTGTTTCAACTCGGCAAGCTCGCAGGATTGCGCCGCCGCTATCCTGACGGCGGTTTGGCCAGCCCCAGCTTGACCGGCGCCGAACAATCCTAAATTGTGAAAGCCTCAGGCCTAATCAGGCCTGGAAGGATAAAATATGGAGGCGGAACGCCCCGACCGAGCAGCCCGATGCGGGCGCGGCGGATGGGGTCCGGCTTCGCAAAAACTTTGGTAGAGGAAACATCGGATGCGGACCATTTCGCGGCGCCTGGCGCTGGCCACCCCCTTGCTCGGCTATCTGGCGGTCCAGACCCAGGCTCATCCCTTAGCGGCGGCCCATTCCCTGCCCGCCGCGCTCGTCGCCGCGCGCAAGGCGTTTGACGCCGACAACGTCAAGACCATCGAATATGTCGGCAAGGGCACCTGGCATCTGTTCGGCCAATCGCCCAGCCCCTCTGCGCCCGATCCGATCTACGACGTGAGCAGCTATACCGCGACGATCAACTATGAGACGGCCAGCAAGCGCATGCTGATGCTGCGGCCCCCGGCCATCATCGGCCGGGTCCTGCAAAAAGACGCCAAGCTGGACGTGGTGGATGAATACGTCTCGGGCGACACCTCGTGGGTGATCATGCCCGTCGGCGGCCCCGGCACGGGCCTGCCGCCGACCAACATTCCCGAAGACAAGAACGTCGAAGAACGGGCCATGGAAATCTGGGCCACGCCGCACGGCTTCCTGCGCGCCGCCGCCGCTCACCACCCCACCGCCCGCGCGGTCAAGGGCGGGACCGAAATCACCTACATCGACGGCGTGCACAAGTTCGTCGGCCTGATCAACAAGCGCAACGAGGTGGAACGCATCCGCACCTGGATCGATAGTCCGGTGCTGGGCGACATGCTGTGCGAGGCTCGGTTCACCGACTATCGCGACTTCGACGGCGTGCTGTTCCCCGGCCATATTGTCCGCGAGATGGGCGGCAAGACCCGCCTGGACATCACCATCTCGTCGGTGAAGGTCAACATCCCCGTCGACATCGTTGCGCCCCCGGCCATGCGCGCGGCCATGGGCGCGCCGGTCAAGACCACGGTCGACCAACTGGCGCCGGGCGTGTTCTGGATCCGTGGATTCCAGTGGCACAGCGTGGCGGTGGAAGCGTCCGACCATATCGTCATGGTCGACGCGCCCCTCAGCGAGGCCCGCTCCATCGCCGTGATGGAAGCGGCCAAGAAGGCGATCCCGGGCAAGCCGATCAAATATCTGATCAACACCCACGCCCACTTCGACCATTCCGGCGGCCTGCGCACCTATGTCGACGCCGGGGCGATCATCGTCACCATGCCGGTCAATGCGGAATACTATGCGCGGATCTGGAAGACCCCGCACCTGATCAACCCCGATAGGCTTCAGCGCTCAAAGAAAAAGCCGAAGTTCCTGTTAGTCACCAACGACAAGCTGGTGCTGGACGATCCGCTGCGCCGGGTGGAGGTCTATCACCAGGTCGGCACGGCCCATAACGTCGCCATGCTGAACATCTACCTGCCGGCCGAGAAGATGCTGATCGAGGCGGACGGCTGGAACACGGAGTCGCTTACGGCGCCCAAGCTGCAGTGGTCCAACCCCTATATCGTCAATCTGAGGGACAACTTCGCGCGCTACCACATCGACGTGCAGCAGATCATCCCGCTGCACGGCCCGCGCACGGGCGGCATCGCGGAGATGAACGAGCTGGCCAATCTGCCGGTGCTGGGGGCGAAGTAGCGGGCAGAGAGCATCGGCGCGTAGCAGCCAAAGCGGGAACCCATCCGCCATTGCGCTGGCGCTTTGCGGTTCGCGTGCTACATTGTGGCCCAAAGGTGAGCCATGACCGAGAACGCCATCGTCCGCGCCCGCATCGACGAGCGCATCAAGACCGAAGCCTCCGCCGTGCTGGCTGCGATGGGCCTGACCGTGTCTGACGCCTTCCGCTTGATGATGACACGGATCGCCGCAGAGAAGGCCCTGCCCTTCGAGCCGCTTGTGCCGAACGCGCAAACCATCGAGGCGATGATGCAAGCCCGCCGGGGGGGCCTGCCCCGATTCGATACTGCCGAGGCGCTGCTCGCCGATCTGAATGCGGAAGATTGAGCCTACCACCCGGTTCAGGCGCGACTACAAGCGCGAAAAGGCTGGTCGGCACAGCAAGGCGCTCGACGCGGCCTTGGCGGCCGTGATCAACCAACTGGCCGCGGACAGTCCGCTGCCGCGCCGGAACTTCGATCACCCGCTCACAGGCGATTGGGCGGACCATCGCGACTGCCACATCAAGCCCGATCTTGTGCTGATCTACCGCAAGCCCGACCCCGAGACCCTGCAACTTGTCCGCCTGGGATCGCACAGCGAACTGGGATTGTGAGCTGATCTCGCGGTTGGGGGTACAAGGGCCGCACAAACTTTTTCTGTCCTGACAATGTACGGTTTGCTATAAGGGTCGCTCAGGAGAGCGGCCCATGCCCGATGGATTTGAAGCGCGTTCGGAGCGCGTCGACTTGAGGATGACTCCGGACGCAAAGCGCACCCTGCAGCAAGCAGCGTCGGTCACGAACAAGACGGTGAGCGAGTTTTTGCTCGATAGCGGCCTGAACGCCGCCGTCGATGCGCTGGCCGACCGTCGGGTGTTCCAGCTCGACGACGCCAAGTGGGAGGCGTTTCAGAGCGCATTGGCCAGCCCGCCGCGCGACAATCCCGGTCTGCGTTCGCTGTTTGCCCGCAAGCCGCCCTGGGCGAAGTGAACACCGGCGAACCCGGTGCGCCGGAGCCCCTTCGGTCCGATCATCAGATTGATGGGTTCGACTCTGGGGTCCCGGCCCTCGACCAATGGCTGATGCGCCGGGCGCTGGCAAACGAGGCGGCCGGCGCGACACGCACGTTTGTCACCTGCCGGGAAGGCCGCGTGGTCGGCTTCTACAGCTTGGCTGCGGCTTCGATCATGCACAGCATCGCCCCATCGCGCATCCGCCGGAACATGCCTGATCCCGTCCCGGCGATTGTCCTGGCGCGTCTGGCGGTCGACCGGAGCCTACAGGGCAAAGGTGTTGGCGCCGGCCTGCTTCAGGACGCGGCGCTAAGGACTCTCGCGGCGGCCGATTCCATCGGCGTGCGGGCCTTGCTTGTCCATGCGCTCTCAGAGGAAGCCAAGCGCTTCTACCTCAAGTTCGGTTTCCGGGACTCTCCCATCGAGCCGATGACGCTCATGGTGACGCTGGAAGAATTGAAGCGAGAGGTCGGCAATGTGTCGGCGAAGTAGCCGGCCAGCCGACAGCCAAAGAGGCAAAAAACCCTCGCGCCTATTCCCTTTCGCATCAGGTTTGCTGCGCGGCGTGCTTGATGCGTAGGATTTCGACCGTTTCGGCGGTCACCTTGTAGCGGATGAGATAGGGCGGGACCGTCGCGAGCTCGCGGAATCGCCCAGCGTTGCGCCCCTGGTTCGGATGGTCCTCTAAGCCCATGGCGACCGACACCAGCCTTATGGCCATACGCTGGGCGGCCAACGGGCGGAACTGATGGATGTGGCCTTGTATCGCGGCGAGGTCGGCCAGAGCCCGGCGTGACCAGATTACTCGAACCACTCGGGGGGCGGAGGTTTTTCGTCCACAGTGCCCCAAGTACGCAGCCAAGCGCAAACCTCGGCGTTGGACACGAAGCGGCCGGCGGCAATGTCGGCCAAAGCTTCCGCGTCGGCCGCGTCCTCGGCGACTTGATCAACCTCGTCATAAATGGACGGATCGGGCTTCATAGGCGCAGCCTAGCATTATTCGGGAGGTCGAGCGAGCCTTGGCGGGCAACAAGTATTACACGGCTTCGGTTGGGGTACCTGTCCCGGTTTTCCATTCAGTAGGTCCGCTTGTAGACAGTCCAAACCGGTGCTTATCATCGACGACTAGGCGGCTACTGGGACAACTCATGTTAATCATAATCGGAGCTCTGATATTCTGCTGGGCTGCGGCGACGTGGGCTCCCGACACGGCTTTCGGCAAGGTAATGCGTCAGGCGCTCATCGAAATTCCGGCGCGCAGCCTCGCCCAGACAACGCCGTTGAAACTGGCTGTAGGGATTATCGCCATAGCGGCTCTAGTCGCGTTCGTATTGAGCGCACCGGAACTCGTTCCCCTGATCGGGTTTGGAGACCTCGCCCTTTATTTTGACGCCGCTGCTTTGACCTTTTTGATGGGTGCGGTGGTGAAATACAAATCGCTGGTTCTTCCCATCACAACTGGACTGCGCCGATTGGCTAACGCTTTCGGCAAGGTGGCTGGCGTGGGACGTAGGTTCGGCGCGCGCCGCGTTCGCAGTCTCAAGCCCCCGACCGCCCCGGATGACAGCGAGCCTGCACCAGGCTGGGTTTTTGCACGCGCCTGAACGAACCCCAGGACAAGCGGGACACGCGGGGGACAGGAGTGCCGTCCCATTTTCCTGCATGGCAATTCAGAGCTTGTCGTCACGCCCCCCGAGGGTCGTCAGGAGCAACCTTGGAACTTAAGTCGTTTGTCCTCGAAGCCAATCTGGGGAAATGAGCCGCCCGTACAGGCGTAGCCCAATACCGACAAGGCGTTGGCGCCGGAAATAGTGCCATCGGTCCTCGGCGTGCCGGGCTCCTCCAGCGAGAATGTGAAGTCCAGCTTGCTGTTAGCCTTGATTTCAGTAGTACGGTATTCGAGCTGGCTGCACAGGGCTTCATTTCCTGCGGTTTCAAAATTGGCCTTAAAGCAGTACCTGGCGATGACCGTCTCGCCGCAGTCGTTGCTGAGTGACCAGTAGTCCTGAATCCCGCGCTTCTCTTCGGCGTGCAAGCTGACGCACCTTCCGAACACGTCACCCATCGCTGCGGGACTCGATGCAGACTGGGCCGGTGCGCTTTGAGGCTGTTGAACCGGTGCAGGAGCCTCCGCGAGTTGCCCGGCGCCCGCCCGGGACTGAGCCGCGCCGCCCTCAGCCGACCCCGCAGAGCCGTTGAGCTGGGCCACGCGGGCATTGCCCACGCAAACGAAAAATTCCGCCATTTCAGGATCATGGGACGTCTTCGAAAGATCCAGGCCGAACCCAACAATTTCTTTTAGGCCGTCCAACTCCGCAGTTGCCGCCTGCTCGAAAATGGGGCGAAAATCGTCTAGCACTGCGGTCTCGTTGTGCTTGATTTTCATGTCCTTGTTCATCTGGCTTTTTGCCAGTTCGGCGCAGGGCAGGTAGAGGGATTGGCCGGCGGGACTGAGGCCGCTCATCACCACGCCCTGCGCGTGCGCGCCTCCCAATAGGCAAAACGTCGCCCAGACTAGGGCGGCGATGCCAACCCATCGAACCCGCGTATTCATTGAATGTCTCCCCGCCTCCGAATTCTATTACCCTGCCGACGGGCCTCATTCATGAGGCATGTGCGCCGAAAGCCGACTTTTTCAACACCCCCCGTGATCTTCGAAAGGTCTGATTCCGGGCCTGTGAGACCTCCACAGTCGGACCTCTGTCGGCGTCAACAGAGGCCAAGCGCCAAAGTCCCACCCCTAAGCGATAACCATGTCCTTGTTCACCGTGATCCCCAACCCAGGCCCTTGCGGCACGTTGAACACGCCGCCCTTTTGCAGGGTCGGCGGATCGTCAAACATGACCAAACCGTTGGAATAGGCCTTGAGCGGCAGGTCGTGATCGATCTCCAGGTACTCGGCGTTGGGCAGGGACGCGATCAGGTGCATGTTGCAGATGGTGCCGACCCGACCGTCGGCCAGGTGGGGGGAGATGCGTTTGTCCATGGCCTCGGCGATGGCCGCGATCTTGCGGATTTCCGTGGGGCCTTCGTACAGGATCTCCGGCTGCACGAAGTCAAAGCAGCCCCGGGTGAGAATATCGCGGAACTCCCGGATGCCCCGGTTGCCCTCGCCCCCGGCCAAGGGCATGTCGAGCATGGCGTTGAGCTCGCTCAGGTGCTCGTAGTCATAGCGTGACTGCGGCTCCTCCAGCCAATAGACGTTGTGGTCCTGATAGGCCTTGGCGGTGCGGACAGCTCGCTTGAAGTCCCAGCGAACGTCCGGGGTGAGGAACCAGTTGGTCGCCTGATTGGCGTCCACCATGATGTCGAAATCGTCGCCCACAAGCTTGCGGGTTTCCGCGACCAGGGCGATGTCGTCCTTCATATCGGCGAAGTGAGCGCGGAACTTGATGGCCTTCCAGCCGTCGGCTTTCAATTGAGCCGCCAGTTCAGCGCGGGTCTTGGGCGTGCCCAGGCGTGATTGACTGGCATAAGGCCTGACCGTGTCGCTCACCGGCCCCCAAAGCTTGTAGAGCGGCTGGTTACAGGCCTTGCCGATAATGTCCCACAGGGCGATCTCGACGGCGGCGTTGCCGCGCACGGCGCTGGTGTCCCCGCCGCGCCCCTGCGATGCAATCAGGGTGGTCGGGGTGTTGTCAGAGCTCTTGGCCTCGGGCGAGGCCATCAGTTCAAGGTGACGCTCGGGCGACAGGCCCGAGGTGTCCTTCATGTCGGAGATCATCTGCTGCAGGGCGAACGGGTCGCGGCCCACGCAGTCGTGCTTCAGGCGCGGCAGCTGCACCGGGTCGACCGCCGGGCCAAGCCCGACCAGGCCTTGATCGGTGTGCACCTCGATAAAGGCGCCGCCGCCGACATTGACCGTGTTGATGTCCCACGGGCCGTTGAACCCCACCAGCGTGCCCAGTTGCTTGAGGACCCGCACACGCTGAAGCTTGATGTCGGTGATCTTCATCCGAACGCCGTTCAGCGTCGGAACCTGGGCCGCTGCGGCTGAGGCGGCCAAGGCGGCGGGCAAGGCCGCCAGCAGATCTCTGCGTCGCATGTTGCACTCCCTAATGTGGTTATGTGTCCCAGCCCGTCCCGCTCGCTAACGCGAGCGGGAACTTGCACTTGGGTTTAAGGCAGCCGATAGGCGATGTACTCGCCCGAGTAGTTGCCGCCGGAGACGGCGACGACGATGTACTGCTTGCCCTGATAGGAATAGGTCATCGGGTTCCCGCTCTGCGGGGCGGGCATCCAGATCTTGCCCACTTCGGCGCCGGTCATCTTGTCGTAGGCGTGCAGATAGGCCCCCTTGGGATGGCCCGGCTGGGTCGAGGACAGGGGGTCGCCGCTAATGACCAGGGTCTTGGTGGCCAGGATGCCGACATTGCCCGCCTGGCCGGTCTTGGGCAGGGTGATGCCCTTTAGCGCCGGGTTGTTGCGGATTTCGTCGGGCGTATCGCCGTGGGCGATCTGCCAGCGGAAGTCGCCGGTATCCATATTGATGGCGGTGATGGTGCCATAGGGCGGCTTGACGATGGGCAGGCCGTCGACGGTTTTGCTGGGGGCAGGTCCGGTCGCCTTGGCGGCGCCGCTCTTGGCCAGGATCGCCGCAAGCCGGATGTCTTCGGCGCTTTGCTTGGGCGCGTCAGCGCCCGCGCCGGCGCCGGCGCCGCCCAGCACCACAAAGGGCTGGCCGGCCGTGCCGCCCAGATACTTCTCGTCGGAATATCCAGGAGGCGGAACCACCAGGCCGTGCAGGGACACCAACGAAGGCGCGGCCGGCACAAAGACCGTGTGGGTTTCCGGATCGAAGGCGCCGCCGGTCCAGTTGGTGCCGGCGCTGGAATCATAGCCCAGGGTGGACAGCGGGCCGGTGAGGCTGCTGAGCACCGGCGGGGTGAACATCGGTCCGACCTTATATTGCTTGATCAGCTCGGCGGCCTTGGCGTGCAGTTCGGGCGTGAAATCGACCAGGTCAGCCATGTTCAGCTGCTGGCGCGAATAGGCCGGCGGCTTGCTGGGGAACGGTTGGGTCTTGGAGGTCTGCTCGCCGGGCACGTCGCTCTGCGGGACGGGCTTTTCCGGCATCGGCCACACCGGCTTGCCGGTGACGCGGTCGAAGACATAGAGGAAGCCCTGCTTGCTCGGCACGGCCACTTGCTTGACCGGCTTGCCGCCCACCACCGCGTCCACCAGCATCGGCGCGGAGGACAGGTCGAAGTCCCACAGGGGGTGGTGAACCACCTGATAGTACCACTTCATCTTGCCGGTATGCAGGTCAACACAGACCAGGCTGTCGCCGAACAGGTCATTGCCCGGCCGCGCGCCGCCGTAGGTGTCCAGGGTCGGGTCTTCGATCGGCAGATAGACGCTGCCCAGCTCCGGATCGACCGTGATGCCGGTCCAAACCCCGGTGTTGCCGTTGAAGTCGGCCGAGTTGTTTTTCCAGCTGTCGTAGCCGAACTCGCCCTTCATCGGCACGTCGTGGAAGGTCCACAGCAGTTGGCCGGTCTTCACGTCCCAGCCGCGAACCAGGCCCTTGGTGTTGTTCTGAGTGACCGGCTGATAGCCCTCCTTCATGGAGGACCCGACAATCACCACGCCATCGGCCACGGTGGGAGTCGAATGCAGGCCAATTTCCCCGGTGGTCAGGTCGATCTGCTTATATTCGCCCGGGTGACCCATGACGCCGGTGACCACGCCGACCTTCATGTCGATCATGCCGTGATCGCCGAAGCTGTCGATCAGATGGCCGTCCTTGGCGTTCAGCTCCACCAGGCGGTAGCCGGTGGTAACATAGAGGATGCGCTCATCGCCCTTGCCGTCGGTCCAGTAGGACACGCCGCGGCCCGACAGTTGGCGCGGCGAGGCGTTGGCCCGCGCGCCTTCGTTCAAGCTGAAGGTCCACTTCAGCTCGCCGGTGCGCGCGTCCAGCGCCACCACGTCACGGCGCGAGCCGGCGGTGGTGTAGACCGTGCCATTGACCTCAAGCGGCGTGCCTTCGAGCTTGTACTCCGGACGGGCGCCGAACATGTCCGTCTTCAAGCGCCACGCCACTTCCAGCTTGTTGAAGTTGGTCGCGTTGATCTGGTCCTGCGGCGAATAGCGCGACCCGAAGGTGTCGGCGAAATTCAGCGGCCAGTCGCCCTTGGCCGTCGACGGCTGGCCATAGGGTTCGCCCGCGCCCTGCGCCCAGGATTGAGCCACAGGGCCGGACAGAGCCAAGGCGAGCGTGGCCGCGCTGAGCATCATTTGGAATTTGCGTGTCATAGACGTCTCCCTATTTCGCGCGCCCGCAACGGGTTCTCCCCGTCTTGCCGCGGCCCGCGGTATGCTGAATTTAATGGCCCGGCGCGGCGGCCTTGTCCGCCAAGCCTTCCATGGCTGCGACCGCTTCGGGCGGACCGATCCGCCAGTTGCCGTCTGCGTGACCGGAAATGGTCTTGGCGCGCCGGACGTAATCGATCACGACCTCGCGCATGTCCCCCGTTTGCCCCACCACCGGCAAGCCCTTGTACACAGAATAGCCGTCCTCGCCCAAGTGGCGTCCGGAAGAAACCGCAACCCGGAAGGTCTGGGCGGGATCGACAGGCTTAGCGTGAAATTGCAGATCACGAACCCTGTCGCCCACCGGCCGGGTCAGATCGATGTGATAGGTGACGCCGGCCGCTTGGTCGGGACTGATGCTTGCGGCCTTAACCGGCCGGCCGTCGGGCGCGGGCCAGGCGGAATAGAAACTGGCGGAATGCTCCAGGGCGTCCTTCAGCTGGGCGCCCGTCATCGCCAGGATCGGGTTGCTGTTGGACGCCGGATAGACATTCTGAACCTGCCGCACCGTCACGGGCCCGCGCCCGATGGCGACCTTTTCGTTCGGCAGATTGGCCAAAGCTATGTCGGCGCCCTTGCCCAATTCGGCGCGCTGAACGAGATCCAGCAGGGGATTGTCCGCATAACGGGCATTGGCCCCGGACAAGGTCTGGGCGGCCTTGGCGATGGGGGTGTCCATATAGCGGTCCAGGGTTTGCCGGTAGGGCCGCACCAGCTTCATGATGTCCGGATCGGATGGGGTATCGGCGGTGACGGGGATGGTGTGGGCGTGCTTGGACGCCACCTGCCAACGCCCTTGCGCGTCCTTGGTCATGGTGATGTCAGCGCGAGCCAGGGACTGGCCCCAGAACTTGGCCTCGGTCAGAAGGACGCCGTTCATGACCTTCTCGGGCAATTCACTGTGCACGTGGCCGTAGACGATCACGTCCACGCCCGGGACCTGATCGACAAACTCCTCGGCGACATTCTCGCCGGGCACCTGAATGCGGCTGTCTTGGACGCCTGTAACCGGATCACGCACGAAGCCGGAATGCAGCAGCACGACCACCAGATCAACCTTGGGCCTGAGCTCGGCCACCACGGCCTTGGCGGACGACACAATGGGCTGAAGCTCATAGCCCGCCACCGGCTCAACCACCGGGCAGACGAAGGCGACGATGCCGATGCGCACGCCTTTGATGGTTTTGATGATGTAGGGCTTAAAATAGGGCGCGCCCTGGGTGTAGGGCTGTTTGATATTGGCCCCGAGCCAGGGGAAATGCGAGGCGCCCTTCAAGGTCCACATGGGCTGGGGCGCGAAGTTGAACTCGTGATTGCCTACGGCCATGGCGTCGTAGTGCATGCGGTTCATGACCGCGATCATGGGGTTCAGCGTCTTGGGATGCTTGGCCAGGAAGAAATTGGTCAGGGTCGAATTGGGATCCTGAACCATGTCGCCGATATCCACCAGCAAGGCGTCAGGCGCATCGGCCCGCGCGCGCTTGACCAGGGTGGCGATCTTGGCGAGGCCGAGGTTGGCCGGCTTGTTGGCTGCATAGTCCCACGGCTCGATCCGGCCATGCAGGTCCGTGGTGCTGAGCAGGGTGATCGAGACGCTGTCCGGTCCCTTGGGCTTGGCTTGGGCAAGGCTGAGCGTCGCGAAC
>CAYVHP010000105.1:0-3414 GCA_964451265.1 uncultured Caulobacteraceae bacterium | reverse complement strand
CGTTGGAATCGCCGCGTCAGTCTTGGTATTCGCCGCATGTTTCGCCTTCCTCCAATTCGCGGTTTCTGGCGCAACCGACGAAGAAGTGAATCAGTGGGGGCTTTACATCTATTTCACCTGGGCAATGTGTCAAGCGACATGAGGAATTGACCCCTGGCGACATGCAGAATTGACCCCCGGTTCAGGTCAACTTCTCCAACGCCTTGTCGGTCTGGCGGTTTTGCAGCAGGCCTGACCGACGCTTCTCCCTCAGCCTGTAGCTGTCGCCGCGGATCGTAATCACGTGGCTGTGGTGCAGCAGCCGGTCGAGGATTGCGGTGGCGACGACACTGTCGCCGAACACCGTTCCCCACTCGCTCACCGCGCGGTTGCTCGTCACCAGCATCGCTCCGCGCTCGTAGCGGCGCGACACGAGCTGGAAGAACAGGTGGGCGGCATTGGTCTCGAGCGGCAGGTAGCCGAGCTCGTCGACGATGAGCAGCTTCGGCTTCGCGAAGTGGGCGAGCCGCTCCTCGAGTCGGCCATCGTGGTGCGCCTTCGTGAGCGCCGTGACCAGCGCCGTCGCCGACGTAAACAGCGTCGTGTAACCGCGGTGGATGACCTCGCGGCCGAGCGCCACAGCAAGGTGCGTTTTGCCGACGCCCGGCGGGCCGAGCAGCAGCAGCGCATCGCCATTGGCAACCCAGCGCGCCGTGGCGAGCTCCTGGACGAGCTTAGGATCGAGCGAGGGTTGCGCGTCGAAGTCGAAGCCGTCGAGCGTGCGCACGAACGGGAACTTCGCGATCGAGCTCGCCATCTGGATGCGCCGCTCGTCCTTGCGCGCGACCTCGGCCTCACAGAGCATCTTGACCGTGTCGATGAGGCTGAGCTTGCGGCGGGCGGCGCTATCGAGAAGGCTGTCCAGCTGGTCGCGGATCGCCGTGAGCTTGAGCCTCGTGAGCATGCGCGTGAGAGCCTCAACGTCTGGCGTTGCGGGCTTCACCATGCACCTCCCGCCGCGTGCTCGTACTCGTGCAGCGGCCGCAGCAGAGGCGGCGAGCCGGGCGCCGTTGGCGCCAAGTGAGCCGCGCCCACGATTCCCAGCAGGTGCTCGCGCTGCAGGCTCGAGCGGCGCTGGCCGGTGAGCCGCCCATGGGTGGCAACCTCGACGCCGGCATGAAGCACGCGCACCTGCTCGCCGAGCAAGACTGTGACCGTCTCGCCGATGAGGCGCCACGGCACGCTGTAGCGGTTGGTCTCGATCTCCACGCAAGCGTCCGAGTGCACGCGCCGTACGCACTCGCGCAGCGGCTGGAAGCCCGGACGGCCCACGATCGGCCGCAGCGCCGCCCGCTCCTCGCGCTCGAAGCGTTCGAGCGGCGGCTCCCCGGTCGTGCCGTGGATCCTCACATCGGCCACTTCGCGCATCCACCAGGCCAGGTGAGCCTGCAGTTGGGCGAGCGACTCGAACTCGTGGCCGGCGACGGCGTTGCGCTTCACGTAGCCCACGCCGCGCTCGTCCTTGCCCTTGGTACGAGCGCGGTACGGAGCACAGGCCCTCGGCACCACGTCCCAGTGACAGCAGAAGGCGAGGAAGCGCTCGTTGAAGCGGATCTCCCCGGTGCGCCCGTCGTGGAAGGACACCATCGCCTTCGGGTTATCGATCAGCAACTCCGCGGGTAGGCCGCCGAAGTGGCGGAACGCCCCTTCGATGCCGTCCATCCAGGCCGACTGGCGCTGGTGCTCGAAGACCGCAACGTACGGCCGCCGCGAGTAACCGAGCGTGGCCACGAACAAGTGCACCTTCGTGCGTTCGCCACCGATGGCGACGGTCGCCTCGCCGAAGTCGATCTGCAACTGCTGGCCGGGCGGCGTCTCGAAGCGCACCGTCGCCAGCTGCTCGGCCAGAACCTGCTGGCGGAACGGTGCGACCGCCCGCTCGACCGTACGCAGCGACACGGCAATCCCGTGCTCGCGCTTGAGCTGCTGGCGCACCACATCGGCGTTGCCGCGATGCTGCCGCAGCCGCTCGGCGAGCCACTCTCCGAGCCCGTCGAGCGCGCTCTTGCGATCGTGATCCTTGTACGGAATCCAGCCGCCAGCCCGCAGGTAGCGCTTGACCGTGTTCTTCGAACATCCCATCGCCACCGCGATCGCCTTCGGCCCCATTCCCGAACGCTCAAGCCGCAGCATTTGCGCCACGTCTTCGGGCGTCTGCATCACCTGCCTCCCCGTCAAATCGTCGACGGCGAGAGCTTGCGTCACTTCCAACATCCGAATCCCCCTTCAGGTTAGGGGGTCAATTTCTGATGTCGCCAAGGGGTCAATTTATGGTGTCGCCTGACACCGACGTAGCGCTTCGCCGCCGGATTCGCCGCGGCCGGGAGCGCTTCCTGCTCAAACATACGCTCCAACGCGCGCTTCACGGCCCCGCTCCTGGTGAGCTTGGTGCGGGCACAGTACTTCGCCAGCTGCCGCTCAAGGCGGGGAGGGAGGCGGACGGAGATCGGCATGGAGATAGCGTAATACACGGCGCGGATCCGTTTCGGAGAGAATTGCCGCCATGCTCCTCGTCCGAATCGTCTCCGGCGGCCAGACCGGCGTCGATCGAGCTGCCCTCGACGCCACGATCGACAGTGGCCTCGTGATCAGCGGCTGGTGCCCGAAAGGCCGGCGCGCGGAGGATGGCGTCATTCCGGAGCGGTACACGCTCGTCGAGACGCCCTCGAGGGACTACCGGCAGCGCACGAGGTGGAACGTCCGCGATTCCGATGCGACGCTGATCCTCGTAGCGGGCGAGCTCTCGGGCGGCTCGCGGCTCACGGCCAACGCGGCGCGCTCGCTCGGGAAGCCGCTCTTCGTCGGCGACCTCGACCTCTACGCGACCCCGGAGAAAGTCCGCGATTTCGTGGAGATGCATCGCGTGCGGACGTTGAACGTCGCGGGGCCGCGCGAGTCGCGCTGCCCAGGTATTCACGCGCGGGCGTACGGGCTCTTGCGGAGGGTGATCGCTGACCTGATGAGCGGTCACGGGTTCATTCTTCGCGAGGCACCGTGACCCTGGCGGGTCAACCAGCGACTTCGCTCGCGGCGAACCGGGCACTCTCGCGCCGCTGGCCCAGGTGGCGCCCGCGGAGGTGGCGATCAGCGCTTCCTCGCCTTCCCGATCGCCGCCTTCGCTTCCTCCCATGCCGCCCAATCGCGTTCCAGCAGGCTTTGCAGGTTCTCGGGCGGCGGCACGCGATAAGCGGGCACGTCTTCCGGACCAGTGGTCAATCGATGGGACCGCATGCCCGCGGCGTCGAAGCTTTCTCCATAAGCGTGCGTGATCGCCCCGCCGCCCGACTTCACGTAGCGATCGATTCCCGCCGCCTGGTCGAGACCCGAGCACCACGAGAAGCGCTCGCCCCAGAATTCGAAGCGCGTGCCGTCGTC
>CAYVHP010000104.1:0-9944 GCA_964451265.1 uncultured Caulobacteraceae bacterium | reverse complement strand
CTCGCTGGTTCGATGCGATGCGGCGGCCTTCGCACGCCTCGCCCCCGCCACCCTGGCCTTGGCCGAAGCCGAGGGCCTGCCCGCGCACTCTCGGTCCGTTTCAATCCGTCTCAACCCAGTTCATTAGCGGGGATGGCTGGTGACGAGCATCAATGAACGCGGCGACGACCAGCGGCTAGCGCACGTGGAGCTGGACGAGAGCTCCCTGGCCGCCTTGTCGCCGGAGCAGGATGACGAGCGCCGCGTCGCCATAGTCGACCTGATCGCCAGCAATAGCTTCAGACCGGAAGAGGCCGACAAGGGACCCTTCGCCCTAAAGCTGAGCACCATCGAGGCGCGCCTAGCCATGGACATTACGGGTCCGGGTTACGAGCGCCGATTCCTTTTGTCGCTGTCGCCGCTGCGCGGGGTGATCAAGGACTATTTCCTGCTGTGCGAGAGCTATTACGCCGCGGTCCGTAACGCGACCGGCGCTCAGATCGAGGCCTTGGACATGGGCCGGCGCGGCCTGCACAACGAAGGCGCCGCCCTGCTCAAGGAACGCCTCCGCGGCAAGGTTACGGTGGATGAAGACACCGCACGCCGCCTATTCACCCTGATTTGCGCCCTGCACTGGAGAGGCTGACATGTCGGCCGAGGACCCTTCGGCGGTCCTATTCGTCTGCACGTTCAACCGCGTGCGCTCGCCGATGGCGGCGGCCCTGGCGCGCCTTGCGGGTGTTTGCGCCCACAGTTGCGGTCTTGCGGCCGGCGAAGAGGTCGATCCGCTTGCGGCGGCGGTCATGGCGGAAGTCGGTGCGGATTTGAGCGATCACGCGCCGGCGGGGCTGGAGCAGATGCTCGAAGGACGGCGATTTCTTCATATCGTCGCCCTCAGCGGTGAAGCCTGGAGCCGGCTTCAATTGATGCCTGAACTTGGCGCCGCGCACTGGCCGATACCGGATCCCACCTTGGGAGAGGGCTCGCGCGAGGCGCGGTTGGAAGCCTATCGGCTCACGCGCCAGGCGCTGCAAAAGCAGATCTCGGAGCGTCTTTTCCCAGCGCTTCGCGGGCCATAGTCGCCGATGCGCTGAGGGATTGGGGACGCACCCCGCGTAACTCTCGATATCAACAGGCGTCGCCAGTTTGAGGGTCAACTCCAACTGATCCGGCGGCGCGACAATAATCGAGGGGTAACTTATGAACGCGAATGCCTGCTCGCGGGCTCTGACTTCGCAATGCCCATCGGCTCGGCGCTGGGGCGCCGCCCTTGGCCTCGGGTTTGCAGCCCTGGCGAGCGCCGCTCGCGCCGAGCCCGCTGAAGTGGTCATCACAGCTCATCCACCTGCCGAAAATTTGACGCACGTCTCGACCGCCGGCAGCCGACTGGGCCTAACGCCGCTGGAGACCCCAGCCACGGTGCAGGTGATCTCGGGCGACCAGATCCGTAATTGGGCGCTGCTGACGGTCAATGACGCGGTTTCGCGCGCGCCCGGCGTCACCGCCAACGGTACGCCCGGCAACGGGGGCCAGACCTACGCCGTGCGCGGCTTCTACGGCCCCAACTCGGTCGCGCAGCTATACCGAGGTGTGCAGCTGTTTAACGCCGGCGGGGTGGTGTCCTTCCCGTTTGATCCGTGGAACGTCGAGAGCATCGAGATGCTGTATGGCCCGGCCTCGGTCCTTTACGGCGCCGGCGCCATCGGCGGCGCAATCAATGTTGTGCCGCGTAGCCCCGACATGGCCCGTTGGAGCCACAACATAGAGTTAGGCGGGGGATCCTATAACACCTTCCACCAAGCGCTAGACTCGACAGGGCCGCTTGGCCGGGGCCTGGCCTACCGGTTTGATATCAGCAATCAGACGTCCAACGGTTGGGTGCAGAACAGCAAGTCGTCCAGCACCGCCGCCACTGTCGCGCTTAAGTGGGAGATAACTCCGCAGCTTAGCGTCACGCTCTCCGATGATTTTGGCGACATCAGGCCGAGTTCCTATGAAGGCACGCCTATCATCAACAGCACGGGCGTCTCTCGAACCAACACAAGCCAGATCGTGCCGGGAACACAGTTCCTAAACTACAATATCCACGATGCCTTTGTCGAATTCAAAGAAAACCGAGTGTTTTTGAATACGGACTGGAGTCCAACCGAGAAGCTGAGTTTCACAAACGCGCTTTATGACATCACTCAATACCGCCGCTACA
The DNA here is from genome assembly GCA_964451265.1 of uncultured Caulobacteraceae bacterium. GTDB lineage: Bacteria > Pseudomonadota > Alphaproteobacteria > Caulobacterales > Caulobacteraceae > BOG-938. Next base: position 7,762 of record CAYVHP010000104.1, on the reverse strand, counting down.
ACGACGCATTTTCTTTCACCTACGTGCCGGCCACGCAGTCGGTGAAGCGGGGCAGTTACCGCGACATTCACGCCAATCAATACCAATACGGCGACCACGCCGCCGGCGCCTATAAGGACCAGCTGTTCGGCCTGAAAAATGAGGCGGTGCTGGGCTTTGACATCAACCACAGCCATTACGACCGCTACGACAACGGTAACATCAGCGGCACGTCGACGGTGAACGCCCTGATCTTCGCGCAAGGCCCGTTCTCAGCCGGCGCGCCGTCGGCGACCCTGCATCAATATATTCTGACCCTCGACCAATACGACGTGTTCGCTGAGGATCGGGTGCGGCTTACCGATCGGCTCTCGGTCGTCATGGGGGGGAGGAGCGATCATTACCGCGTGAACCGACTGGATTTTGTGGCCAAGTCTACGACTGTCGGCAACTACCAGTCCACGGGCTGGCACATTGGTACGGTCTACCAGCCGATCAAAAATCTGTCGTTCTTCGCCCAGTATTCGGTGGCGACCGATCCGGTGACGTCCTTCGCCAGCCAGGGCGTTTCGTCATTCCCGTTCTCCCTGTCGCCCGGCGCGGAGTGGGAAGCGGGCATCAAGCAATCGACGTTGAACGGCGCGGTGCAGTGGACTTTCGACGCCTACTCTATCGTCAAGAAGAATCTGCAGACGGTCGACCAAAACAATCCGGGTCGGACCATCCAGGTCGGTCAGCAGTCTTCGCGCGGTGTTGAGGGCTCGTTGGTCTGGCGTGTGAACAAGCAAGTGTCGGTCGACGCCAACGGCACAATCCTTAATGCGCGCTTCGACAGCTTCAACATCAGCTCGGGGGGCAAGTCCCTATCCCTGGCCGGCTATCGGCCGTTCCTGATCCCGACCTCTACCGCCAACATCCACGGCAACTGGGATTTCCTGCCCGGGTGGCAGGTCAGGGGAGGGGTGCAGTATGTGAGTGACCGCTACGCCGACAATACCGACATCTCGCACATGCCGGCCTACACGACACTCGAGTTGGGCCTGCGTTGGATCCCGATGCCGGGGCTGAAATTCGACCTGCGCGTGGCCAATGTGACCAACCTGACTTACGCCGCTACGAACGCCACCGGCAACACGACCCAGTGGGTATTAGGCGAACCCAGGAATTTCATGCTGTCGGTCAACAAGGCGTTCTGATGAAGCCGGAGCGGACGGCATGAGCGCCCCGCCATGGGAGGATCAAGGTCCGTCGGGCGCAATACGGTCCGGGCCGCGGACCCGCAGACCAGTCACGCCTTGGCGCAAGGCGTGGCGGGGGATCGAGCATTGGATCGTCCTGATCCACCGGTGGATTGGCATCGCCACCTGCCTGATCTGTACGGTTTGGTGTCTCAGCGGCATCGCCCTGATCTATGTGGTCCAACCGAAGGTTATGGATCAGGAGTACCGAGCCGGTCTGAATCCGATCCTTTGGAGCCAAGTCCATATTGGTCCCACCGCCGCGCTCGAGGCCGCGGGCTTGGCGGCGTTTCCCCAGCGGGCGCGACTGGAAATGTCCGGTGGACGACCCGTTTATAGCTTCACCGATTGGAGCGGCGCCCAAGTGGCTGTGGGCGCGGATGACGGGCAGCGGATCGCCCATGTCGACGCCGCCCGGGCCATGGCTATTGCTCGCGGTTGGGCTCACACCAACCGACCCACCTACCTAAAGCCGGTGAGCTTTGACCGGTGGGTCTATAAACCGGCCTTTGATACGTTGCGGCCCTTTCACCTCATCGCTTTGCACGATGATCTGGACCGTCAGATCTATGTCTCCGCGCGCACCGGAGCCGTGGCGATGGACACCAGCGCCCACGATCGTTTCTGGTCCTGGCTGGCGCGCGTGCCTCATTTGTTGGAATTGCCCATTGAGCGCAGTCAAGCGGGCCCTTGGCGTCAGTTTTTTCTGTGGTCTACGGCGTTGGCCGCCGTTGTGGCTGTCGGCGGTCTGGTGCTGGGCTTCGTGCGCTTGAGTTTGATCAAGCGCTATGGAGAGGGCCGCATCAGTCCTTTCAAGGGCTTCATGCTTTGGCACCATCTGCTCGGCCTGATCGGTGGGATCACCCTGTTTACCTGGGTGGGCACGGCCTTCATCTACATGCACCCGGGCCATTGGCTGGATGCGAGCGCTCAGCCGACCGCGGCCATGCAGCGTTACGCGCACCATCAAGCGGCGAATTTTCCTCTGACGGCGGAACGGCTGGGCCAGATCGCGCCGCCCGGGGCCGTCTATGCCGGCTTCTCCTGGTTGGCGGGCAAGCCGCTCGCCTATTTCGGGTTCAAAGACCTGCACATCCAGACCTATGACGGCGAGACGGGTGCGCTTTCTCCACTCTCCGGGCGGCGTCTAACCGAGGCGGCCAAGCTGATTGTCCCGCAGGCCGCGGTCGTTCAGGCGCAATTGCGCACAGAGCCCGACCGCTATTGGCACAGTTTCAAAGGCGACGTGCGCAAGACGCCCATGTTTCGCGTTGAATTCGCCGACCCGAAGGGGACCTGGCTGCATCTGGACCCTGACACGGGCGAACTGCTGCAGACCAAGACCGCCGCCGACCGAACCTATTTCCTTTTTTTCAATGAAATCCATAAGTTCGACTTCTATTCTATGCGCGGCTTGGCCCATGACATCCTGGTCTGGATTCTGGTGCTCATGGGCGCCGGCATATCGATCACGGGCGTCGTGGTCGGGTGGAAGCATCTGAGCAAGCCATCAGGCAAGGCGCGCTGACGGATTGCAGCGCGCCAAATCCAAGCCCGTTTCGGCGACGCCAAGGGCCATGCTAAGGAGGCGTTCGGTCGCCAAGGCCGCTTCGCATCACTGGCTCGACAAGGGCGAACTTGCAAACATCTGGTCTCCCAGCCCTTGTTTTGGCCAGCGCCAGTCCGCGCCGGCTCGATTTGCTGCGTCAGGTTCAGCTTGAGCCGGATCATATCGTCCCTGCCGAACTGGACGAAACCCCCCAAACCCAGGAAACGCCGCGCCAGCTGGCCTTGCGGCTGGCCCAGGCTAAGGCCCGCGTCATCGCCGAGCGATGGCCGGGCGCCTTTGTCATCGGCGCCGATACGGTGGTCGCCTTGGGGCGGCGGGTGTTCGGCAAGCCTGACGACCAGGAAGAGGCGCGGCGAATGTTGGCCCGCCTGTCGGGCCGGGCGCATCGCGTGCTGACGGCCGTGGCCGTGGCCGGGGTCGACGGGCGCCTGTCTTCGCGTTTGTCCGAGAGCCGCGTGACGTTCAAGCGGTTCACGCCGGGCGAACTGGACGACTTGGTCGCCTGTGAGGACTGGCGCGGCGCAGCCGGCGGCTATCGCATCCAGGGGCGCGCGGCGGGCGTTGTGCTCAGCCTGCACGGGTCCTACAGCGGGGTCGTCGGGTTGCCGCTCTATGAAACCCTGTCGCTGCTGTCGGGCCTCGGATTTCGGCGTCCCTGATGGCCGAGCGGGCGCTTTATCTTGACGAAGGCCCAGGCGAAACCCGCGGAGTCGTCACCTTAGGCGACGCGCCGGAACGGTTGCTGATCGAGCGGGCGGGACAGCGTTATCCCGAACTGGGCGCGCGCTATGGCGCCCGGGTCTCGCGGGTCGATCGAGGCCTTGGCCTGGCGTGGCTCGATCTCGATGCAGGCGAAGAAGCGGTCCTTCGCCTGAAAGCCGACCGCGCGATCCCCGTTGAAGGACAGTCGCTCGAGATTGAGATCGCCATTGAGCCCCAAGACGCCAAGGCGGCCGTCGCGAGGGTGCTAGGCGACGGGCGGGGGCCTTTGGGCTTGCTCAGCGCGGCCCCGGATCTGGCGGGCAAGCTGTCACTGTGGGGACCCGGCTTGCCGATCATCGGCGGGCGTCAGGCCAGAGACATGGCTGATGAGGCGCAAGCCCAGGCGCTGGCCGTTGAACACCCCCTGAGATCCGGTGGGTCTATCGCTATCCAGCTGACCCGCGCCCTCGTGGCCGTCGACGTGGATTTGGGCGCCGCCGGCGGGCGTGACGCTAAGCGGGCCGCCCGGCAGACTAATCTCGCAGCCATTCGTGAAACGGCGCGGCTGCTGCGTTTGAAGGGGCAGGGCGGTTTGGTCGTGGTTGATCTCATCGGACGGGGCCATGACGGCCAGGCGTTGGCGACCGCTTGCCGCTCCGCCTTTGCGCCTGAACAGCCTGGGCTGGTTCTTGGGCCTGTTAGCCGGTTCGGGACCATCGAGTTGGCGATACCGCGCCGCTATCGCCCCTTGGCCGACATATTGTGCGACGCCGAGGGTAGGCTGTCCGCAACCACCTTGGCGCTGGGCCTCCTGCGGGCTGTAGAGCGAGAGGCTTCGGCTGACCCCGGCGGGCGCATCACGGCCCGCGCTTCCCCGATAGTTGTGGCGGCTGCTCTGGCGCCCGCCGAAGCCCTGCGCGCCAAGATCGGCGCGCGCTTTGAATTGATCGCCGATCCGGCCCTGAGGCTGGAAGCAATGGAGACGGCCAGCCGATGACTTCGCTCAAACGCTCCGGGGCGAGCTGTCCTATGTGCCGCAAACCCGTGACGGAGGCCTATCGCCCTTTTTGTTCTCGCCGTTGCGCCGATGTCGATCTGCAGCATTGGCTGACGGGAGCCTATGTGGCGTCGGGCGGCGAGGACGACTCTCAGGCCCCGCCGCCTTCAATGGAAGACGAGGACTAGACCGCTGCTGGACAGTCCGATTGGCCTTTCGTATAGACGGCGCTCCGAAATCGGCGGCGGCTTAAATTCCGCGTCGCGGCTAGGCCTGGGTAGCTCAGTTGGTAGAGCAGCGGATTGAAAATCCGCGTGTCGGTGGTTCGATTCCGCCCCCAGGCACCACCGCCATCTTTTCCGACGCTTCTAGGACTGACCCTGCTGCTCCGCAGCACGCCTTGAGCCCCAACCCATCCCCGCTTGCCCGACAATATTGCGGCGCCACAAAGATTACGTTGTTACGCCAACTGCGCCCTCAAGATGGCAGGCGAGCCCAAACGCCGGACAATGGGCGACAGCCGGCATCCCGACGAGTGTTAGGCGTCAACGGCGTTAACAGTTTGAGGGGTTGGATTTTCAGATTTTGTTTGTAGGACCTAACCGCTCATGCCCGCATGCCGTGGACGTACATATTGCGTCGCAAGATAACTTCTCTTTCTCCATAAGGCCATTTGACGGGAAAACAGCTTTCTATTGTGCGGTGCACAATAAAACCGGATGTTTGGCTTTCGCGTGAAAGCAGAATTGCATTCGACGCCCCTTGACGTTGCGATAAGGGGTTGTCAAAGGACGTTTGCCGCAAGTCTAAACAGACGGCGAAACTTCGCCTCACGATGAGGCGGTGACGTCCAACCGGCGCTCTGGCCTAGATTGTCCCCCGCGATTGGTGGTCAGTTTTGCGAACAAGGCGCCGCGAGAGCGGTTCGGACAGCAGCTCCATACGGGGCAGCCGAAGAACTATTTAGAGTAGGGAAGAGACGCTCGCGCGCGACGACCCTGGCCCCAATGTGCTAGACCAACCAGGAACTGGCGAAAGATGCTCGATTTCAAACCCAATCACTCTCTTGCGGCTCTCGTCGGCGCTATTGCGCTGACCATGGGCGTACCGGCGCTCGCGCAAACTGCGGCTCCCGCTCCGGCGGCGGCTTCGGATGCGGTCGCAGCCTCCGACGCTGCGGCGTCGGGCCTTAGCAATGGCGGCGCTGAAGCGGCGCCGACCCAAATCAAGAATGCGGGTAAGCTCACCCCCATCCAAATGTTCCTCGACGCCGAGCCGGTGGTTAAGGTGGTCATGATCGGCCTGTTGCTCTGCTCGGTCTTCTCTTGGACCTTGCTGGTGACCAAGATCCTCGAATTTGGTTCGCTGAATCGGGCGTCGGACCGCTTCCTCGAAGCCTTCCGCGGGGCTCGCTCGATCCAGGACATCGCGAAAATCTCCACCTCCGAAGAGCACGAAGGCAACCCGATGGCCGACATGGCCGCCGCCGCCTCGACTGAAGTGGAAGTGTCTCGCCAAGCCGGACTTCAAGTGGCGGGCGCCCACAGAGACTCCACCATCACTCGCGCATCCTCGGCGGTTAACGCCGTGCAAGCCGGTCTGGCCAAGCGCCTGTCGGCCGGCATGCAGTTCTTGGCTTCCGTCGGTTCGTCCGGTCCGTTTATCGGTCTGTTCGGCACCGTCTACGGGATCATGAACTCGTTCATCGGCATCGCGAACACCAACACGACCAACCTGGCCGTCGTCGCTCCCGGTATCGCCGAAGCGCTGCTCGCCACCGGCATTGGTCTGTTCGCCGCCATCCCCTCGGTGATTTTCTATAACTTTTTCCAAACCCGCATTTCGGCCTACGGAACGCGGACGGAAGGGTTTGTCGCCGAACTGATGAACGCGATCTCCCGCCAGCTCGACAAGGGAGCGTAATCTCCCATGGCCGCCAAACTTGCAGGTGGCGGGGGCTCGAGGTTTAACATCGAGCAGAACAGCGAGATCAACGTCACACCCTTCGTGGACGTGATGTTGGTTCTCCTGATCATCTTCATGGTGGCGGCGCCGCTCGCCACCGTGTCGGTCCACGTCACACTACCGCCGGCGGTGGCCAAACCATCGCCCAATCCGCCCAAGCCGATCTATATTTCGATCCAGCAGAACGGCAGCACCTATATTGGCGACAAGTTTACGGACGTGGCCAATATCGGAAACGCGCTGCGCAAGGAAATTGGCAAGCGGGATCCGACCAAGGAGCGTATCTTCATCCGTGGTGACGAAGAGATGGAGTATAAAAACTTCATGGGCGTCATGAACGCGCTGCAGGACAACGGCTTCTATAGCGTCGCTTTGATCGGTCAAGACACCAGCCGACCGGGTGACCGCCAATGACCGACGCGCCCCATCGCCACTATGACCCGCTGGTCGATAAGCCGCCGCGCAAGAAAAACGGCGCGGGCACCGCGATCCTGATCTCGGTGGTGCTGCACGCAGGCCTGTTGACCTATCTTTGGTTCAACAAGTTCGTGGTGCACTATAAGGAGTATTCGGACCAAGCGGTGAAGGTTGACCTTGTCAAACCGCCGCCGCCGCCTCCGCCGCCTCCGCCTCCGCCGCCGCCGCCCAACACGCCGCCGCCGCCGCCTCCGCCGGTGCAGCCGCGTCCGTCTGTGGCGCCGCCTGTGGACGTTCCGGCCCCGCCGCCGATCAATATCGCGCCGGTGGAACACCATGAACCGCCGCCGCCGCCGGCTCCGCCGCACGTGGCTCGGGTCACCAATCCTGATTGGCTGCACAAGCCGAATGGGGACGACTTTGTCAGCTACTACCCGGCTCGCGCCATGGAGTTGGGCAAAGAAGGCAAGGTGACTCTGAACTGCACGGTGTCTGCGACTGGGACCCTGACCGGTTGTTCGGTTGAGGAATCACCGGTGGGTTATGGCTTTGGCGATGCCACCTTGCGCATCTCCAAGCTGTTCAAGATGAAGCCGCAAACTGCGGATGGCCAGGTGGTCGAGGGTGGCAAGTTCACCACCGTCGTCCAATGGCGCCTGCAAGACTAGGCGGCTTGAATTGAGCGAACGCCCTGGGGGATGGCCTCTGGGGCGTTCCTTTTCTCGGCGCCGCCGCCTTGATCAGCAGGAGCGGCGCGACTAGAACCAGACCTCCCGCGATGCCGCCTTAGCTCAGTTGGTTAGAGCGCTAGATTGTGGATCTAGAGGTCCTCGGTTCGAGCCCGAGAGGTGGTACCATCGCGTGGCGGGCGGGCGCATCTGCGTCGGCTGAACG
>CAYVHP010000103.1:0-18416 GCA_964451265.1 uncultured Caulobacteraceae bacterium | reverse complement strand
CAGGCCACAAGGCCCAGGCAAAGGATAGCGGCGGTGACAGCTAGGCGAATGAGGTCCTCAGTGAGTTCAGTGTCATAACGATGCGGCACGGCGCGGGGTACCCCATGATCCCGCCCGCCGCTAAACCCTGCGCATGCGCATCGCCTTTCTCGGCACCCCTCAATTTGCTGTGCCCGCCCTGGCTGAGCTGGTCGCCGCCGGGTTTGAGGTGGCGGCGGTCTATGCCCAACCGCCCGCGCCGCGCGGGCGTGGCCAGGCGCTGCGGCCCTCTCCGGTGCAGGCTTTTGCGCAGAGCCTGGGGCTTGAGGTGCGAACGCCTGCCTCCATGCGCGACCCCGACGCCATCGCCGCCTTCGCCGCGCTCAATCTGGACGCCGCCGTGGTGGTCGCGTTCGGCCAGATCCTCCCCGCCGAGGTGCTGGACGCCCCGGCCCTGGGGTCCTTCAACCTGCACGCTTCGCTTCTGCCCCGCTGGCGGGGCGCCGCGCCGATTCAAAGGGCTATCATGGCGGGCGATGCCGTCACCGGCGTGCAGGTCATGCGGATGAGCGTGGGGCTGGATGAGGGGCCGGTTTTGTTGTCTGAGACCGTGCGGATCGGCCCGCTGGACACCGCCGGCACGCTGCAGGATCGCTTGGCCCAGGTCGGCGCGCAGCTGCTGCCCCGGGCCTTGGCGGCGATGGAGCGCGGCCAGGCCAGGGAAACGACGCAAGCCGTCGAGGGCGCCACCTACGCCAAGAAGATCAAGCCGGCCGAGGCCCGCATCGACTGGACCCGCCCGGCGGCCGAACTGGACCGCCATATCCGCGGGCTGTCGCCCTTTCCCGGCGCTTGGTTCGAGGCCCCGTCCGACAAGGGCGCCGTGCGGATCAAGGCCCTGCTGTCGGCCTTGGACGAGGGCGAGGGCGCGCCCGGGCAGGTGCTGGACGACAACCTGCTGATTGCCTGCGGGCAGGGCGCCGTGCGCCTGCTGCAGGTCCAGCGGGAGGGCCGCCAGTCCCAGGACGCCCGGACCTTCCTGCGCGGCTTTTCCCTGCCGGTCGGCGCGAGGCTGTCGTGACCCGCCGCTATCGCCTTGTGATCGAATACGACGGCTCGCCCTATTTCGGCTTCCAGGCCCAGAAGGACCAGCCCTCGGTGCAAGCCTCCCTGGTGCGGGCCATTGGCGCCTTCTGCGGCGAACAGGTGGTGCTGCATGCGGCCGGACGCACGGACTCGGGCGTTCACGCCACCGGCCAGGTCGTGCATTTCGAGACTGAACGCGATTGGCCCGCCGAGACCGTGCGAAACGCCATGAACGCCCATCTTGGGGATGAGCCCATAGCGGTGCTGAGCGCCCAGATCGCCGAGCCGGATTTTCACGCGCGCTTTTCGGCCAAAGGCCGCCGCTATCTGTATCGCCTGCTCAATCGCCCTGCGCCTCCGGCCCTCGACCACGGTCGAGTCTGGCATGTGAAGGGCGAGCTGGACGTGGCGGCCATGCATGCGGCGGCGCAAGGCCTGGTGGGTCTGCACGACTTCACCACCTTCCGCGACGCCCACTGCCAGTCCAAGTCGCCGGTCAAGACGCTGGACGTGGCGCGGGTGTGGCGGGAGGGCGAGGAAGTTCACCTTGGCTTTGAGGCCCGCTCCTTCCTGCACCGCCAGGTGCGCTCCATGACCGGCTCGCTGGTGGAGGTGGGCCTGGGCCGCTGGAGCGCGCAGGATTTAGCCGCCGCCCTCAAGGCCGCCGACCGCTCCGCCTGCGCCCAGGTCGCCCCGCCTCAGGGGCTGTATCTGGTGGGGGTGGAGTACTGAGCGGACGCCACAGGCGCTACGGTCTTCGCCGAATTGGCCGGTAACGGCGGTAAGTCCTACGGCGCCGCGTGCAGTCGGCCCAGCCCGTCGATTGCATCCTGCAGGCCGGGCTTGAGCCTTAAGGTCGCCCGGTAGTCGGCGATGGCCTGATCGCGCATGCCCTTGCTCTCGTAGGCTTGGGCGCGGAGAAAGGGAATCTCGGCGAAGTCCGGCATCAGCGCCAAGGCTTGGCTATAGTCAGCGATGGCCTGATCATACTGCCCCATGGCGGCGTAGGCGCGTCCCCGCGTGTTGTGAGCGAAGGCGTAGCGCGGATTGAGCGCGATGGCTTTGTCGAAATCAGGGATCGCCAAGGCGTACTGACCCCGCAAGACGTGATCATGGCCACGAACATTATAGGCCATGGCCAGGGTTTCGGGGGTCTGCCCGCTTGACTGGATAATGGCGGTGCAGGCGGCGATGCTCTCGTCCAGGTCCGCACTGCGACATCCGGGCGAATGCATATTGGCGGGCGCCTGAGCCAAGGCCGGCGCGGCGAGGCAGGCCAGGCCCAGGGCGATCAACGGGGTCCGCATGTACACATTCTCCTAAAACGCCGCGAAGTAACGCGCGATCAAGCGGCCGTAGATGGCTTCCAGGTCGCGCAACTGCTGGGCCGGGACCTGTTCGTCCACGGCGTGCATGGTCGCGCCCACCAGGCCGAGCTCGACCACCGGGCACAGGGCGCGGATAAAGCGGGCGTCGGAGATGCCGCCGGTGGTGGACAGTTCCGGCGACCGGCCGGTGACATCGGACACGGCGGCGGCGACCACGTCCACGAAGGCGCCCGGCTCGGTGATGAAGGCGTTGCCGGTTAGGGCGGTGGTCAGCTCGATTTTGCCGGCAAAGCCGATCTGGACGGCCGCACGCTCACTCTCCAGCCAGGCCGCCAAGGACTGGCCGTCGTGGTGCGGGTTGAAGCGAATGTTCAGCCTGGCGCTGGCCTTGGCCGGAATGACATTGGTGGCGGCATTGCCCACGTCGATGGTGGTGACCTCCAGGTTCGAGGCGGGAAAGCGCGGATAGCCCACATCCAGCACATGGTCCTGCAACCGGGCCAACAGACGCACCAGGGGGCCGACCGGATTGGCCGCCTGGGCCGGATAGGCCACATGCCCCTGCTTGCCGATCACGGTTATCACGGCGTTCAGGCTGCCGCGCCGTCCAACCTTGATCTGGTCGCCTAGGGTTTGGGCCGAGGTGGGCTCGCCCAGCACGCAATGGTCGATCCGCTCGCCCTCTTCGATCAGGGCTTGGACAACCTTGCCCGTGCCGTCGACGGCCACGCCCTCTTCGTCGCCGGTGATCAGCAGCGAGAGGGAGCCCTTGGGATCGGCGCGCGCGGCGGCGGCGACGAAGGCGGCGATGGCGCCCTTCATGTCCACCGCGCCCCGGCCGATCAGCAGGCCATCCTTCAGCGCCGCGTCGAACGGACCCGAACTCCAGGCGGCTTCATCGCCCACGGGCACCACGTCTGTATGGCCGGCAAAGCACAGGTTGGGGCCGTCCTGGCCGCGGCGCGCGTACAGATTCTCGATCTCGCCGAAGGGCATGCGGCGGCAGACGAAGCCCAGGCCCTCCAGGGCGCGCTGCAAAATATCCATCGCCCCGGCGTCGTACGGGGTGACGGACGGGGCGCGGATCAGGGCGCGCGCAAATTCGAGGACGTCCAGGCTCATGCGTCGAGATAGCGCGTCGGCCTGCAATGCTGCAAATTATTGGCGAAGGTTGTTGCATGAGGAGTGCGCCCCATGGGTGGAAAGATCGACATCGACAAAGCCCCGACGCGGTTCGGCACCGGTTATCCCCCGCCGTTCGATGCGCCGTGCGTGGAGCGCAAACGCTGGAAGCTGGGCGATGCGGCGGGCCTCACTCAGTTCGGGGTCAACCTGCTGCGCCTGCCCCCCGGTCAATGGTCCAGTCAGCGCCATTGGCACGAAGCGGAGGACGAATTCGTCTATGTGCTGGAGGGCGAGGTGGTGCTGGTCACCGATGCGGGCGACACCCTGATGCGTCCGGGCGACTGCGCGGGTTTCAAGGCGGGGGTTCCCGATGGGCACAAGCTGGAGAACCGGTCGGACCAGGAGGCGGTGGTGCTGGAGGTCGGCAGCCGCAGGCCGAATGAGGACGCCGGCCACTATCCCGATATCGACTTGGATCTGCCCACTGTTGCGGGCGGCTATCTGGACAAAGCGGGGCGGCCCTACCCTAAGAATCCGCCATCGCGCTAGGGATCAAATCGGCGGCAGGTCGGTGGGCAGTTGTCCGCCGGGTTTTGACGGCGGGCCCGGCGGCTCGGGCGCCGGCGCTTCATCGAGGCTGTGGGGGGCGCGAGGCGCCGGCGGAACCGGGGCCTCGTCGGAGGCCTCGTCGCTTTCGTCGTCGTCCGGCGCCTTGGCCTTGACCGGAGGCGGGGGAGGCGGCGGGGCGAGGGGCTGGGCGTCCTTGATCACCACATCAGCCGGTAGGTTGGCGGCGATGGGCGCAGGCTCGTTTGTGCCGGCCCTATGGTCGCTCTGGGCGAATCCCCATGCGAAACCGAGGACCGCCGCCAGCGACAGGCCGATCGCAACAAGGGTGAGAATTGGCCTAGGTACGCCGCCCATTTGCTCAAGCTATCCGGCTTTGCGCGCAGGCGGAAGCGCTCTGGCGTTCAGTTCTGCTCAGGTTCATAATAAAGCCCAACACTATGTTCTTGTATATATAGGAGGAAGCCCATGGCCTATAGGCTGACGGTGAACGGCAAAAGCCGCAACGTCGATGTTGAGCCCGGCACGCCCTTGTTGTGGGTGCTTCGCGATACGATCGGACTGCTGGGAACAAAGTTTGGCTGCGGTTGCGGCCTTTGCGGTTGCTGCACTGTGCATCTGGACGGCAAGGCGGTGCGCGCCTGCCAGACCAAGGTGGAAACGGTGGGCGAGCGCAAGGTGACCACCATCGAGGGCATCGGCGAAACCGAGATCGGCAAGAAATTGCAGACCGCTTGGATCGACCACGATGTCATCCAGTGCGGCTACTGCCAGGCCGGTCAGATCATGTCCGCCTCCGCCCTGCTGACCAAAACGCCGCAGCCGAGCGATGACGACATCAACAAGACCATGACCAATATCTGCCGCTGCGCCACCTACAACCGCATCCGCGCCGCCATCCATCAAGCTGCGGGTCAGACCCCCGCGCCGGCTGGTCCGCCCGAGCCGGAGATCGTCTGATGGCCGACGACATGCCCCTCGACCTGGCCCCGTCACGCCGCGGTTTCTTGAAGACCGGCGCCGCTGTGGGCGGCGGACTGTTCCTCAGCTACGGCGCGACCGCTCAGGCCGCCGCCGCTGCGCCCGGTACGCTGAACACCTTCATCACCATTGCGCCCGACGGCATCATCACCATCGTGGCCAAGAACCCGGAAACCGGCCAGGGCATCAAGACCATGCTGCCCATGCTGATTGCCGAGGAACTGGACGCGGACTGGTCCAAGGTTCGCCTCAAGCAGGCGGATCAGGACTCCACCAAGTACACCGCCCAGGTGGCCTCCGGTTCGACCGCGACGCCCAACAACTACGATCCGCAACGCCGCGTGGGCGCCGCCGGCCGGCAGATGCTGGTTGAGGCCGCCGCTGTGACCTGGAAGGTTCCGGCCGCTGAGTGCACAACCGCCGACGGCGTGGTGTTCCATGCCGCCAGCGGCCGCAAGCTGGGCTACGGGGAGCTGGCCGCCACGGCTGCGGCCTTGCCGGCGCCCGATTTGAAGACTGTCGTCCTGAAGAACCCCAAGGACTTCAAGATCATCGGCAAGTCCAAGCGCGGCGTGGACAGTCCCCGCATCGTGCGCGGCGAACCCCTGTTCGGCATCGACGTGGTCGTGCCCGGCATGCGCTACGCCGTGTTCGAGAAGTGCCCCACCTTTGGCGGCAAGGTGAAGGACGTCGACCTGGCGCCGGCCAAGGCCATGCCGGGCGTCAGCCACGCCTTCGTCATTCAAGGCGGGGACGACCCCAAGCTGCTGATCGGCGGGGTCGCGGTGGTGGCCGATAGCTGGTGGCGCGCCTCGGCGGCCCTGGAAAAGCTCAAGATCGAGTGGGATCACGGACCCTACGCCGACCAAAGCACCGACAGCTTCGCCAAACAGGCGGACGCTCTGTCCAAACAGCCGGCGACCATGCCGATCCGCAAGGACGGCGATGTGGACGCGGCCTTGGCCAAATCGGCCAAGGTGGTTGAGGCCGCTTACGCCTATCCCTTTGTGGCCCACGCCACCATGGAGCCGCAGAACTGCACCGTGCATGTCCAAGGCGACAAGGCCGAGGTGTGGACCAACAGTCAAACGCCCGAGGGCGCCCGCACCGGCATCGCCCAAGTCCTGGGCATCAAGCCGGAGAACATCACCGTGCACATGGTGCGCGGCGGCGGGGGTTTCGGTCGTCGTCTGGTCAATGATCAGGCCGTTGAAGCGGCGTGGATTTCGCGGGAAGTCGGCGCGCCGGTTAAACTGCTGTGGCCGCGCGAGCACGACATCAAGCACGACTTCTATCGCCCCGGCGGCTTCCACTATCTGAAGGCCGGCCTGGACTCGTCGGGCAAGCTGGCGGCGTGGAAGCATCACTATGTGGCCTATGGCGACGGCGCCGGTAAATTCGCGCCCGCCGCCGGGCTGCAGGCCAATGAGCTGCCGGCCCGTCTGATCGATCACCTCACCCACGAGGCCTCGCTCATGCCGCTCGGGGCGCCTACGGGCGCCATGCGCGCGCCGGGCAGCAACGCCCTGTGCTGGACCATGCAGTCCTTCATGGCCGAGCTGGCCCACGAGGGCGGCATGGACATCTTCGACTTCCACTACGCCATGCTGGGCGAGCCGCGCCTGTTCGGCACGACCGGCCAGCGCGACGCCTTCGATACCGGCCGCACGCGGCGGGTGCTGGAGGAATTGGAGAAGATGACCAACTGGAAGACCGCTCGGGCCAATCTGCCGGCGCGCAGCGGCATGGGCATGGCCTATTACTACTGCCACCTCGGCTATTTCGCCGAGGCGGTGCAGTGCCAGGTCTCCGCCTCCGGCCAGATCAAGGTCGATAAGGTTTGGGTGGTCGGCGACATCGGCAATCAGATCGTCAACCCGACCGGCGCCCTGAACCAAGCCGAGGGCGCAGTGATCGACGGTCTGGGCCAGGCCCTGGGAACCCAGATCACCTTGACCAAGGGCCAGGTCAATCAGAACAACTTCTACGACTATTCGATGATCCGCATGAAGGACGCCCCGCCGGTGGAGGTGCGTTTCGTCCGCTCGGACCATCCGCCCACCGGCATGGGCGAGCCGACCCTGCCGCCGGTGATTCCCGCCCTGTGCGGCGCCATCTTCCAGGCGACCGGCGTGCGGGTGCGTCGCTTGCCGATCGACAACGCCCTGCTGAAGGTCAGGACAGCCTAGTGTGCTATTTTAGAATTTGAAGTTCGCCCCGAGCGTGACCCCATGGTCGGGCGAACTTCAAATTCAGCATATTATGGATGGGGCAGGACGAGATCGTGACCGTCATCGTCACCGGCGCGGCCGGGTTCATCGGAATGCACCTGTGCCAGCGGCTGCTTGACCGCGGCGAGACCGTGATCGGCGTGGATGACTTCAATCCCTACTACGACGTGTCGCTGAAGGAGGCGCGCGCCGCGCGGCTGTCGGCGCGACCCGGCTTTGAACTTGTCCGGCTGGATGTGGCCGAGGCCGAGGCCTTCGAGGCTCTGACCGCCCGCGCCAAGCCTGGTCTGATCGTTCATCTCGCCGCCCAAGCGGGGGTGCGCTATTCCCTGGAGAACCCCTTCGCCTATGAACGGGCCAATGTGGCCGGACATCTATCGGTGCTGGAGGCTTGCCGCCGACAGGGCGTGGCGCAGCTGGTCTATGCCTCCTCCAGCTCGGTTTATGGCGAACGGGCGCTGAATCTGGAGGGGTTTTGCGAAACCGATCCGGTGGACCAGCCGGCCTCGCTCTACGCGGCGACCAAGCGGTCCTGCGAGTTGATGAGCATCGCTTACAGCGACCTGCACGGCCTGTCGCAAACCGGACTAAGGTTCTTCACCGTCTATGGACCGTGGGGCAGGCCCGACATGGCCTATTTCAGTTTCGCCCAGAAGATCATGGCGGGCGAGGCGATCGACGTGTTTGGCGAGGGCCAGATGGCCCGTGACTTCACCTATATCGACGACATCATCGACGGCGTCGAAGGCGTGATCGCCCATCCGGCGGCGCCCGCCGAACATCGGCTGTTCAACATCGGCGACAGCCGGCCGGTGGGCCTGATGCGCATGATCGAGGTGCTTGAACAAGCCTTAGGCAAGAGCGCCGACAAACGAATGCGGCCGATGCAGCCTGGCGATGTTTCGGCGACCTTCGCCAATGTGGCCAGACTCCATGCTCTGTGCGGCTACGCTCCGAAGATCGCCTTGGAAGATGGGCTGCCCAGGTTCGTGCAATGGTTTCAAGCATTTGCTCCTTAGGCCCAATGTTTGCTAGGGCTGGGGTCGTCGGGCGACGAGCGTCCAGGCCGGAGACACGATGAGCGCCATGCAGACGACCGCTCCCGTCGCCACGCGCAGGTCCTTCTTCTTTCCGTGGGCCATCGCCGCCTATGACGGGGCGGCATCGGCCTTGGCCTTCGCGGCGGCCTTCCAGACCGGCATGGTGCTGGCCGGCCAGCATGCGTTGCGCTCCTTGGTCGTCCACACTGCGGTCTTTGCAGCGGTTGCGGTTGCGGTGGCCTGGGCCCATCGGCTGAACCGGACAATCTGGCGCTATACGTCCCTGTCGGACGCCATGACCATTGTCCGCACGTCCCTGATCACTGCGGCCGTAGTCTATTTTCCCTTCACGGTTTGGCGGCGCGAGATGGGTCCGTCGCCTTCCCTGGCCCCCGTTTTGGCCTTCTTCTTCATGATGGCCCTGCTGGCCGCGCCGCGTATTTTTGCGCGCTATTACGCTGACGGGCGCACGCCCAAGCCGTTCACGACCCATCCTCACCTCGTCCCCGATTCGGTGCCGGTTGTGGTTGTCGGCAAGACCGGGCGCATCGAACCCTTCATCCGCGAACTGCATCGAAAGGCGCAGCGCGCCTATTCGGTGGTGGGCATTCTGACTGACGGCGCCGAATGGCACGGCCGCCAAATCCACGGCATCGGCGTCTTGGGCGCCCCTCAAGACCTGGCCGGAGCCCTAGGCTTCCTCGAACAGAGGCGCATCCGTCCGCAACGCCTGATCATCGCCGACGACGAGATCGATCAGGAGGGCATTGCAGACCTGCTTGAGCGGGCCAGCGCCCTGGGCCTGACTGTGGGCCGACTGCCCCGCCTGACCGATTTCGTCGATGACGCCGACACGGACGGGGCCAGCGCGGTGCAGCCGGTGGATTTGCGCGATCTGCTGGGCCGTCCGCAGGTGGTGCTGGACCGCGACGCCATGCGCCGGCTGATCCGTGGTCGCCGCGTGCTGGTGACCGGCGCCGGCGGTTCGATCGGCTCGGAGCTGTGCCGCCAGATCGCCGACTTCGGTCCCGGCCGTCTGATCTTGATCGAGAACAGCGAATTCAATCTCTACGCCATCGGCAAGGAACTGGGGGAACGCGCGCCGGACCTTTTGCGTCAGGACGTGCTGGCCGATGTTCGCGACGGTCCGGCCATGCAGCGCCTGTTCGCGGCCGCGCGGCCGGACATCGTCTTTCACGCCGCCGCCCTCAAGCACGTGCCCTTGGTGGAGGCCAATGTGATCGAAGGGGCCCGCACCAATGTGCTGGGCGTGCAGATCATCGCCGAGGCCTGCGCCCGTTACGCCGTGTCCGCCATGGTGCTCATCTCCACCGACAAGGCGGTGAACCCGCACAACGTCATGGGCGCCACCAAGCGCTGGGCCGAAGCCTATTGCCAGGCCATGGACCTGGAAGCCGGTTCGACGCGCTTTATCGCCGTGCGCTTCGGCAACGTCCTGGGATCATCCGGGTCGGTGGCCCCCCTGTTCCAGCGCCAGATCGCGGCGGGCGGCCCGGTCACCGTGACCCATCCCGATGTCACCCGCTTCTTCATGACCATTCCGGAGGCTGTGCAACTGGTGCTCCAGGCCTCCGCCCTGGGCTCCACACCGCAGTCCCTGCGCGGCGAGGTCCATGTGCTGGACATGGGCAAGCCCATCCGCATTCTGGATTTGGCGCGCCAGATGATCCGCCTGTCCGGCAAGCAGCCGGATGTGGACGTGAAGATCGAGTTCATCGGCCTGCGCCCCGGCGAGAAGCTGTTCGAGGAACTGGTGCACGAGGAGGAGCGGCACACCGTGGCCGAGGGGCTGGGCGTGTTCTCCGTCAGCCCGCGCACCACCGACATTGCCATTTTGCGCCGTCAGATGGCGGAGCTGGCCACCGCGGCCGCCAATTTCGACGAGGCTAAGGTTGTGAGGCTGCTGCAGGCCGCCGTGCCGGAGTTCGCTTACCAGGGTCAGGCGCCCACAGCGGCCGAGGGGCAGGGCTAGGTGGGCAAGGTCGGAACGGGTTGGTCACGGTTCGCGCCGCTCGCTGTCCTGGCGCTCTGGGTCCTGAGCGCCTGCGCCACCCTTCAGCAGTACGAGGCCGCCGGCGATATCCGCGCCTTTCTGTTGGCGATCCGCGACACCGACCAGGCCGCCTTTGACGCACACATCGACCGACCGGCGCTTAAGGCGCAGATTCGCGAGCGCCTGATCGCCTATGTGATGCAGCGCAAGGATACGGGGGGCCTGGCCGTTTTGGGCGCGGCCTTGGCGGGTCCCATCGCGGACTACGCCGTCGATCACCTGGCCCAGCCGCAAGTGTTCTTGGCTGTGGCCGAGGCGGAGGGCTATTCGCCCGACCAACCCGTTCCGGCTGCGGCATTCCTGGCGCCCTTGATCAAGCCGATTGATGGGGAACGCGCCTGTATTTCACAGAAGGCCGGAGGGCCGTGCTTGTTGGTGTTCCGCAAGGAAGACGGGGCGTGGAAGCTGATCGCGTTCGAGGGTGATCCGGGGATGCTGAAGCTGAAGCTCTGAGCCCTCTCTACGTGCTCCACCGCTTGCGGGGGAGCTGTCCCGAAGGGACTGAGGGGGCGTAGTTCAAGCGCAACGCCCGCCGCACGCCCCCACCCCCACTTCGTGGTCCCCCTCACCCGCTACGCGGTGGAGGACGTTTGACTGAAACCCTCCGCACCGCTCCGTCGATCGCATGGCGAGTCTGCTTTCGAAGGGGCTGGCCCTGTCAAGGATGGCCGAAGGCCACCGCTGCGCTGCGAGGCGCAGCCTCGTCCTTGACTGGACCAGACCTTCGAAAAATCATTCCATCATGCGAACGACGGTGGGGACTGAGCCCTGCCCCCACCCCCTAATCCCGCAACAGCTCATTCGTCGACGTCTTCGCCCGCGTCTGCGCATCCACGCGTTTGACGATGACCGCGCAATAAAGCCCCGGTCCTCCGTTCACTGACGGAAGAGTCCCCGGCACCACCACCGCATAGGGCGGCACCTCGCCGCGGAACACTTCGCCGGTGGCGCGGTCGATGATCTTGGTGGAGGCGCCGATGTAGACGCCCATGGACAGCACCGCGCCCTGGCGCACGATCACGCCCTCGGCCACCTCGGAGCGGGCGCCGACGAAGCAGTCGTCCTCGATGATGGTGGGATTGGCCTGGAGGGGCTCCAGCACCCCGCCGATGCCCACGCCGCCGGACAGGTGCACATTCTTGCCGATCTGGGCGCAAGAGCCGACGGTGGACCAGCCGTCGACCATCGTGCCCTCGTCCACATAGGCGCCGATATTGACGAAGGACGGCATCAGGACGGCGTTGCGGGCCACGAAGGCGCCTTTCCGCACCAAAGCGCCGGGCACGGCGCGAAAGCCGGCCGCCTCGAACTCAGCCTGGCCCCAGCCGGTGAACTTGGTGGCGACCTTGTCGAACCAAGGGCCGGTCCCGCCCGCATCGGCGCCCATGACGCTGTTGGGGTTGAGGCGGAAGGACAGCAGCACGGCTTTCTTGAGCCACTGATTGACGATCCAGTCATTGCCGACCTTCTGCGCCACCCGCGCCTGGCCGGAGTCGAGCAGAGCCAGGGCGGCGTCCACCGCCTCGCGCACGGCGCCCTGGGTGGCGAAGCTCACGCCGTCGCGGGCGTCCCAGGCGGTGTCGATGACGGACTGAAGATCGCTCATGGGCGGGTCTCCTTTGTGCGGGCGGCCTTGAGAAAGGCGGCGAGGTTATCGGTGCGGTGATGCACGAAAGCATCATCGGACTGCAAGGCCTCCGGTCCGACCAGGATCGTGGTCATGCCCAGGTCGAAGGCCGGTTTCAGATTGCGGGCGCTGTCCTCAAAGAAGGCGGCGCGGGTCGGGTCCACATCGTGAGCCTGGATCATGCGGGCGAAGGTCCGGGGGTGCGGCTTGGGGATATAGTCGGCCAGGGCGATGTGAAAGATGTCCTCGAACAGATCATCCAGCTTCAGCTTGGCCAGCACCCGGTCGGCGTGTCGCTTGTCGCCGTTGGTGAACACCATCCGGCGGCCGGGCAAGGCGGTGATGGCCGCCCGCAAATCCGGGTCTGCGGTCAGCCCGGCCATGGACACGTCATGCACCTCGTCCAGGAAGGTCTCAGGGTTCACGCCGTGGTGGGCCATCAGTCCGGCCAGGGTGGTGCCGTGTTCGTGCAGATACTTCTTTTGCAAGGCGAACGCCTCGTCGCGCGGCAGGCCCGTCTCCCGCGCCACGAAATGGGTCATGCGGTCGGCGATCAGGGTCATCAGCTCCGCTTCAGGCGGATACAGGGTGTTGTCCAGGTCGAACAGCCAGATGTCGATGTGGGTGAGGTCGGCTGTCATTTCTCCTGCCCCGTGGAGCGGAGCGTAACGGGGAAGGGGGACCACGCGAAGCGTGGTGGAAGGGGCCAGCACTGCGCCAAGCCCCCACCACCGCCTTTCAGGCGGTCCCCCTCCCCCGCTGCGCAAGGGAGGAGAAAGAGGCGGCTTCCCCTCATGCCCGGATCAGGGTGCCGTAACCGCTTTCGCTGAACAGTTCGGCCAGCATGGCGTGGGGTTGGCGGCCGTCCAGGATGACCACGGCTTCGACGCCTGCCCGCACCGCCGCGATGGCGGTCTCCAGCTTGGGGATCATGCCGCCGGTGGCCACCCCGGAGGCAATAGCCTCCACCGCTTCGGCCACGGTCATGCTGCGGATCAGTTCGCCGTCCTTGCCCAGCACGCCGCGCACATCGGTCAGCAGCAGCATGCGCTTGGCGCCGAGAGCGCCGGCCAGGGCGCCGGCCACAGTGTCGGCGTTGATGTTGTAGGTCTCGCCTTCATCGGACACCCCGATCGGGGCGATCACCGGCACATAGTCTTCCTTGGCCTCGATCAGGGCATTGATGATCTGAGGGTCGATGTGGCGCGGCTCGCCCACGAAGCCCAGGTCGATGATCTCGTCCAGGCCGGTGTCGGCGTCGCGCTTGACCTTGGTGGCCTTGTCCACCGTGATCAGCCGCGCATCCTTGCCCGACAGGCCTACGCCGCGCACATCGGCTTCGGCGCCCGCCTGGTTGATGAAGTTGACGATCTCCTTGTTGATCGCGCCGGACAGGACCATTTCGGCCACTTCCATGGTCGGGGCGTCGGTCACGCGCAGGCCGTCGATGAAGGTGGACTCCACCCCCGCCTTCTTCAGCATACGGCTGATCTGCGGTCCGCCGCCGTGCACGATAACGGGGTGTAGGCCCAAGAGCTTGAGCAACACGGCGTCGGCGGCGAACTGACGCGCTACCTCGTCCTCCCCCATGGCGTGGCCGCCATATTTAATGACCACGGTCTCGCGGTCGTAGAGCTGAATGAAGGGCAGGGCCTCGGCCAGGGTCTTGGCTGTCGCCCATCCGCCTTCGTTGGCGTTGTCGGTCATGGGGGCGGGTCCCTGGCTGGCTGCGAGGATGCGCCCCGGCATTAGCGGCAAGCGGGCGATTTGTCACCCTCGCGCATCCGTGTCCATTTTACGTGAGGGAACGAATCCGCTGCGGACAGCTTAACCATGTGGCTGCGAATGATCGCCGCCCACGTCAAACACCACGCAAAGGGCGGAACCATGGACTCACACAGCTTATTGGCTTGGCTTGTCATCGGCGCGATCGCCGGCTGGCTGGCCGGAACATTCGTCAAGGGCGGCGGCTTCGGCCTGCTCGGGGATATCGTGGTCGGCATCGTCGGCGCCTTCATCGGCGGCTGGTTGGCCGGGGTGCTGGACATCCACGTGGGCAGCGGTTGGATCTCCGCGATCATTACTGCGGCGGTGGGCGCGTCCTTGCTGCTGCTTATTCTGCGCGCTGTTCGGCGCCGGTAGCCGTTTCGTCAGCCCGAATATTCCGTCCTTTGGAGCGATTGCCCGTCCTATTCGTTTGATAGGCAGGGCGCTCGTCCCCGCAACCTCATGAGACCTCAGATGAACAGATCAATTCGCATGCGCCACCTAGCCCTGGGCATGGCCGCCCTGTTGACGGCTGCGGCCCCGGCGGCCATGGCCGTGGCTCAGTCCTACGGCCAGGGCGGCGGTTACGACGAACGACGCGCCTATGAGCAGCAATACGGCCCTGGGTCCTATGATCGCTACATGGACTACCAGCGCAATCACCCAAACCAGCACTATTCCCAATCGGACTATGACAATCAGCGCCGCGACTATGACTCCCGGTATGGCGCCGGCGCGGCCAGCCGTTACGACAACCGCCAAGCCCGTGCAGCCTGCCACGATGAGAAAAAGGGCAACGAACTGGCCGGCGGGTTGCTCGGCGGCATCTTCGGCGCCGTGGTCGGCTCCAACGTCGCGCGGGGCGGCGGACGGGAAGGCGGCGCGATCATCGGCGCCGGGGCCGGCGCTCTTGCGGGCTCGCAGATCGCCAAGAGCCAGACCAACTGCTGATACAGTTGTGGGCGGCTATTGAAATGCCGCCTGGACGATCTCGGCGCGAAGCTCCGGCATGCCGGTCCCCTTCTCCGCCGAGGTGGCCGTCACCCTGGGAAAGGCGGCTGGGCGGCGGGAGATGGCTTTGAGCGTCATCGCCACGGTCTTCTCTAGCTCTGACGGTTTGATCTTGTCGCCCTTGGTCAGCACGATCTGATAGGAGACCGCCGCGAGGTCCAGGGCGTCCAGGGCCTCTTTGTCCGGCCCCTTCAGGCCGTGGCGCGCGTCGATCAGCAAATAGACCCGCTTCAGGTTCGGCCGGCCCCGCAGATAGGCCCGTCCCAGGTTCTGAAACTTGTCGACCGTCTTCTTTGAGGCGCGGGCGAAGCCATAGCCCGGCAGGTCCACCAAACGGATCTTCTCGTCCAGCACGAAGAAATTGACCTCGCGGGTGCGGCCCGGTTCGTTGGAGGCTCGCGCCAGACCGTGGCGCCCGACCAGGGCGTTGATCAGCGAGGACTTGCCGACGTTGGAGCGACCGGCGAAGGCGATCTCAGGCAGATTGGGCGGCGGCAACTGCTCAATGGCGGCGCAGCCCATCATGAAGGCGACCGGGTGCGCGAACAGAACACGCGCGGCTTCGATGGCCTCGTCATCGAACACCGCTTCGGTCACGCTCATCCCGGCAGCGCCTTGGTCCTGAAGCGGGCGATGATGTCGTCGATGGGGTTGTCCACCTTGAACCGGCGCATGATCACATATTGCTGGCCGATGGTCAGGACGTTGGACCAGGACCAGTAGATCACCAGGCCCACGGCCACTTGGGAGATGGTGAACATGAACAGCAGCGGCATGAACTTCATGATCATCTGCTGGGTCGGATCAATGCCGGCCTGGGGCGCCATGGCCATGCTCAGGGACATGGTCACCACATAGATCAGCGGCCACACGCCGATGTGCAGCGTGCTGTCCAGCAAGCCGCCGACGACCATCACCGTGGCCGGATTAAACGGCAGGGCGCCGAACAGATTGATGAAGGTGGTCGGGTCGCGCGCGGACAGGTCATGCACCCAGCCGAAGAAGGGCGCGTGGCGCATCTCGATGGTGACCGAAAGCACCTTGTAGAGGGAATAGAACACCGGGATCTGCAGCAGCATGGGCACGCAGCCGAGGAAGGGGTTGATCTTCTCCGCCTGGTACAGCGCCATCATTTCTTGCTGCTGTTTGGCGGGATCCTTGGCGTTGCGCTCCTTGATGGCGTTCAGCTGGGGCTGAATCTTCTTCATCTTGGACATGGATTCATAGGACTTGTTGGCCAGGGGGAAGAAGATCACCCGCACGGTCACCGTCAGCAGCAGGATCGCCAGGCCGAAGTTGCCCACGTGCTGGTAGAAGAACTCCACCACGGTGAACAGCGGGCGGGTCAGGAACCAGAACATGCCCCAATCCACCGCTTGGTCGAGCTGCGGCGCGCCTAGGGCCTTTTGATAGGTCTGCAGCAGGGGCACGGTCTTGGCGCCGGCGTACAGATGGGTGGTCTGCGAAATCGACCCGCCCGGCTGCAACGTCTGCACCGGTCCGACGAAATCAGCTTCGAACACATTGGCCGCCGGATTTGGCGTGACGCGGAACGTGCCTTGCACCCTCTGATGCTGATCGGGGATCAGCGAGGCCATCCAGTATTTGTCGGTGACGCCCAGCCAGCCGCCGGTGGATGTGATCGTGGTGGAGTCGGCTTTGATCCAGTCGCTGTACTTCTTCAAGCGCAGTTGGTCGCCCAGCCAGCCGATATAGCCCTCGTGCACCACGCCGCTGCGCGTCGCGCCATCGCCCAGGCAGGGGTCCTTGTGATGGGCGTCGGCGATGCATTGGCGCTGGACCGAGCCATAGGGCGCCAGGGCCACAGCGCCCGAGCCCCGATTGGCGACCTGGTCGGACAGGGTGAACATGTAGTGGGCGTCCACCGAAAGGGTGCGGGTGAACACCAGGCCTTGGCCATTGTCATAGGTCAGGACGACCGGGCGGTCGGGCGCCAGAACCGCGCCGGCCGGCGCCGTCCACGTCGTGTCGGGACCGGGCAGGCCTGGCACATTGGCGCCGGTCCAGCCGGTGGTGGCGAAATAGGCGCCCTCGGCGCCTTGCGGGCGGAACAGCTCCACCAGCGGCGATTTCGGGTCGGCCGTGACGTGATAGCCCTTGAGGAACAGGTCGTCGATCTGGGCGCCTTTGAGCGCCACCGAACCGGTCAGCGAGGGGGTGTTGATCTTGACGCGCGGTGATAGGGCCTCGGCCTGATCGCGCGGCAGGAATACCGGCGCCGGTTGGCTATTGGGCGTCAGGCCCGGATGCTGCGCCGCCAACTGCGCGGCGGCGGCGCGGTCATTGGCTTCCTTGCGCTTTTGCGCCGGCTCTAGGACGAAGAACTCATAGGCGAACACCAGCGCGACCGCGCAGATCATGAAGATGGTCGAGTTGCGGTTTGACTCAGGCGGCATGGGCGCTCTTGCGGACGGGCTGGAGGGCTGGCTTCTACTTAGACGGTGCGGGCGGAGCGCCGGCTTTGACGGTTGGAGACGGGGCAGCGCCGGTTTCGGAGGCGAGCCTTATCAGCGCGCTTTTCATATCGTCAAGCAAACGGGGCCAGGGGCGCGAGGGCGCGCCGCTGCGGGCAATGAACACATAGTCGAATCCGGCCCGGCCGTGTTGCGGCAAAAGCACTCGCGCCGCCTCGCGCAGGCGGCGTTTGGCGCGGTTGCGATCCACGGCTCCGCCGACCTTGCGGCTGGCGGTGAAACCCGCGCCCATGCTGGGCTGGGGCGCTGCCGCCCGCTCGGGACGCGCCAGGGCCTGAACCAGCACCGCGCCGCGCGCGCAGGCGGCGCCGCGGGCCGCCGCGAGAAATTCGGGGCGACGCCTCATGCGTTCGATTATGGGTGTGGATGGGGGCGGGAGGTCCGTCAGGGCCGGACCTTTCAGCTGAGATTAGACGGCTTAGGCGGACAGGCGCTTGCGGCCCTGGGCGCGACGGCGGCACAGGATCTTGCGGCCGTTCTTGGTGGCCATGCGCAGACGGAATCCGTGGCGGCGCTTACGCACGAGGCGGCTCGGCTGATAGGTGCGCTTCACGAGGAGGCTCCGCGAATGGGCGAACGACAAATACCATCGGCCCCAAGAACGGGGACGGCGGTGAGCGCGGGTGGATAAGGGAACACCGCGTTCCTGTCAACCGAAACGGGGCCTGTCCGGCCGTTAGAAATTGCTGGAATGGGCGGGGCAGGCGTTGAGGCACTGGGCCCAGGCGGTTGGGCAGCCGCCGCTGTCGTCTGCGGCTAAGCACATATAATAGGCCGTATGGCACTGAGTGCGGCAGTCCGCGCCGCCCACGGCTTGGTCGCCGACCTTGCGGTCCAGGCGTTTGGCGGTGTCGGTGTCGGGCAAATCCAGTTCCGCGTCCGGCGTGCGCGGCGGCGGGGCGATCACGGTCGCTTTTGATTGTGGGACAACGGCTTTCACGACCGGGGGCGGCGCCGCTGGGGGTGGTTTGCCGGGGGTCTGGGCATCGGCGCTAGCGGTCAGCAGCAGGCCCAGGCCAAGGAGCAGAGCTATCGCATATGGAACAGAGACAGGCGGATCGGCCTTTCCTCCCCTGTGCAGCGTAGCGAAACGGGGGGTAAGGCG
>CAYVHP010000102.1:0-46052 GCA_964451265.1 uncultured Caulobacteraceae bacterium | reverse complement strand
CTCCCTGTCGACCTCTACCTCGACCGGCCTGAGCACGGCGACGATCAGCATCAGTTCGCTGTCGACGTCCACGTCCACCGGCCGGCGCTCGGCGACCAGAAGCATCGCTTCGCTGTCGACCGCCTCCTCGACCGCGACGAGCTCCTTGTCGACCTCGACCTCGACCGGCCTGAGCACGGCGACCAGCAGCATCGCTTCGCTGTCAACCTCTACCAACGTGTCGGTAAGCTCGCTGTCCACCGGCATTAGCTCGGTCTCGACAGGGGTCAGCTCGGTGTCCACGGGCGTCAGCTCGGTGTCCACCTCGGTCAACTCCTTGTCGATCTCGACCTCGACCGGCTTGAGCACGGCGGCCAGCAGCACGGCGTCTCTGTCGACGTCGGCCTCGACCCAGGTCAGCACGCTGTCCACGGGTATCAGCTCTCTGTCGACCTCAACCTCGACGGGCCTGAGCACGGCGGCCAGCAGCACGGCCTCGCTGTCGACCTCGACCTCCACGGGCCTCAGCACCGTCAACTCGCAATTCGCGATGATCGGTGTGGGCGCTCCTGGATCGCAGGGCACCTCGACCTCTCAGAACCTGTTCCTCGGCAACGGGTCCTCGGCGGGAACGGGCGGTACGGCTCTGGGCTACAAGGCCACGGCGGGCGTCAACTCGGTCGCGGTGGGCACCAACTCCCTGGCCAAGGGTCCCTACGACACGGCGATCGGCTTCAACGCCACCGACAACGCCTCCGGCGGTGTCGCCATCGGCGCCAACACCTCGATCTCCGCTTCGGCCAACAACGCCACGGCGATCGGCTACGGCGCGACGGTGGGTGCGAACGGGGCCAACTCGGTCGCGATCGGCGCCAACTCGGTGGCCAACGATCCGAACGTGGTGTCCTTCGGTTCGCCGGGCAATGAACGTCGCTTGGTCAACGTAGCCGCCGCCGTCAGCAACACTGACGCCGCGAACTTCGCCCAGGTGAAAACGGCCTACGCCGGTGTCGCCATGGCCTTCGCCATGACCTCGGTCCAGCCCTCGCTCAATACCGGCGAGCAAGCGGTGTCCGTGGGTGTCGGCTCCTACATCGGCCAGACGGCCTTCAGCCTGCACTACTCGGCCAAGCCGACCGACCACATCTTCGTCGGCGCCTCGGTTGGGTATAACGGCAACGACGTGGGTGGTTCGGCGGGCATCGGCTACAAGTGGTAGTCCGCTAAAAAACCCTGTAAATCATGGGGGCGGGGCCGGCTGGACATCCAGCGGGTCCCGCCTTCTGATTTTTGGGACACCGCAGTCTCGTGAAGTTTGGATCTGAACCATGAAGGGCAAGGCGCTTCTCCTGTTGCTGACCTCTGTCGTGATCTTGGGTGCAGGCACGCCGGTCATGGCCCAAGCGGCCAAGCCCAAGCCGGCGCCGGCTGCGCCCCTTCCGATGAGGGGATTGTCCACGCCCGACCAAGGTCTTTCGCCAAATTCCAACGTGGCGCGCGGCCTGGACGATGTTACGCCCTCGCAAAAGGTGGTTCAGGCGCTCCAGGCGATGCACATGGTGGACTGCGCGCCAACAGTGCAGCGGATCACGGATTTTCTGTTCGAAGGCCAGGACGCCAACTTCGTGGCTCAGCCGCTCGGGCCAGACAACATTCGCTGGCCCACCGTGTTTTCCATTGAAAGCGCCGATCCGGCGGGCGGACATACCCGCTTTGCCCTGCTCATGATCGCCGGCAACTGTTCGGGCATGTACGAGCAGACCATCTATTGGCCAAACCCCTGCTCGGTGGTGAAGGCGTCCGTCTTTAGTCGATATACAGACGAGCATCCTCTGTTGAGGGACTTCCGCGCCAGCGCCGATGGTCCCGCTCGCGAGGTCTTCCTCACTCCCGCAGGGCCAGGCTGTATTTCCATCAAGAAAGAGCTATTCCACTGATCCTGGCGGCTGAGCGCCCGACCTGAGATCGACCGATAAAGCGTCCGTTGTGATTAAACGGTCGCGGGGGCAAGCTGAGGACCCATGAGAATAGGAATTTCCGTCGTCACCCATGAGGGCCAGAACATCTGGAACAATGGGCTGGGGCAAAACGTCTTTCATCTGGTCAGAACCTTCAGGTCCTTGCCTTTTGTGACGGATGTCATCCTGTTGAATTGTGGCGACCAAACGGTCTTGTCAGACCAAGCGGCGCCGGGACATCAAGACATCAAGCTGGTCCGGCCCCGGGATGCGACCGACTTGATCGATGTGGCCATCGAACTGGGTGGCGGCCTGGATGTGGAGTGGCTCGACTACCTTCGGGCCTTGGGCAAAAAGGTCGTCTACTATATGTGCGGCCATCCCTATACCGGTCTGGTAGAGGGCGCGGTATTTTCCAAGCCCGGCTATTTCGCCCGCGCCGACCGCTGCGACGAATTATGGATTCTGCCGATGTATGGCCCTTTTCGGGCGATGCTGCAGGCCATGCACCGTTGTCCGGTATTGGACGCCAACTACATCTGGTCGCCTGATTTCATCGCCGGTCGCGCTAAGCAGGTCGCCGAGCACGGCTTGACCTTTGGCTACAAGCCCAATTCCGGCGGTTCGTCCCGCCCGCTCCGCGCGGCCATCTTTGAGCCCAATATCTCCGTGACCAAGGTGGGCACCATACCCATGATGGTGTGTGACGCAGCCTACCGACGCAATCGGGCGTCAGTCGCCAGTCTGCACGTGCTGAACACAGTCCAATTTGTGAATCACACGACCTTCAATTTCCTGGCGAATAGTCTGGATATCGTGAAGGACGGTAAGGCCCTCTTCTTGGCGCGTCACGATTTCGTCGGTCACATGGCGGAAAATGCCGACTTGGTCATTTCGCACCAGTGGCGGCATGACCAGAACTATCTGTATCTGGACGCTCTATACGGCGACTACCCCCTGATCCACAACTCGCCCTGGCTCGGCTCATCCGTCGGCTATTATTACCCCGACTTCGACATTGAGGCCGGCGCCGAGCAGGTTTTGGCCGCCTGGGCCCACCATGATGAGAACCTGTCTAGCTATCGGAAAGCGGCTCAGGGCCTCATCGCGTCGGTCGATCCCTTGTCGCCCGCCAATCGAGATCATTACGCGCGCAGGCTTCTAAACCTCGAAGCGGCGCCCAGCAGCAGGAAATCCGCGTGAAGCCGCCCAAAACCAAGTCGGGCCGCCGCCTCAAGGTGGGGGTCACGATCTTCATCCGCGGCGGCCAGCAATCCCTGTGGGAAAATGGGATTTTCCAGAATTGCTATTTCCTGCTGATGTTGCTGAACAAGTCTCCGCTGGTTGAGAAGTCGTTTCTCGTCAACGGCGGGGGCGGCAAACCCGAGGAGGCGGGCGACTTTCTGGCCATGTCGCCCGCGCCGGTGATTGACTACGCCACGGCAATGCAGGAGCTCGACGTCATCATCGAGCTCAGCGCTCAGCTGAACAACGAATGGGCCAAGGAATTCCGGCAAAAGGGCGGCAAGGTCGTCGGCATGAACGTGGCCAACGACTACGTCATCGACATTGAGCGGATTATCTTTGATCTGCCCGCCGCAAAGCTCATGGCGGACACGCCCTACAACGTGATCTGGACGCTGCCGGCATTCGAAAAGACCTGTCTCAGCTACTACAAAGTCGGCATGCGGGCCCCGGTCAATGTCATGCAGCACCTTTGGAGTCCTGTTCTGGTGGATCGATCAACCGCACCGGATCGGCCCTTCAAGTATCAGCCGGGGCGGAAGAAATGGCGGATAGCCATCCTCGAACCCAACATCTGCATGGTCAAGACGGCGCCGCTATCCATGCTGCTGTGCGATGTCGCTCATCGCGAGGAACCCAATTTCATTGAGCAATTGCGCGTTCACAACGCCATGGGCCTGCGCGAGCAGAAGCAGTTTGTGGACTTTGCTCTCGGGCTAGATCTGGTGCGCCATGGCATCGCCCTGTTCGAGCCGCGGTACGCCGTCTACGACATCATGACGATTCACGCCGATGCCATCGTCTCCCACCAATGGGAAAACGCGCAAAACTACGTCTATTACGAAGCCCTGCATGGCGGCTATCCCTTGATCCACAACTCCACCCTGATCGGCGGCTGCGGGTACTACTATCCAGATTTCGAATGCGACGAGGGCGCCTTGGCCTTACGTCAAGCCTTCCATACTCACGACCTCAACCTGGAAGGCTATCGACGCGATGCGAACGCGTTTTTGGCGCTGCTCAATCCAGAGTCCGACCGTAATGTCGCCAGCTATACGGCCGCCCTGCAAAGCCTGTTCGACTGACAGCGCCCCGATCCGGCGGGGTCTGAGCTGCACCGAAATGGAATAGAGACTCGAGCGATATGACAAAAAAAGCAGACAAGCGCCGCGCCCTCAAAATCGGCATCACCATCGGCCTAAGGTCCGAGGACGAGAGTCTGTGGATCAACGGCATCAAGCAGAACGCCATCTTTTTGGCCAAGCTGTTCCAAAATTCTGTTCACCGGCACCACGTCACCCTGGTCAACACCACCGATGTGGCGATTACCAACAAGCTGGCTTGGAGCCAGGATCAATTTCCCACCAAGACATTTGAGGGCGTGAAAGACAGTCTGGATGTTCTGATCGAACTGGGCGGCCAGATTAATCCGGCGCAGACAGACTACCTGAAGCAGCGCGGGACCAGAATCGTCAGCTATTGTTGCGGACCGGAGTATATTTCTACGGCTCAAGCCATCCTGTCGAGGATGGATGGCTTCAAATCGCCATTCATCAATCAACGTTATGATGAAATCTGGGTCATTCCGCAGGTCGCGGAGACCAGTTTGCATTTCTTCAAGACCCTGCGCCGGAGGCCGGCGCGAGTGGTTCCTTTTGTTTGGGACCCCATGTGCGTGGAAGATCGCGCGAAAGATCTGCCGCATGGCGGTCAATATCGGCCGTCGGGCCAGGCGGCGAAGCGCCTAACGGTGATCGAGCCGAACCGCGATCTGCTGAAGTTCTGTCTGTATCCGACTTTTCTGGCCGAACTCGCCTTTCGAATGGAGCCTGACCGGATCAGCTTTCTGCACGTAACCAATGCCGACCGGCTAGTTCAGGATGACCACGGGTTTGTGGCCCTGATGCTCGGCTTGGATATCGTCAAGGCGCAAAAGGCTAGCTTTGTCGGGGGATTTTCGACGCCGGACTTTCTGTCCACGCACACCGACATGGTCATTTCCCACCAATGGGGGCTGGCCTTGAATTACCTGTACCTTGAGGTGTGCTGGCAGGGCTACGGCTTGGTCCACAACGCCCATCTAGTGCCGGAGCTGGGCTATTATTATCACGAAAACGATCTTGATGAAGGCGCGCAGGTCCTAGTGAATGCGCTTAGGCATCACGACGACCGGTGGGACAGTTATCGCGTCGAGCAGCGCGGTCTGATTGGGCGTTTTCTGGCGTCGAACCCCGATGTTGCGGCGGCCTACGACGACCTATTGTTTGAGCTGCTGAGCGCCCAACCGGCCCCTTAGGCTCCGGTGTTCCGCTCCAGGGCGGCCCTGACCTGGTTCATGTCCCAAATCGCCATGACAAATTGTCCTCCCGCCATATTTCGAATTTCGGGCTCCGGAATGTAGTCTATCGGCGGCGGAAAAGAGAATGGCGGAAGTTCAAAATTTAACGGCCTGAAATAATAATGGACTCCGCTCTCCATCACGCCCAATTCGATATTCTTTCCATCGGGGTATCGCCCCTTATCAAGATCGTGTGTAACGCAAAGATATTTTATCGAGCTGCGTGATATATTGACAATGGATTGCATAACAAAATCTGTGGAGAAGTGAATAAAGCAGTCTCTGACAAATATCATGTCTACACTGGGCAACGGGTCCAGCATAATATCAATAACTTTGAAATTTCGCATATCTGATGAATATAGATTGATATTATTTTCAATAATATCAGGAACGATATCGCCGCCGATGTAGACGGTGGAGCCGAAATCGATTTCCCTCATCCAGTTAAAATCCCCGCAAGGGACATCAAGAAATGAAGATATATTGTATTTAGTAAGTATTGATGGTATATTTTCAATAAGTGTATCGACGCTTGCGACGTCTGACCCTTGTCCGGATCGGCTTTCCCTGCCGTTCCAGAGGTTGTTCTCGTACACCGATTGGAAATATAATTTCCGGCGTTCCGTATCATCGTTCATTTACTAAATGTCCTGCAGTAAACACTGGTCGCCTTAGACGGATTTTATTGCTCGCGTCATCTGGCGTCCTAATTGCTTTTCAAGTTTTGGCGAACAGAGGCGTGGTTGTCCAACACCATTTCGATGCTTGGCTGTTTCGCGGCCGTATTATCCCCGCCGACCCCGCGCCCTAAACCTTCGGCAGTTTCAGCGCGATCAGCTCCGCCGAATAGTTCACCCCGCCGATGGCCAGCACGATGTACTGCTGCCCGCCCAGCCTATAGGTCATGGGGCTTCCCGTTTGCGGCGCGGGCAGGAAAACCGCGCCCCGGTCCTCGCCGCTCGCCTTGTCGTAGGCCCGCAGATAGGCGCCGCGCTTGCCTGAGGCGGTGGTGACAAAGCCGGCTTCTCCCGCAATGACCAGGGTCTTGGTGGTCAGCACGCCGATGATGCCGTCGCGCCCGGTGCGCGGGATCGTCAGACCCTTCAAGGCCGGATGGTTGCGGATGTTGTCGGGCGTATCGCCGTGGGCCACCTGCCAAGCGATCTCGCCCCGGCTCAGGTCGATGGCGGTGATCCGGCCGTAAGGCGGCTTGATCATGGGCAAACCCTGCACCGTCAGCTGCCCGGCGTTGAAGCCGTCCTGCGGCGGCGCGCCCGCCGGGGCGCCGACTTGGGCCGTGTAGTCAAAGTCAGACTGATTGGGGTCCGTGTTCTTCTTCAGACTCCACAGGGTCGGCATGGTCCTGGAGAAGAGGTAGACCGTGTGGCTGTCTGGGTCATAGCTGCCGCCCGCCCAGTTTGAGCCGCCAATGGCGCCCGGCAGCATCAGCGTGCCCCATTTGCCCTTGGCGCCCCACACGCTCGGCGGCGTGAATAGCGGACCCAAGGTGTAGTTCTTCGACAGCCTCAGGGCCTCGGCCTTCAGTGCGGGGGTGAAATCGATCAGGTCGTTTTCGCTCACACCCTGTCGATCATAGGCCGGCGGCTTTGACGGGAAGGGCTGGGTGGGCGAGTACCATTCGCCGGGCACATCGCCCTTGGCGACCTTCCGCTCCATGATCGGCCAAATCGGCTCCCCGGTTTGCCGGTTCAGAACATAGAGGAAGGCCTGCTTGGTCGGTTGGGCCAAAGCCTTGACCATTTTGCCCTTCACCGGGATGTCGCACAGGATCGGCGCGCAGGGGATGTCGTTGTCCCAGATGCCGTGGTGCACGGTCTGATAGTGCCACCGCCGCACGCCCGTCTTGATATCCACCGCCACAATGCTTTCGCCGAACAGACCCGCGCCCGGGCGGTACTGGCCGTTGGGGTCGCCCGTGGGCATCTCGACGGGCAGATAGGCCAGGCCCAGGTCCTCGTCGGCGGAAATCTGCGCCCACACGCCGGTGTTGCCGTTTTGCTCGGCGCTGCCGTTCAGCCAGGTGTCGTAGCCGTATTCGCCCTTCTTGGGGATCGTGTGGAAGATCCACAGACGCTTTCCGGTGTAGGCGTCAAAGCCCCTCACATAGCCGACGATATTGCGGTGATGGCGCGGCCAGCTGCCTTGCGCATGAGCCGCGCCGACGATGACCACGTCCTTTGTGACGCAGGGCGTGGCGTGCAGGCCGATGTCGCCTTCGTCCAGGTCAATGTCCTGGTCATCGTTCTTGCGAAGATCGACCACGCCGTTCTCACCGAACCCGGCCACCCGCTGACCGCTTCGCGCGTCCAGCGCCACCAGCTGGTAGCCGAGGGTCACATAGAAGATCCGCGCGTCCTTGCCGTCGGTCCAATAGGACAGGCCGCGGCCCGACAGTTTGCGTGGCGCGGTTTGGGCCCGCTTGCCTTCGTCCAGGCGGCTCATCCACAGCAACTCGCCGGTGGCTGCATCCATGGCCACGACATCGCGGCGCGTTCCCACGGTGGTGTACAGCACCCCGTCGATGTGCAGGGGCGTGGCCTCCAGGTCGTATTCGGGGCGCACGCCAAAGGTGTCCGGCTTGAAGCGCCAGGCGATCTGCAGACTGTCGAAATTCGACGCGTCGATCTGGTCTAGCGGCGAATAGCGGGTATTGGCCAAATTACCGCCGTAGACGGTCCAATTGGTATTGGCCGGAGCCGGCGCTGCGGCGCCGGCCAGGGCGGTCCTGGCCCAGGCATAGGCCATGAGTGGAAGACCCAGCAGCGATCTGCGCGAAAATGATCTCATCCTTGCCTTCCTCGCGAATTGGGTCGGTCGCCGGCTACTTCCCCGCCGGCGGAATCACGGCGGCCTGGCCGGGGATCAATGCCAGCCCCAATACCTTGCCCGTGACGGTCAGGGTCGCCTTCGACAGTTCGCCTGAATGGACGCCCCCGCGCTGGGGGTAATAGTCGATTTGCACCTTATCGCCCGGCTGCAAGCTGCGCTTGTTCCAACCGTCGCGCACCATATTGCCGGGGCTGGAGCTTTCGAAGTTCCACAGTTCCGGGGATTCCCCCGGCTTGGCGTCTCGGTAGACCCACAAGGTGACGTGGGGGTTGGTCCAGTCCAGCTGCTTGACGGTGCCGGTCAAAGTCCCGTGGCTTTTCATGTCAAACATGGCGAAGGAGTGATGGGCCAGCGCCGGGGCGGCCAACAGGGCCAGGCTCAAGGCGAGGGCGGCTGACGAGGCATGGTTGGTCATAGGGCTTCTCAATGAGTGTCAGTTGGCGGGCATGCGGTTGCCATCGGCGGTGCGAGGGGCCGGAATGAAGATGGCGTTGCCATCCTTATCGACACCCGCCGTGAACGAGCCTTCCAGGCAGACGCCTTCCACAATGTCAAAGTCGCGGCGGCGCGTGCGCACGAACCGGCGGGTGGTGGTCCACGGCTTGGTCAGCACATGCGGGGCGGTGATGGTCAGGGTGTCGAGCAGGGTGTTAGGGTCTGATAGGCGGATGCGCTCGACCACGTGCATGTCCCCATTGTTGTGCACCCCTTGGGATTCGCCAATCGCCAGCCAGACTTGAGGCGCGATGCCGATGGTGTCGACCACCAGGGTGTCGCCCTCCCAATGGCCGATGGAATGGCCGTGGAATGTGGGGTCCGGATCGTCCGGGTGGGGCCGCCCGTCGGTGTAGATGCGGCGCAGTCGATTGCTGTCGGATTCGCCCATCATGTAGATCTTGCCGGGCGTGAACGCGATTTCCATGGCGTTGTGACTGATCATCATCCAACTCGGCATGCCTTCCGGCAGGCAGTCGAGGAACAGATTGTCCGGACTCCCGGCCTTCTGAGCGTCGCCCTGGCGTTTGACCACGGCGCCGGCCTTCTCGTTCCACGGCGTGGGTGAGGTGGTGATCTGTGCGGCCTGGTCCTTCATGTCCGGAATCCACAGCCCGCTCCAATCGGGCAGCTTGCCGATGGCCGCCCAGTCCTGGGCGGTGGGGGGCGGGTTGATGATCGCAGGGGCCTCTTGGGCGGCCGATACCGGGGCCGGTCCGACAACGGCGGCTGCGAGCAACAGGCCGGTCAGCACATGGACATGGCGGGTCACGGTCATCCTCCCCTTGGGTGCTTTATGGAATGCAGAATGACGTGTTCGCCCCCCCCAAAGCAAGGCGCGCGCGATGCGACCCAACATCCGTGCGGCGAGCCGGCAGACTTCGCATTCATGCCGCCCGTGAACACTATTCAACTTCGGATGCAATCGACAGAAACGATTAAATATAAAAATCGAAATAACTGAAATAATCAGAAATATATAACATGGATATATATTGTTGTTATCGATATGAATGTCACAGTTTGAATAGATCAAATGTTGATCGTTAATTTGGATTTGATAACGGTGTTATATTGAAGTAGACGACTCCCGTTTTCGGTCTGAGTGTATCAGTGCTGATCAAGTTCGTTATGGTGCGGCAACTATACTATTATTGTGTGAGTTATACATAATATAGATCGGACTGACCTCGCGTCGGCCATTAGCAAATGAGCCGCGGCCGTAATGTGTCCAAGAATGGGGAGATCTCCGTGAAACCTAAGTTCCAATTGATGTCTGGCGCGGCCTTGGCTGCGGTCGTGCTTGCGCCCGCCTGGGCGGCGCACGCCCAGTCTGCGGCCGAGGACAAAACCATTGCCGACGTTGTGGTCACCGCCACCAAGACCGGCGCCACAAATCTTCAGAAGACGCCTGTGGTGGTCAACGCCCTGGCCGGCGGCGACCTGGTCAAGGACAATATCAAGGGGCTGAAAGAACTGGCTTATCTGGTGCCGGCCCTGAAAATCTCGACCAACGGCGTCAATGCCCAGATCTACATCCGCGGCGTCGGCGGTTTTCAGAACAGTGAATCGGATGTCTCGATCTACGTCGACGGCGTCTATGTCTCGCGCATCATTTCGGCCCTGCAGACCAACTTTAACGACCTGGACCGGATCGAAGTTCTGGAAGGTCCCCAAGGCACGGTCTACGGGCGCAACTCGGTCGGCGGGGCGATCGACTACATTTCCAAGGCGCCGCCCAAGACTTTTTCATTTCAGAACACCTTGAATGTCGGCAACTTCGCCCTGATCGACGAAGCCGCCACCGTTGGGGGTCCCATCGCGGACAATATCCAGGCCAGCCTGGCCGTCACCCACACCCAGCACGATGGCTATTTGCACAATGTGGTTCCGGGCGTGGGCAATTTGGCTGCGGCCAACCGCACGGGGGTGAGGGCGCAAATCCGTTGGCAGCCCACCGCCGACATCACCAATACGGTGCGCGCCGACTACCTCTACACCCATGAAAACTGGGCGACGAACAACACGCTGCTGTATCCTGTCGCCACCGCGCCCTTGGCCAACTCGATCATCGGCAACTATCACGACGTGGCGGCCAACGTCCTGCCGGTTGAGAACTTCATCGGTTATGGGCTGAGCGATGAACTGATCTGGAAGATCAACGGCCAGCTGACCTTGAAGTCCGTCAGCGCCCTACGCACAGCTCAGGACTATAATTTCCAGGACACCGACGGGTCTGAAATCAATCTGACCAATGCGATTTCCTTCGGCCGGGAGTATCAAGTCAGCCAGGAATTCAACCTGATCAACGACTTCCACGTCGTGTCGGGCGTTGTGGGCCTGTACTATTTCAACGAGCACCAGCGCTTTTACGGCTTTTCCGTCAATCCTGGCGGCGTGCCCGGCCGAACCAATCCGACGTCGGGAACAGCGACCTATCAGAACACCCTGGTTCCCAGCCGGTCAGCCGCAGCGTTCTTTGAGGAAACCTACCACGTCACCCCGACCCTCGGCCTCACCGTAGGGGCGCGCTACACGCAGGACTGGAAAGGGGTCAATACCCTGAATACCAGCCAATACCTCATCCCCGGCGATCCCCGAAACGGCCAGAATATTCCCTCCACCGCCCAGTTCACCTATCCGTTTATCGCCAACGTGAACCAGGTTTCCAGCAAGCTCACGCCGAAGGTCGCCGTCAACTGGCAGGCGACGCCTGACGCTATGATCTATGCCTCGGCCACCAACGGCTTCAAGAGCGGCGGTTTGTCCTACACAGCCCGTAATCTGGCCGGCATCGCCTTCGGTCCGGAAAACCTGTGGGCCTATGAAATCGGCGCCAAGACCGACTGGTTCGAGCACACCTTGCGGGTCAATGTGTCGGCCTTCCACTATGTCTGGCAGGGTCTGCAGTTCAATTCCCAGATCGCGCCTCAGGTCACCGTGGTGTCCAACGCCGCCGGGGCCAGTTTGGACGGCTTTGAATGGGCGATTACGTCCAAGCCGGCTCAAGGCCTGACCTTGAACTTCAACGGCACCATGCTTCAATCGCAATACACCGACTTCAAGACCTTCGCCCCGTCGGGCGCCTTCAAGCCCTTGTACGTGAATGACCCCCGCTACAACGGGACAGTCTATGACGCCTCGGGCCACCAGCTCGTGAACGCGCCCAAGCTGTCCTTGACCTTAGCCGCGCAGAAGGACTTCGAGCTGGGTGAGGGGGCTGATCTGTATGTGCGCGGTGAGTACCAATACACCACCCGAACCTACTTCGATCCGTCCAACATCCTGATCGCCAGCCGACCGGCGTTCAGCCTGGTCAACGCGTCTATCGGCTACAGCCCCGCGCACAGCCACTGGACGGTTGCCCTGTGGGGCAAGAACCTGGGCGACACCATGTACATCAACGGGATTTTGGGCAGCAACAACATCGTCGCGCCCGTCGGCGATCCCCGGACCTTTGGCCTGCGGATCAACTACACCTACTGACCCGCCAACGGCCGCCCGCATCGATTCACCCTCGATGCGGGCGGCTTACCGGCCTCGTTACGAGGCGGAGGGGGAATCGACAGGCCTCGGACCCGCCCACAGAAAAACCATGTCATCCCCGGAAAATGCGCAGCATTTGTCCGGGGACCCAGCCGCTCCAGGCTACCGGCTGCGTCCTTGATCGACGGCTAAAGCGTTGAAGTCTTCGCTGCTGGTTCCCCGGGCTCGCCTTTCAGGCGCCCCGAGGATGACGAGCCTAGATAGGACAATGTTTATGCCGTTCGTGCGGTTCAAAAATCTTGTGTTCGGCTTGCGCCGGGAGGAGCCGATAATCCTCCGGCTCTAGTGATTGTCGCGTGGCAGGCCCTTGGTCTGGGCGATGCGCTGATAGGCCTCGGAGCCTTCCAAAATCGCGCCTGTGTCCAGTCGGCCGACCTTCGATCGCTGGATCTCCTGCCAGGGCGTCTGTGAAGTGGGATAGGCATAGCCGCCTTCCGACTCCAGCCGGCGGCGACGATCATCCATCTCAGACTGCGGGACCAGGGCGTCCAGGCGCCGGGTCTTCAGGTCCAGGCGAATGCGATCTCCCGTGCGCAGCAGAGCGAGCGGTCCGCCTGCCGCCGCCTCGGGCGAGGCGTTGAGGATCGAGGGCGAGCTGGAGGTGCCCGATTGGCGGCCGTCGCCGATGCAGGGCAGCGCGGCCACGCCCTCGCGGATCAAATAGGCGGGCGGGCGCATATTGACCACTTCGGCCGACCCCGGATAGCCGATGGGGCCCGCGCCGCGCATGAACAGAAGGCAGTCGGGCGTGATCCCCAACTCGGGGTCGTCGATCCGCGCGTGATAGTCCTCAGGACCGTCGAACACGACCGCGGTTCCCTCAAACGCTTCCGGATCGGCGGGATTGGACAGATAGCGGGCGCGAAACTCCGGGGAGATGACGCTGGTTTTCATGATCGCGGTCTCGAACAGATTGCCCCGCAAGACGATGAAGCCGGCCTGGGTCATCAGGGGGTGGTCGAACGGGCGGATGACCTGCTCGTCCAATATGGGCTGGCCCCGATAATTGTCGCCGATGGTGCGGCCCGAGACGGTGAGGGCCTCTTCGTGGATCAGGCCCTGCTGGATCAATTGGCCGATCACCGCCGGGACACCGCCCGCCCGATGGAAATCCTCGCCCAGATATTCGCCGGCCGGCTGCACATTGACCAGCAGCGGCACGTCGTGGCCGTGAATCTGCCAATCGTCCAGACTGAGCTGCACGCCCATATGCCGCGCGATGGCTCGCAGATGGATCGGCGCATTGGTTGAGCCGCCCAGGGCCGAACTGACCACGATGGCGTTCAGGAAGGCCTCGCGGGTCATGATATCGCTGGGCTTGAGGTCCTCGCGCACCAACTCAACGCTGCGTTTGCCGGTCAGATAGGCCATCTCCTGGCGGTCGCGGTGCGGGGCCGGGATGGCGGCGGATCCCGGCAACTGCATGCCCAAGGTCTCGGCCAGGGAATTCATGGTGCCGGCCGTGCCCATGGTGTTGCAGTAGCCGGTGGAAGGGGCGGACGCCGCCACCAGCTTGATAAAGCCCTCGTGGTCGATCTCGCCGGCCGCCAGCATCTGGCGGGCCTTCCAAATGATCGTCCCCGCGCCGATGCGCTCGCCCTTGTGCCAGCCGTTCAGCATGGGACCCACCGACAGGGCGATGGCGGGAATGTTGACCGTCGCGGCGGCCATCAAGCAGGCCGGGGTGGTCTTGTCGCAGCCGATGGTCAGGACCACGCCGTCGAAGGGGTATCCGTAGAGCAGCTCGACCAGTCCCAGATAGGCGAGATTCCGGTCCAGCGCCGCCGTGGGCCGCTTGCTGGTCTCCTGGATCGGATGGACCGGAAACTCGATGGCCACGCCGCCGGCGTCGCGGATGCCGTCGCGCACCCGTTCGGCCAGGACTAGGTGGTGGCGGTTACAGGGCGACAGGTCCGAGCCGGTCTGGGCGATGCCGATGATCGGCCGATCCGTGCCGCGCAGCTCCTGCAGCGTCAGTCCGCCGGCCAGATAGCGCTCCAGGTAGATCGCCGTCATTTCCAGGTTGTCGGGATTATCGAACCACGCCCTCGAGCGCAGCTTGGACCGGGCCGGGTTGGTCTTGTCTGTCATCTCCCAGCTCCCCCCGTGCTTCTTGTGGCTCCACCCAATCTAGCCTGTTCGCTTGATTGCATATTGCAATTTATTGGTCCTCATTCATCGCTCCAGACATCGGCTTTCCCCAGGAGTCCCATGCAGCCCATAGCTCTCGTCACCGGTGCAGGCAGCGGCATCGGCCGGGCCGTCGCGCTTGCCCTGCTGGGGAACGGCTATCGCGTAGCGCTGGCCGGCCGCAAGGCTGAGGCGCTAGAGGAAACGGCCGCCATGGCCGCAGCAGCCCCGGCCGACGTCCTGGTCGCCCCGACCGATGTGGGCAAGGCCGATCAGGTCGACGCCCTGTTCGCCCTGATCGGCGAGCGCTTCGGACGTTTGGACCTGCTGTTCAACAACGCAGGGATCGCCGCGCCGCCCGTGCCCATCGATGAACTGAGCCCCGAGCAATGGAACGCGGTGGTCGCCGTCAACCTGACGGGCTCGTTCCTCTGCGCGCGCGGCGCCTTCGCCATGATGAAGGCCCAGACCCCCCAAGGCGGCCGGATTATCAACAACGGCTCGATCTCGGCCCATACGCCAAGGCCCAACTCAACGCCCTACACCGCCACCAAACACGCCATCACCGGACTGACCAAGTGCATCGCCCTGGACGGGCGGGCGCACGATATCGCCTGCGGACAGATCGATATCGGCAACGCCGCCACCGAGCTGACCGCCCGCATGACCGGGGGTTCGCGACAGGCTAACGGTACTGTCGCCGCCGAGCCGGTGATGGACGTCCGCCAAGTGGCTGAAGCGGTGCTCTACATGGCCGGACTGCCGCTGGACGCCAATGTCCTGACCATGACGGTGATGGCCACCAAGATGCCCTTCGTCGGCCGCGGCTAAAGCGCGTTCCGAAAAGTGGTAACGCCAGATCAGGGTCCGCCCCATGTGGGCGACGGGGCTGCACAAGGGGCGACCGATGCTGTCGATGCAATGCTTGGCGCCGGGGGCGGGCGTATCGTCGAAAAATAGATTGTCGTACAGGGGGGTGACCAAACGCGGGGTCGCCTCACACGGGCCGTCTGCGGTAGACGATAGCCCAACGCAGACACCCTGGCGAAAGGTCGGCGCTCATTGCTGTCTCGAACTCATGTCGGGCTACTCGGAGGCTTAGTCGCACTGGCTCCGTTTGCCATCGATATGTACCTTCCGGCCACGCCGGCGCTCGCAGCGGATTTGGGCGTCACGGCTGGGCAAGCCGGG
This sequence comes from uncultured Caulobacteraceae bacterium, assembly GCA_964451265.1. Taxonomy (GTDB): domain Bacteria; phylum Pseudomonadota; class Alphaproteobacteria; order Caulobacterales; family Caulobacteraceae; genus BOG-938. The sequence continues at coordinate 30,317 of CAYVHP010000102.1, read as the reverse complement.
CAAAGCATCTCGGTTTTCTTTTTGGGGCTCGCGGCCGGACAGGTCGCCGCCGGCCCGCTGTCTGATCGCTGGGGGCGCAGGCCGTTGGCGCTGGGCGGTCTGGTTGTGTTCACCATCGCCGCACTCCTGGCGTCAAGGACCACGAACTTTCAGTTATTGCTCCTATTCAGGCTGACGCAGGCTTTCGGAGCCTGCGCCGCCATGGTGGCGGCTCGCGCCGTCGTGAGCGACCGGCTCAATTCATTGGGCGCCGCGCGCATATTTTCGATCCTCGCCCTGATCGGCGGAACCGCTCCGATTTTAGCGCCCCTGATCGGCGTCGCCCTCGTTCGGGCGGGCGACTGGCGAACGATCTTCTACGCCATGGCCGGATTCAGTGCTTCATTGGGAATTGTCGGCTTGGTTCAACTGCCCGAAACCCGTTCGGCTTCCACGGCCGCTCAGGCGCGCGCCGAGCATCCCGTCCGGGCCTATTGGACCCTGCTGACCAATCGGCGGCTGCTCGGCTTTCTTATCGCCGCAGCCTGCAACGGAGCCGCCCTGATCACCTATATCGCGGACAGCCCCGCTGTGCTGATGGGCGCATACAAGATTACGCCCCTGTCGTTCAGTCTTCTGTTTTCGTTCAACGCGGTGGGGTTGGTTGCGGCAAGCCTGATCAATCGCCGCCTGTTGCGAACCCGCGTTGTCGAACAGGCTCTACGGGGTTCGGCTCGCAACGCCGTCATCTTGGCGGTCCTCTTTCTAATCTTCGCTGCCACCGGCGCAGGCGGTCCGCTGGGGCTCATCGTCCTGCTCTTCCTGGCTGTCGCCAGTTACGCGCCCGTTCAGGCCAACACGCTTGCAGGCGGGCTGGCGGTCGACGGTCTGCGTTCCGGCTCGACAGCCGCCCTATTTGGCTCGGCCAGTTTTGCACTGGGGGCGGTCATGTCCTGGGTGGCCGGGCAGTTTCACGATCACACGCCCAATGCGCTCGCGGCCATTATCGCCCTGTGCCTGCTCGGATCGGCGGCGTCTGTCTTGTTGATGGTCGCCCCGTCCCCGAGCGCGCCAAGATAGCCCCGCTTAGCAGGCGGCCCGCAATTGGCCGAAACTAGAGTCGGTTCCGAAAAGTGGGTGGATCAGCTTAGTCGCCAGTCCCCATTCATTTCCGGTCTGCCTCATCACGGATGGACTGCGCCCGCTTTTTCCGGGCCTGCCGCGGCGCCGGAGTCGACGGCGGGCTGTTGGAACCACATCCGACGAAGCACCTGATCGCGAAGTATAAAGTGATGCATCAGGGCGGCGGAGATATGTATGAGCAAAAGTCCCAGCAAAGTGTAAGCACAAATCTGGTGCGCCAATTTGAAGGTCTCCTCAAGCGCCATGTTCCTGGCGATTGGGACGTAAAACTCAAATATCCCAAAGAATTTAAAGCCCTTGTGGGCGTAAATGGTTGTTCCGATGCCGGCGATGGGGGCGCAGACCATCAGCATGTATAATGACACCGCTGACGTCGCCGCGACCCGCCGATGAAGCCGCGAGGCGCCGGCGGGCAACTCAGGCCGAGGTTGCGAGAATGTCCAGATAGCGCGGACAACAACCAGCCCAAGCACAATGCAACCCAGCGCCTTATGTTGGTTCATCAGCCATCCCCATAAGGGACGAACCGAAAGATTGGCATAGGTGAGTATTCGCCCGGCATATATGCCAATGGACATGATCGAAATTATCAACGCCGCTATAGTCCAGTGCAGCGCCTTCGTCACGACGCCCCAACTTAATTTTGATTGGTTTATCATGATGATATTCTCTATTTAGAGCCAAATTTTACCGTGAAATGACAATGTACAGATGTTAATATATCCAATATATTGAATGATGGAAAACTAGACTTGGCGCTAGGCCAATCCCAGCACCCGCGCCGCATTGTCCTTCAGGATGCCCGGCATGACATCTTCGCGAAAACCGGCCTCCGCCGCGGCGGCCATCCACTTGTCGGGCTTGATGAGCGGAAAGTCTGAGCCGAACAGCATTTTTTTGCGCAGTTGGCCATTGGCGTAGGTAATGACCTGCGGTGGGAAATACTTGGGCGACCAGCCGCTGAGGTCGATGAATACGTTTTCCTTGTGCAGCGCCATGGACAGGGACTCGTCGGTCCACGGCCAGCTCGGATGGGCCAGGATGATCTTGATGTCCGGGAAATCCACCGCCACGTCGTCGACCAGGATGGGCTGACCATACTTCAATCGGATCCCGCCGCCGCCGCGCATGCCGGTGCCCATGCCCGAGTGCCCCGTATGGAAGATGGCCGGCAGCTTGTAGTGATTGATCACCTCATAGAGCGGGTAGGCCATGCGGTCGTTGGGATTGAAGTTCTGCAGCGGCGGGTGAAACTTGAATCCCTTTACGCCGAAATCCTCGACAAGACGCCGCGCCTCCAACGCCCCGAACTTGCCCTTGTGGGGGTCGATGGAGGCGAAGGGGATCATGATGTCCGAATTGTCCCGGGCGAAGGTCGCGATTTCCTCATTTGAGATGCGCTTGATGCCCGTGCCCGCTTCCATGTCCACGGTGAACATCACGAAGGCGATGTTCTGGGCCCGGTAATAGGCGATGGTTTCGGGGATGGTGGGGCGCTTGCGGTCGGCCTTGAAATAGGTCGAGGCCGCGTCGAAGAACTTGGCCATGATCGGGTCTTCGTGATCGTGGCAGCTGACTTCGGCGTGGGTGTGGATGTCGATGGCCAAGACCTTGGCGATATCCACGGTCGGTGGGCTCTGGCCGCCCGTAACGTCTGACATGACCTAGTCCGCCTCCGCTTGCGCGGCCTGGCGATGGATCACCGGCGCTTCCATGAAGGGCGGTGAATAGATCACCAGCAGCTTGATCCGCTCGCTCTTGACCTTGATGTCGTGGAAAACATGGGGCGGGAAGAACATGAGGTCGCCGGTTTTGACCTCCTCGACAATCCCGTCGATCTCGACCGTGGCCTCACCCTCGATGATGTAGACGGCCTGCTCAAGGTCAGGGTGCGCGTGGGCCGGCGAGCCCTCGTGCCGTTCAATGTCGCCGAGCGCGATCTCGAGATATTTTGAGCCGTTGGTCGGCGGCCCCACCAGGCGATAGTTGCGCGTGCCCGTATGGTTGGCGGGGCTGTAGAAAGGCTGCTCGTAGGGATGGATCACATAAGGCGACTTGGCGGTCATACGGAAAGGTCCTGAGTCAAAGTGAGGCGCCGCGGCGGCGGCCGAGCAGGTAGAAGGCGACCGTGACGGCCATGCCCAGACAAGCGTCCAGACCAAGTCCGACCCGGAAGTCGCCGGTGAGGTCGTGAATGTGGCCGATGGCCCAGGGCGTGACGACGCCGCCGAGTACGCCCAGGCCGCTGATAGCGGCGATCCCGCCGGCGGCCGAGGCGCCTGTCAGGAACGATCCGGGGATCGCCCAGAACGGCGCGGTAAAGGCGAGTGTGAAGGCGTAGGACACCGATATGGCGGCAATGCGCGCGGCCGGATCGTGCAGCAGCATGGCCGCCATAAGCGCAAGGGCGCCGGCCATATTGGCCATGGCGGCGTGTCCATAGCGTTCCTTGCGCGCGTCGGACCGGCGGCCCCACCAGATCAGGACAATGAAGGCCAGCACGCTGGGGATCGCGACCACAAATCCGGTCTGCACATTGCTATAGCCAAACCCCTTGACGATCTGCGGCAAGAAGAAGGTGATCCCGTTCATCATGCAGACATTGCTGAAGTAGGTGACCGCCAGGAACAGAACCCAGGGATTGGCCAAGGCCTGCAGCACGGTGTAGGCGCGTTTATTGTCCACGCTCCGCTTTTCCAAACTGAGGATGTTTTCAAGTCGAAGCCGGTCCGCCTCCGGCAGCCACTTGGCCTTGGCGGGCGTGTCCTGGATCAGAAAGACCACCAGGGGCGCGAGCAAAATGGCCGGCAGGCCCTCGACGATGTAAAGCCACTGCCAGCCGCGCAGGCCGCCCAGGCCGTCCAGGGTCAGCAGCCAGCCGGACAGGGGCGCGCCGATGATGCCGGTGATCGGGATCGATGCGAGGAACAGGCCGATGATCCGGCCTCTGTAGGCAGCTGGAAACCACAGGGTGAAGAAGTAAAGCACGCCCGGATAGAACCCGGCCTCCGCCGCGCCCAGCAGCAGACGCATGACATAGAAGCTCATGGGCCCGCGAATGAAGGCCGTGGCCACGGCCAGCACGCCCCAGCTCAGCATGATCCGCGCTATCCATCGACTGGCCCCGAATTTGTGAAGCAGCAGGTTGGATGGGATCTCGCACAGGCAATAGGTGACGAAGAACAGGCCGGCGCCCAGGCCATAGGCGGTCTGGGTCAAGCCGAGGTCCTTGTTCATTTGCAAGGCGGCGAAGCTCAGGTTTACTCGGTTCAGCCAAGCGATGACGTAACAGGCCATCAAAAAGGGAATGAACCTGAACGCCACACGGCGTATGATCCTCAGGTCGGTCGCCCCGCCGTCAAGGGTTTCAGCCTGATCCGCCGAGCCCCGACCAGGTTTGCCGATGGTGTTCGAGACCATCTTCCGCACGTCCTCCCAAGCGATTTTCTGTTGGCGCGTCCTAGGACCGTGAATGGCATAGAAACGCTATAGCGCAAAATTTTACGCACAAGGAACAAGGCCATGGTGCGCGAGGTTCGTCAACTCCAAAGGCGAATCCGTGCGATGCAAAGGCCTTCAGGATGCGCCCAACAGCACGGATAGCTTGACAAAATAGCGCTGTGGCGTCCACCAGTGCGGGAACGCGCAACAAATTGCGTACGAGCGCACAATGGGGCGGGGCGGCGACAGGGCGATGACGACGATGACAGACAGCGTTTGGCCGAGCGATCAACTGGAGGCGACCGGGCCGCTGAGGGGCGTGCGAGTATTGGACCTCACCACGGTGGTGATGGGTCCGGCGGCCACGCAGATGCTGGGCGACCTCGGTGCGGACGTTATCAAGATCGAGACTCCCGGCGGCGATTCCATGCGTTGGGTCGGTCCTTGGCGCACGCCCGGAATGGGACCTTTGTTTCTCCAAGCGAACCGCAACAAACGCAGTGTCGCGCTCGACCTGAAAACGCCGGAGGGCAAGGCGCATGCCCTTGGGCTGGCGCAGAACGCCGACGTACTGGTTTCCAACGTCAGGCCTCAAGGTCTGGCCAGACTAGGACTGAGCTACGAGGACGTCAAACGCGCGAATCCTTCAATTATCTACTGTTCAGCCGTTGGCTACGGCTCGGACGGCCCTTCAGCGGGGCAAGCGGTCTATGACGATCTCATGCAGGCGGCGTCTGGAATCGCCGGTCTGTTTGGCGCGGTGTACGGGTCGCCGCACTACGCGCCGGTCAACATTTGTGATCGGGTTGTCGGCCTCTATGTGTCGAATGCGGTCACCGCAGCGCTCTTCCATCGACTGAACACCGGCGAGGGCCAGCAGATCGAAGTGCCGATGTTCGAGACCATGGCGCAATTCGTTCTGGCCGATCACATGGGCGGCGGCGCCTTTGTCCCGCCTTTGGGGCCAATGGGTTACAAGCGACTATTGTCCAGCACCCGCGGCCCTTATCCGACCAAGGATGGCCACATCGCCCTGGTCGTTTACACAGACAAGCATTGGCGTGCGTTCGGCCAACTGGTTGGCGAGCCGGACCTGATCGACAGGGACCCTCGCTTTGAGTCGCAGGAAGCCCGAACTCGGAACGCGGAAGCGGCGGGGGCCTATCTGGCCGCGCGCCTGCTCGCCCACACAACAGCCGAGTGGCTGGAGCTTCTTCACGGCGTGGATATCCCGGTCACTGCGGTGAACCAAATCGAAGACTTGTTCGAAGATCCCCACCTGAAAGCTGTGGGTATGTTCGAGGATGTCGAGCACCCAACCGAAGGCGTACTGAAGACCCCGCGTTTTCCGGTGCAATTCAGCGCCTCGCCGGCCTCAGTGAGGCGGCTGGCGCCAAACCTTGGAGAGCACAACCAGGAGATTCTGGGCGCGGCCGGCGATGCGCATACGCAAGAACCTGCACAGCCGGCAAACGGAGTCGTAAGCCATGTCTGACAACGCGCCACCGGACGTGCGCCTGGAGCGCAAGGGCGATTCGCTCTGGATCTGGATTGACCGGGAGGCGCGGCGAAATGCGCTCAATACCAACGTGCTGGACGGCATCGGTACAGCGGTCGACCGCGCTGAAGGCGACGCCTCCATTCGGGCTCTTGTGTTGACGGGGGTAGGCGAAAAGGCCTTCTGCGCAGGAGCCGATCTCAGCAAAGGGACCGACACCTTCAACGCGGCGCCGGACGAGCCCACGACAGACTTCGGCCGCCTGGCCCGAAAAGTCAGAATGGCCGGCGTTCCGATCATCGCCCGGGTGAACGGCGCGTGTGTCGCAGGCGGATTCGGGCTGCTTTCATTGTGCGACCTGGCGATCGCCGCGGACACCGCGCGCTTCGGCTTGCCCGAGGTCAAGGTCGGCGTCTTTCCGATGCAGGTTCTTGTGTTCCTGCGCAGCGTGATGAGCGCACGGCACATCGCTGAGCTGTGTCTAACAGGAGAACTCATCACAGCCCAACGCGCCGCAGAGATGGCGATCGTCAATCAGGTCGTGCCGATGGCCGAACTGGACGGGGCGGTTGAAGGGCTGATCGCCAAGCTTCGAGCCGCTTCGCCCATGGCCCTGCGGCGGGGCAAGCAAGCCTTATTCGCTATGGAAATGATGGCCTTTCCTGAAGCTCTCGCCTTCGCCGAAGCGCAGATCGCCTTGGTGTCACGCACGACGGATGCGCGCGAAGGGATCACGGCCTTCAATGAAAAGCGCAAACCGTCTTGGGCTGCTGAAAGCAAGGACTAGCCATGACTGACAAGATCGTCCGCATCGGCGGCGCTTCGGGCGCGTGGGGCGACAGCCCGCGGGCGATACCGCAGCTTTTGGCCTGCCCCGTGGACTATTTGATGATGGACTATCTGGCCGAAGTGACCATGTCGCTGCTGGCGCGGGCTCGTCTGAAAGATCCGAACGGCGGGTTTCCGCCCGACTTTGTGAGCTACCTTAAGCCCTACCTGACGGTGATCGCCGAGCGCGGCGTCAAGGTCGTGTCCAACGCCGGCGGCGTCAATCCACAGGCCTGCCGGGCCGCGCTGCAGGCGGCGTGCGATGAACTGGGCCTCGACTTGAAGATCGCCGCCGTCGAAGGCGATGACGTCATGCCCTTGATCGACGCTCTTCGCGCCGAAGGCGTGCGCGAGGCCGTGTCCGGCGCGCCCTTGCCCCCGCGTATGCTGACGGCGAACGCCTATCTGGGCGCCTTGCCGATCAAGACGGCGCTGGACAAGGGCGCGGACATCGTCGTCACAGGACGCTGCGCGGACAGCGCCTTGGCTCTCGGGGCGTTGATGCATGAGTTCGACTGGTCCGCCGCGGATTATGATCGCTTGGCCTGCGGAAGCCTGGTCGGGCACCTCTTGGAGTGCGGCGCCCAAGGAGTCGGGGGGCTGCACACCGACTGGCGGATCGTGCCTGGGTGGGAAAACATCGGCTATCCGATCGCCGAGTGTTGTGCCGACGGAAGCTTCATCCTGACCAAGCCGGAGGGCACGGGCGGTCTTGTCACGCCCGGAACCGCTTCGGAACAGATCTTGTACGAAATCGGCGATCCCGCCGCCTACATACTGCCCGATGTCATCGCCGACTTCTCCAACGTTCATCTGGAACAGGTCGGACCGGAGCGGGTGAGGGTTGTCGGCGCCAAGGGACGCCCGCCCACTGATCGCTATAAGGTTTCAGCCACCTATCAGGACGGCTACAAGGCGGTCGCCACCGTTTCGATCATCGGTCCTGAAGCGGCCGACAAAGCCGAGCGCACCGGCGAGGCCCTGCTCGCTCGCGCCCGCCTGGCCTTTGCTGAAAAGGGCCTGCCCGACTTTACCGCCACCCACATCGAAGCGCTGGGCGCGGAGGCGTCATACGGGCCGGACTCGCGAGCGCGAGCGTCGCGCGAGGTGCTGTTGCGGCTGGTGGTGGTGCACGCCGACCGACAGGCGCTGGACCTGTTCGCCCGCGAGTTGGGCTCCGTCGGGATATCTTTCGCGCCCGGTACAACAGGCATCTACAGCGGACGGCCCAAGCCGACGCCTCAGATCCGGCTGTACACCCTGTTTATCGACAAGACCCGGCTTGCCGACCCTGTCGTCTCACTGGGCCAAGAGCGCTTTTCCGTTGCGATCCCGGCAGGGGCGCCTTGGACCGAAAGTCAGGCCATTGAGCCAAGTCCGGCAGCGGCATACGGCGGCCCGACTGTGGAAATCCCGCTCATGCGATTGGCTCTGGCGCGTTCCGGCGACAAGGGCGACAGCGCCAATATCGCCATCATCGCACGCGAGCCCGCCTATGAGCCGATTATCCGCCGCGAAGTGACCGCCGAACGCATGGCCGAACATTTTCGTTATCTGGTTTGCGGGCGCGTGCGACGCTTCGAGGCGCCTGGACTACACGCCTTCAATTTCCTGTTGGAAGAGGCGCTGGGCGGGGGCGGCATGGCGTCCCTGCGGATCGATCCCCAGGGCAAGGCCTATGGTCAGATGGCCCTTGAGATGATGGTCAAGGCGCCGGCTGACGTGTTCGCGCCGGGCTAGGTTTCAGTGTGTTCATGTCGGCTAAGGCAGACCTTATGACGGCCGGATTTCCAGCGCTTCGCAGGCCTTGACCAGCTGCTCGGCCGCCCAGTCTATGCGATCTTGGAGTCGGGCGACGGGTCCGGCGACGGTGGCGATATAGGTGGCTCCTGCGGATTTGAACGGCGACGACAGCGCGATCAGTCCCGGCTGGCTTTCTTCCATATTGATGAACCATTTCCGCTGACGACCGACCTCAAGATCAGCCAGCAGCGCCTCTTTCGTGGTGATTGTGTTTGGCGTCAGGGCCAGCAGGTCCGTGGATTTGAAGAAGGCGTCCAGGTCGGACTTATCCAAGCTGGCCAGCAGCGCCTTGCCGGCGGATGAAGCGTATAGGTGTCTGACTTTTTCTCCCACTTTGACCGTGAATCTCAGCGGGTGCGAGGGGCCGAGGTAGAAAAGATAAGTGCCCCCCCGGCGGCCGGTCTTGGACAGCAGAACGGACTCGTCGACGGTGTCGCGCAGTTTCTCGAGCACGGATTCCGCGCGCAGAACCACCGGATCGTACTCGGCGATGACGGTGACCACATCCATCATCTTCAAGGTGGGATAATAGCCTGACCGCGCCGCGATTTCGTAGATGTAGCCGCGCTCTTCGAGCGCCAGCAGCACATCGCGGCAACTGGAAACGGGCAGGTCGAGCAACCTTGCTATTTCCGAAAGAGACAGCGGTCGGCGCTTGTCCGCAAACAGTTCCAGGAAATCCAAAGTTCGCTCAACGATCTTCGACATGCTGCCTCTATTAATTCTCTTTGGGGGATTAGCGCGCCGATTGAACCAAATTCAATAGGCCTGCCTGATCGGACCCCGTCTCCGGCGCCGGGAACGAGGGAGTCCTCTCCAAGCCGGAGGACGCCTGAACATTGCGATCACTAACCGTTGGTTTTCCGACTGTTAGCGTACGCGAAGGCGCTTCGGCTCGGCGATCTCCCAGACCTCCGTATCTCGCCCCTGAGCAAAAAACCGCACTCAAACCCATCACGCCGCAGCCTGCATCGCTCATTTCGCTTGCATAAGAGCATAATTTACGGCAAGAAGTTATTAATTGCGTAATAGCGTAAATTGATAAGTTGGCCGCACCGAGATTGATCGGTCCGATGCAGGGGAAGAAACCAATGCAATTAGCGAATTGGAAGTTGGGATTGTTGGCGGGCGCATGCGCTTTGACGGCGCCGGTCGTCGGCTGGGCGCAGTCCACCAGCGCGGGGAGCAATGAGATTATCGTCACCGGTTCGCGCTTGGTGACCAACGGCAACTCCGCGCCTACGCCCGTGACCGTGACGACTTCAGCGCAGCTTCAGGAATTAGCCCCGATCAGCATCGCCGATGCTCTGGAAACCCTGCCCCAATTCAACGGATCGTCATCGCCGAGCCGAAACGCCTACACCATCCCCGTCAATGAATCGACGGCGACAAACCTCAACCTACGCAACCTCGGACCCCAGCGCGTTCTGACGCTTTTTGACGGGATGCGTTTGGTGCCCGGCGCCAACACCGGCTTGGTGGATGCCAGCCTGATCCCCCAGATGCTGGTCCAACGCGTCGATGTGGTGACCGGCGGCGCTTCGGCCGCCTATGGCTCCGATGCGGTCTCCGGCGTGGTCAATTTCGTCCTGGACAAGAAATTCAATGGAATTTCCTACCTGGCCCAGGCGGGGATTTCTCAGCGAAACGATAACGGTTCGGAACGCGTGGGCGTGGCCGCCGGCCACAGCTTTATGGATGGACGCCTGCATATTGAGGGCAGCGCCGAATATACCCATTCCGATGGGATCGGAGCGGTGTCATCTCGTCCCCTGGGTCGGGACAATTCCGCGCAGCTGGGACTTTTGGGGGCTAGCCCGACGCCGGGCCTCGCGTCCAATCCCTTCACTTACCTAACGGGCGTGCAAAACCTGAATCTGGCCTATGGCGGTTATCTCTACCCGAAAACCGGCAATGCCAACGCGGGGACCCTCTTCGGCCCGGGCGGCGCCCTTGTGGCCCCCGTGGACGGAACCATCATCGGCTCCAACTGCGTCAACTGTAACTTCAACTCTCACGATCCCGACCTGGTCACGCTCATTCCGCTATTGGGCAAGGGCCAGGTGTTTGGGCGCGCCGACTATGAGGCGACCGACCATATCAACGTGTTTTTCCAAGGGCTTTACGGCGAATCGCGGTCTCGGCAGAACACGGACGGGACGATTTCCCGGCCCAGCGCGACCACAGCCTTCACGATTTTTTCGAACAACGCCTACCTGAATCAGATTTCGCCTACCCTGGCCGCCTCCATTCCCACCGCCGGTTACAACCTCTCCCGGATGAGCATCGATTTGGGCACCAATTCGGTCACGACCGATAGCAAGTCCTACATGGTGACCTTTGGCGGCAGCGGCGACCTCTTCAATCGCTTCAAGTGGGATGCCGACTATTCCTATTCACATTCCGAACAGTTTCTGGACTTGTACAATCTGGATAACGTCAGGATGCGGGCGGCTGTCGACGCGGTCAGCAGCGGCGGCCAGATCGTTTGTAACGTGGCGGTGACCAATCCGGGGCTGTATCCCGGGTGCGTGCCGCTCAATCTGTTCGGCCAGGGCGCGCCGTCCGCAGCTGCGTCCGCTTACATCCACGGGGACGCCATCCAGAATACCGGCTTCGACCAGAATGTGGTGGAAGCGAACCTTCGGGGCGATCTGTTCAACGTCTGGGCGGGGCCTGTCACCGGCGCCGTGGGCCTGGCCTATCGCACCCAGCGCTATAATCAGACCAGCAACTCCAACCCCGCGACCTTTGTCGCGCCGACCGCCATTCGCGGGTTCGTGGGCTCCGAATATGTCGGCGGCAATTTCGGCGTCGGGGCCGGCAGTCAAAACGTAACCGAGTTCTATGCGGAAGGCCTGGCGCCTCTGCTCAAGGACGTTCAGTTCGCTAAGTCGCTCGATTTCAACGCCGCCTATCGTTACACCGATTACAGCCTCAGCGGCGGGGCGTCGGCTTGGAAGTTCGGGCTGACTTGGCAGCCGGTTGACGACCTTCGCTTCCGCGCCGGTCAATCGCGTGACATCCGCGCGCCGACCCTCATCGAGCTGTTCCAGGGGCCGCAGTACGCCAACGCGGGCAATTTCACCGATCCACACTCCGGCACGCCCATCTCGGCCTTGCTGACGATCACCCAGGGAAACCGTAATCTTAAGCCTGAGGTTTCGGACACCACCACGGTGGGCCTGGTCTACCAGCCCGCCGCCGTGCCGGGCCTGTCGGCCTCGGTGGACTACTACAAGATTCACACGTCTGGCGCGATCGGCTCTCCCTATACCTCAGCTCAAATTCTGCAGGTCTGCGAAAACAGCGGCGGGACCGATCCAACCTGCGCGCTGATCCAAAGGCCCTTCGGGTTCAGCAACCACACCTCGGCCAATAATGCCACCGCCGTGCAGCTCGCCCCGCTGAACGTCGCGGAACTCTATGCCGCCGGCGTGGACGTGGACGTCAACTATCACCGGCCCCTGATGGGCGGTCAGCTCACCGCGCGCGCGATCTTCAATATCCCGACCCAGTATGCCCAGGTTAACGCACCGGGTCAGGCGGCGATCAGCTATCTGGGCAACATGGACCTGAACCAGTCCCTGACCATCACCCAAACCGGTATCCCCAATTACTCCGGGACCATCATGATCGGCTATTCAAAGGGCCCCGTTTCGGTCGCCGTTGACGAGCAGCTGATCAGCGCCGTCCATCGCACGGCCCAGTATGTCCTGGCGGATCACGTGATCTCGCCGGCGGTCCAGTACACGGGCCTCAACGTCAGCTACCGGTTCGATAATGTGCCGACCAAGCCGACAATGTTCGTGAAGATCGACAACCTCTTCGATGTTCAGCCGCCGTTCTATTATCAGCTGCCGTCCGGCCAACCGGGAGATGCGATCAACGCCAACCGCAGCCTCTACGACGTCGTCGGACGGGCCTACACCGTGGGCATCCGCGCGAAGTTCTAAGGCTAACAGGGTGCGCGCCCTTGAGACTCCAACGCTCCCGAAGTTCCCGCCAAGCCAAAGGTCAACGGGAACGCGAAGAGCACGAAGTTCCAAGGGCGCCGCCTCGCCGAGCCATCCCACGCGCCTTCGCAATCTCTAGAGTCGGTGTCTGAAGATGAAGACAATACCCGCCGTCGTCAGGGCCGTGCTTGGCGCCCTTACTTTGAGTCTTTTGATCGGGGGCGGCGCCTGGGCCGACGGCAAGTCGGACGCCTGGCCTAAGACGGAGGAGAATCTCTGGTCGCTCGGCGTCTTTGAGAAGGCGAACCTGGACAAGCCGCGGCCCAAGCCGCCGTTTGACCTCACGGGCACCTGGCTGATGACGCGCGACAAATCCACGGGCGATTTTCGATTTGAGCCAGTGCCCAAGCTAACGCCCGTCGCCCAGGCGGAGTTCGACGCCAACCTCAAGGCGAGCCTCGCCGGCAAATCCTACAAGGATGACACCGGCCAGTGTTGGCCCGCCGGAATGCCACGCTGGCTAACGCGGGTTTGGCCGATTGAGTTGATGCAATATCCGACGGTGATTGTGGGCATCCAGGGCCTCTTCAATGCCCCCCGCTGGATTTATCTGGATGGACGCGGTCATGCCAATCCCGATATCGCCGAGCCCACCTACAGCGGTGACTCAGTCGGCCGGTTCGAGGGCGACACCTTGGTGGTGGACACGGTCAATGTGCAATCCAAACATCACTGGATCCAACCGGGGGTTCCCGCGTCGGACCAGCTGCATATCGTCGAACGCATCCGTATGTCGAAGGACCGCCAGTCCTTCACCGACGAGGTGACGATGACCGATCCGGTGAACTGGATCGGGGAGTGGAAGAACACAAAGACCTATGTGCTGGCGAAAGGGCAGGATGTGGGCGAATCCCACTGCCTGCCCGATACCAACGACCACATCCTAGCCACACACTCGGATCATACCACGCAATAGGATGACGGCTTAATTCCATCGACGCCTGCGTCGATGGGAATGACAACTTTTCTCCCGGTCAGGGCGATCACGCGCAGTCAACGCGGCCAGCTTCAAACCCGGATAGACTTGAAAGGTACAACGACATGGTTTCGAAAATTGGCAGTCTCGCCTTTGCAGCGTGTCTGGCGTTTGTGGGCGCTTCGCCTGCGTTGGCCCACCATTCTTTTGCCATGTTCGACAAAACTAAGACGGTCACCCTGGTCGGCGTGGTGAAGGATTTTCAGTTTACCAACCCACACTCGTGGGTCGAGTTGATCGTCAGCACGCCTTCCGGCGGCACAGAGAATTGGACCGTCGAAACGCTGAGTCCCAATGTGCTTGCGCGCTCGGGATGGAAAAGGAACTCGATCTTACCCGGGCAAAAGGCAACGTTGTTGATTTACCCAATGAAGGACGGATCGAAGGGCGGCAACCTGATCTCCGTCACCTTGCCGAATGGCGTGGTCTTGGGCGGAGGGGCGGGCTAAAATCATGACTAAGGTCAAAGCCAACGCATGGTTCGGCGTCGTCACTCTGACCTTGTGCATTGCGACGGCTGGTTCGGCGGGCGCGCAGCCCTCAACCAAGCCCCAGAGCCAGGGGGCGCCGACGCCGGCGAGACTGCCCGATGGGAAGCCAAATTGGACAGGCTTTTGGAGCCCGGTCGGCGGCATGCTCGACCGAGACTTCGGGCCGGGGTTCAAGCCCAAGGCGCCGGGCGGCGCCAACCCGGCCCGGGCGCCGGAGGGTCCGCGCGAGCTGCTGAAATCGCCTTACAAGGAGAAGTACGAGCAGGTCCAGGAGGACACCGCGCAAGGAAAGGTCGCCTATGACGACGCAGCCCTGTGTAAGCCTCCAGGCATGCCCCGGATGATGGGTGCAACTTACGGCTTGGAGGTTTTGCAGACGCCCGGCCAGGTCACCATAACGTCAGAATATCAGGCGGAATCGCGCCGGATATGGCTCGATGGGCGCAAACATCCCGATCCGGATGAAGCGCTGCCGACCTACGCTGGTCATTCGATCGGTCACTGGGAAGGTGACGTGCTGGTGGTCGATACGGTCCAAACCCGCGACGACATCGTGATCGACGCGACGCGACTTCCGGAGTCGCTCAACATGCACCTGACGGAGCGTTTCAGCGAACCGCAGCCGGGCATTTTGCAGGATGAGATCACGGTGGATGACCCTACCGTCTACGAAAAGCCGTGGAGCATGACCAAGCGTTATCGCCATCGGCCTGATCTCAATCTCGAAGAGTATGTCTGCGAAGACAATAATCGCAACGTCAGCGCGACCGGCGCCCCGTCTTTCAAATAAGGCTCGCGCCTTAGAGTCACGGACTCTGTCCCTATGCACAGTCTCTGCTGTTGGAAGATCATATGAGGTCGCCCAGATCTTGGCTTTGCGCCGTCGGAATTCTATCGGGTCTGTGCCTTCCTGGCGCGGCCCTGGCTCAGTCCGGCGTGATCGGCCTGCCCAGCGCGGATATCATCGCCAGGGCCGACAGCTATGATCCGCCGAAGGTGGCCGGCTATGCGGAAAAGCTGGCCCAGCAGCCGGATATGATGGGCCAATGGATGCCCATGCAGCCCATCGGCGCGGGCAGGGGTCCGACCTGGGATCCGGTCAATACCGTCTGGCCGCCGCAGCCCCCGCCGGGTGAACAGGGGTTCGGTCCGATGCCGGGCACCTACATCAAGGGCATTCCGTACAAGCCCGAATACCAAAAGACATATCGAGACCTGATCGACGAGACCCTCC
Organism: uncultured Caulobacteraceae bacterium; assembly: GCA_964451265.1. Lineage (GTDB taxonomy): Bacteria > Pseudomonadota > Alphaproteobacteria > Caulobacterales > Caulobacteraceae > BOG-938. The sequence continues at coordinate 14,908 of CAYVHP010000102.1, read as the reverse complement.
AGGGGAAATCGCGCGACACCTTCGCGGCCTGTTTTCCCTATGGCGTGCCTCGGATGATCGGCGACTCGCCGACCTATTTCGACATCGTGCAATCGCCGGAATTGATGATTTGGTACAACAGATACGGCCGCACGGAGCGGCGCATCTTCCTCGACGGCCGCGCCCATCCGCCGGCGATCGATGACAACGGCGAGGACAATCACACCTACTCAGGCCACTCCGTCGGTCGCTGGGACGGAGCCACGCTGATCGTGGATACCGTGAACATGATCGCGGGGTACTTCGACGAAACGCCTGCGCCCTTCAGCAACCAGGTTCATCTGGTCGAGCGCTTACGCTTGATCGACGCCGATATCCTGGAAGATCAGGTCACGGTCACCGATCCGGTCATGCTCGAGAGGCCGTGGGTCGTGACACGATATTTCAAACGCATGGCGGGTGCGGGGGCGCAAGCCAAACCCATTACCCAGGGCATTCCGCACGCCTTCTTGAACTTGGATGATCGGCCATGCGTACCGAACGTCAAGATCGACGAGAACGGCTTCCAGGTCATCCTGCTGCCCCAGGATATCGAGGCCCCCAAAGCGAAAGCCGACCATTGATGTCCCCCGTGAAGAGATTGTTCGCCGCCCTTGTCCTCGCCGCCGCCCTGACCGGCGGCCCGGCCTTGGCCCATCACTCCTTCGCCATGTTCGACTCCGCCAAGGTCACGGTGATCAAGGGCACGATCCTGTCGTGGACCTACATGAACCCCCATTCTTGGCTGTCCGTGGTGGGCGTCGCCGACGGACAGGGCGCACCGAAGCGTTGGGATATCGAAGCGACCTCGCCCAGCACCTTGGCCAAGATCGGCGTGCTCAGCGGCACGCTCAAGCCGGGCGATAAGGTCACCGCCGGCATACGCCCCTTGCGCGATGGCAGCCCTGGCGGCGCTTGGGTTTTCGTCGTGACGGGCGACGCCAAGGTTTACGGCGCCCAACCGTCCACCGTGGGCTTGGACTTAGATAAGTTGAAGCCATAGGGATGTAGGGCCATGATATTACTGAAATATAGGCTCCGATATTTCGCAATTCACAGCGGTATTTTTACAAAATTCAAACAACAGGGCGAATTAGACTAAATATTTATTATGATTTCTTCGTTGATCGGGAATTTATGACACGCGTTACGGCATCCGCCAAACCGTCGGAGACGAATTAGAATGGAACACGCCATCTCCAGCTTTTGCGACTGGCTGGCCCAAACGCCGATCAGCATGATTATCCAAAGCGTGTCCTGGATCATTCCTATGGTCCAGTCGATCCACATCATGGCGGTGACCATCGTGGTCGGCTCGGTGCTGGCGGTCGACATGAAGCTTCTCGGGGTTGTCGGTCGCGGCTCGCCGGTCTCGGCGGCGACCCGGCGCTATCTGCCGTGGATATGGGCGGCGCTGGTGGTGCTGCTGCTTACGGTCGATTCTGACCATGGCCGAGCCCCGGCGCGAGCTGATCAACACTGTGTTCCGCTTGAAGATGGCTCTGATCCTGATCGTGTGCGCGGTGACCGGCGCGTTCCAGATGACGGTGAGCCGCAATGCCTCGGCCTGGGGTGAGACGCCGTCAAATCAATGGTCCGCCCGCCTTCTGGCCATCGGCACCCTAGCCGCTTGGATCGCTATCATCTTCTGCGGTCGCTGGATCGCCTACGTCGAGCACGGCTGACCGCTCAGCAACGATCCGACGCCAATCTCATGCGCCGCCGGCCGGCCCCAAGGGACTTTCCCCTATGCTTCTAATGATCGCACAATGGCTTCAGGATTTGCCCTTCGCCCAGTGGGTGTCTACGTCCTCGGTGGCGTTTCCCTGGATTGAATCCTGTCACGTGCTGTGCATGACCACGGTCGTCGGCGCCATCACCATTGTGGATTTACGCCTGCTCAACCTGACCTCCAGGTCGCGCACGGTCACCCAGATTTCCAACGACCTGCTGCCTTTCACCTGGTGCGCCTTCGCCCTGGCGGCGTTCACCGGCAGCATGCTGTTCGTGTCCAAGGCCACGGAATATGTGGTCGATTTCCCCTTCCAACTGAAGATGCTGACCATGGCTGCGGCGGGGATCAATATGCTGATCTTCCACTTCACGGCCTACAAGCGCGTGGCGAGCTGGGACGGCGGTGCGGATACGCCCAAGGCGGCCAAAATCGCTGCGGGCCTGTCCTTGCTGTTCTGGGCCACGGTGATCGTCGCCGGTCGCTGGATCGGCTTCACTGTCCGCTAGACCATAAAACGCCAAAATCGACACCAGACCCCAGGCCTTAGCCTTCCACGCAACTGATTTGAAAAAGGATAATCGACATGAAGACGTTCATCCCCGCCGCTCTCGCCCTGTGTTTCCTCTCCGCGCCCGCCTGGGCCGACGAACCGGACGGATTGAAGTTGCCGCCGGGCTTTCACGCTAGTGTGGCGGCCGAGGGCCTGACCGGAGCCCGCCACATCGCCGTCCGGGCCAACGGCGATGTTTATATTTCCACGCGTACGCCGAAGGGAGCGCCCAGCGCCGGCATTATAGCCCTGCACATCGGGCCCGACGGCAAGGCGGATCGGACCGAACATTTCGGCAATGTCGATGGAGGCACCGGCCTTCGCTTCTATCACGGGGCGCTTTATGCGGCGTCCGTCACCGGCGTTTACCGGTTTGAATTCACAGACGACGCCTTAACCCCCTCGGCCCCGCCGCAGCTGGTGGTCGGCGGCATGCCGGCGGATGGCGAAACCAACCGTCCCATCGCCTTCGATGACAAGGGCGGGCTGTACGTTGCCGTCGGCAGCTCCGGCAACATATGCACCGACCCGAACACGCCCAAAGGCGCCAAGCCTGTCGGCCTGACTCCCTGCCCAGGTCTTGCGGGAAGGGGCGGCGTCTGGCGGTTCGACGCCGGCAAGCCCAATCAAAAGTTTCCCGACGACGGAAAGCAGGTCGCTACAGGCATTCGCGACATGATTTCGCTGGATTGGCGCAAGGGGGATCACCTTTACGGCGCCATGCAGGACCGCAACGGCACGTCGGCGACCTGGCCCGACCTGGTCAGCGCCGCAGACGAACAAAATATCGCCGAGGAAATGCACCGGCTGGTCGAGGGCTCCAACCTTGGCTGGCCCACCACCTATTTTGACAGCGTCCGCCATATCAGGCTTAAGGCGCCGGAATACGGCGGTGACGGTAAGACCCCGGTTACGGCCGGCGGCTTCAGCACGCCAGTGGTGGCGTTTGCCGGGCACAGCGTGCCCATGGACTTGATATTTTATACAGGCAAGCAGTTCCCCAAGTCATACCTCGGCGGCGCGTTCGTGGCCTTCCACGGCGGAGCAGGCCCTGCCATTCCGGGCGGTCGCAACGGATACGACGTCGTTTTTGTGCCCTTCGACAGCAAGGGCCACCCAGGCGCCGTACAGGTGTTTGCTGACGGCTTCGCCGGCGCCGCGCCTGAGAGCCGGAACAGCGTAACCGCAGCCTACCGCCCGGTTGGCGTGGCCGTTGCGCCCGACGGCTCCCTTTACGTGACGGAATCCCAGAAGGGAAAGCTGTGGCGGATCACCTACACGGGCAAATGATCGGCTGACGACGAACAGCCGCTCTATGCGGGCCGCTTCCATCCTCCCTGGAAGCGCCGAACTGGCGCCGCGGACCGACCTGTCCGCGGCGCATCCTTTCTGCCCCATGTCGCCCCTGCCAACCGGCGAACAACAGAGCCGGACGAATTCGGCGCTTTGTTCGTCATGGTCCTCGTCCGCCGGCGCGGCCGTCAGTCTTCCAAGATCTTGGAGTATTTGCCGGTGTCACGCATGAGCAAGGCGACGATCAGGGCGAGGCCGGCGGTGACGCTGACATAGACAAAGAAGCCGGATTCGTGACCCAGATGCTTGAACAGCAGGGCCACCCATTCCGCCGTGCCGCCGAACATCGATCCGGCCACCGCATAGGGCAGGGCCACGCCCAAGGAGCGGATTTCGGTGGGGAACAGCTCGGCTTTGTAGAGGCTGCTGACCGTGGTGTAGAGGCTGACGACGCTGACCGCGACGAGCACCAGAGCGAAGGCGACCCACACGCTGTGCGTATGGCCCAAGGTCGTCAGCAGGGGATAGGCCAGGATCAGGGTCAGTCCGCAATAGGCGACCAGCAGGGGCTTGCGCCCGATGCGGTCGGACACGGCGCCCATGATCGGGTGCTGGATGACCGAGATCAGCAGGGCCACGGCCATGATCTGGGTGGCGATGGTCTTGGAAAAGCCTCCCGTATTGACCAGGAACTTCTGCATGTAGGTGGTGAAGGCGTAAAAGCCCAAGGTCCCGCCCGCCGTGATCGCCAGGACAACCCCCGTCTCGCGCGGATGCTGGAGGAAGGCCCAGATACGGCTGGGCCCAGGCTTGTCGGCGATCTTGTTGAAGGCTGTCGTCTCGTCCAGGCCGCGTCGCAGCCACAGGACGGCGAGAGACATGGCGCCGCCGATGGCGAAGGGCACGCGCCAGCCCCAGTCATGCAGGGCCTTGTCGTCCAGGGTGGCTTGCAGAACCAGCAACAGGCACAGGGCCGCCAGTTGCCCGACGATGGGCGTGGCGCCCAGGGAGCTGGCCCACATGCCGCGATGTTTGCGCTCGGCCATTTCCGACAGATAGGCGGCGCTGACGCCGTATTCTCCGCCCAGGCTGACGCCCTGAGCCATGCGCACAATGACCAGCAGGGCAGGGGCCCATACGCCGATCTGTCGTTGCGAGGGGATGAGCGCTATGGCCAGTGAGCCGATGGTCATCAGGCCGACCGAAAGGGCCAGACCGGCTCGCCGACCCATCCGATCCGAATAGACGCCCATCAGCCAGGCGCCGAGCGGGCGCGCCATGAACCCCACGGCGAATACCGCCGCCGTGTTCAGAAGCTTGGCGGTCTGGTCGCCGTCGGGGAAAAACGAGTCGGCGAAATATAGGGCGAAGGTAGCGTAGACGAACCAGTCGAAGGACTCGATCAGATTGCCGGCGGACACCCCGACGATCACGCGCATCCTTGCGGCAACGCTTGGGCCGTCGCTCGGCGAGCGCGAGACGGTCATCGAAATCCCCCCGGTTTCCTTAGGTCGCGAGCTTATACGCGGCGCGATCTTCGGACTATCCCACTTACCGAGTGGGGACCAGCCGAACCAGGTTGCCCTCATCGGTCAGCACATAGATGAACCCGTCAGGTCCGACCTTCACGGCCCGTATGCGGCCCAAGGCGTGCAGGATGACTTCCTGCAGCACCGGACGGTCGCCATCCAGAACGATGCGGAACAGATCGGTCTGCTTGAGCGAGCCCATGATGATGTCGCCGTTCCAGCGGGCGAACGGCTTGCCATAGTAGAAGGTGATGGCGGAAACCGCAGGGGTCGGCGACCAGTTGATGATCGGCGTCTGCGTGCCCTTCAGTTCGGGGTTGGCGGCGTTGGGCACGTCGTCATAGCGCAGGCCCCAGGTGGCTGCCGGCCAGCCGTAGTTCAGACCGGCCTTGATGTGGTTCAGCTCATCGCCGCCACGCGGACCATTCTCAGTTTCCCAAAGTTCACCCTGGCGATTGAAGGCCAGGCCGAGCGGTGCTCGGTTGCCGTAGCTGTAGACATAGGGAAAGGCGCCCGGCTTGCCGACAAAGGGGTTGTCGGACGGCACGGTGCCGTCGGCATTGAACCGCAGAATCTTGCCCATGGGACTGGACAGCAGTTGCGGCGGCGCATTTAGCGCTTGCTCGGGCGTGAGGAATTCGAAGTTGGGCCACGAGACGCCCATGTAAATGTGGCGCTGGGCGTCGAACGCCATGCGCAGGGCGGTGGGCGATTCAATCTGGATTTCGGTCAGCACCTTGCTGTCGACCCAGCGGTTGCCCTGGAGGCGACCCCGTGTGATGCGGGCGATGTTTCCACCGTGCGCATCGTTGGGCTTCAGGCGGCGGATGGTGGTCACATAGATCCAGCCGTTGGTCTTGTAGTCCGGGTCGAGGATCACATCGAGCAGTGTGTGGCCCTGGCCGTGTTTGCCTTCAATGCCTCCCGTGGGTGCGTCGACGATGGGATCGGGCAGGAGCTTGCCCTTCTTCACCACGCGAATTTGGCCGGACACCTCGGTGATCAAAATCCGGCCGTCGGGCAGGAAGGCGAAGCCATAGGGCGTCAGGGTCTGGGCTACGAGCTGGACGCGGAAGTTTTCCACATCCGTTTTCACCACGCCCTTGGGAATGGTCACCGGGAAGGCGTGGGGCGCCACCAGCGGCGGATTGGTCGGGTCAGCCCGTCGTTCTTTGAGGAAAGCGACGAGGTCGTTGATCTCCGCGTCGCTCAGCGTGGCCTTGAAGGACGGCATGCCCTCCGGCTGTCCGTCGCGAATGCTGTGTACGACATTGTCGTCGCCATTGCCGTGGATATAGATCGACTGGGTCAGGTCGGCCCCCACCCCGCCGCGCGCATTGGCGCCGTGGCACGAGGCGCAAAGCTGGGCGTATTTGGCGGCCCCGGCCTTAGCATCTCCTGGCTTGGCGTCCTGGGCATGGGACAAGCCCGGCGCGAGCAACAGCACGGCGACGAGCGCCCAATTCCACCTGCGCATGAGCGCCCTCCCTAGCTTAATTGTCGTTGCCGAGACGACTGACGCCGCAAGCTTGGCTTGTTGTTGGGCCCCGACATTGTTTGGTTTCATACTGTCCAATCGGAACGCCTGAGCTGTCAAGCACGGGCGGCGCGAGTGGGACCAAGCCGTGTCCGCCCTTATCACTTTTCCGCTTCAAACAGGAAGTCGCCGGGCTCGGGCACATCCTTCAAAGTCCTGCCGGTGGGCGAAAGTTTCCCTGTCGTCTTGTCCACCGCGAACACCGTGATCGCGCCAGATAACTGATTGGCCATCAATAAATAGCGCCCGGTCGGGTCCAGCACGAAGGTGCGCGGCGCAAAGCCGCCGGACGACAGTTGCTGCACCGGCTTGAGCTTGCCGGTTTGCGCATTGACCGCGAACACATTGATGGACCCCTCCACCAGCACGTTCTTCAGGGTTTTGTCGACGGAGCGCGCCGAGATGTAGACGGACCGACCTGTCGGGTCGGCAATGATCTCCGAGCCGCTTAAGCTATTGGCGCCGGGCGGGGGCGTGGCCACCACGGGCTGAGTCTGGATCGCCCTAAGCTTGCCCTTGGCGGCGTCATAGGCGGCGGTCACCACCGCCATATCGCCGTCGAGGATATAGACGAATTTGCCGTTGGCGCTGAAGGCCAGATGGTGAGGCCGAGACTTGCCGCCGGTCGGGCTGGGAACCACAAAGGGCTCGCCGTTCCTGTCCAGAACACCGGTCTGGCCGTTGAGGCGATAGATGAAGATCTTGCCCAGACCCAGGTTGCACACCAAAACGAACCGGCTGTCCGGCGAGCGGATGATGCAGTGATCGTGGCTGTCTGTGGGACTGTTGCCGTTGGCGTCGCGCGGCACGGCGGGACCGTCCGCCACGCCTTCCTCGGCCAAGACGCTGACCGCTTCTCCCAGCGTGCCATCGGCCAGGATCGGGAATGACGCGACGGTCGGGGCCACTCCCGCGCTGCCGAAATTGGTCACGACCAACACCTTGCCGGTATTGGCGACCGCCATCTGCACCGGTCCGTCGCCTTGGGACGGAACGGTGTTGAGAAGGGTTAGCGCGCCCGACTTGGGGTCTCTGGCGAAGGCGCTGATGATGAAGTTCTTCTTGTCCGGCCCGTCGCTGGAGGCAAACACGAACCGATGATCCGGGGTCTCGCTCAGCCAGCCCGGATTGACCACCTCGTGGATGAGGCCCAGCGGGGTCATCGCGCCCGTCGCGGGCGTGTAGCGGTATCCGTAGATTCCCTTACCCGTCACCCGGGTATAGCTGCCCACATAGAGAAAGTAGCTCTTGGCCAATTTGCCGGCCGCAGGCGCACCGACCGGCGTCATGGCGGCCGCCAACAGGGCGCCTGCGCCCAGAGCAAATGTCGCGAATTTCCTGATCGCCTTCATAGCTAAAGCCTCCCTGGTTCGTTCGCCATCTGCGTTGGATCGGATGGCTTGAGCTGTGTTCATCGTGGGACCTTTTGGCCCAACGCGCTAGCGCCCTGAAATTGTAGCGCACCGGCTTTTGCATGCAGGCCCAGCCGCCGGCCGGCCGAAGATGCAACGTTGTCTTGTGGCCGTCTTGACACTAACGCGCCTCGGGAAGAAAGTGGTGGGTAAGCCGACTGTCTTATATCCAACGATAATTGTTAATCGGCCCCCCAGTCCAAAGTGGAAACAAGCCGCTGCGTAGCAGGCGGCGGTTTCAAGCAACTGACTGAAAAGAGGGAGGAAAATATGTCACACAAGATTCAATTGATGACCGGCGCGGCCATGGCCGTGCTGGCGCTTGCCCCGGCCTGGGCGGCTCACGCGCAAGAGTCGTCCAATGGGAAGTCCATCGGCGATGTGGTGATCACCGCCACGCACACTGGCGCCACCAACCTGCAGAAGACCCCGATCTCTGTTGATGTGGTGTCCGGCGCCGACCTGACCAAGAGCAATCTGAGAACCCTGACGGACCTGACCAACGCCCTTCCCAGCCTGCAGATCACCCACCAGGCGCAAAATCCTGAGGTCTATCTGCGCGGCGTTGGCGGCAACAACGGCAATTCCGACGATACCGACGTGGGCATCTATCTGGACGGCGTCTATCTGTCGCGTCCGTTCGTCATCATGTACACCGACTTCAACGACCTGGACCGGGTCGAAGTGGCCGAGGGTGCGCAAGGCACCCTGTTCGGCCGCAACTCGGCCGGGGGCGCGATCAACTTCATCTCGCGTCCTGCGCCCAAGACCTTCCAGTTTCAGAACACTCTGAGCCTCGGCAACTACGCCCTGCTCGACGAGGCCTTCTCCCTTGGCGGCCCCGTGGCCGACAATGTTCAGGCCAGCCTGTCGTTCAGCCATGTCCAGCACAACGGCTATCAGCACAACGTCCTTCCCGGCGTGGGCGATCCGGACGCCGCCAACCGCACCGGCGTGCGCGGCCAGGTTCACTGGGACATCACATCCGACATCAGCGACACGGTGCGGGCCGACTACCTGGACACCAACGAAAACTGGGTCATCTCCAACGTCTTGGCGGCGCCGTACACCGGCTATCCTGATCCGCTGTTCGCTTCGACCTACGGCCATCTGCACAACGTCGATATGAACCATGTGCCGCATCTGAGCGAAAAGGATTACGGGGTCAGCAACGAGCTTCTTTGGAAGTTCAACGACAATCTGAGCCTGAAGTCGCTCACCGCTTACCGCACCGAGCACAGCATCGTGGACGCGGGCGATACGCAGACCGTCAATCACTCCGCGCTCCCTGTGGACGTCCAGGAAAACGAGACGACCCAGGAATTCAACCTGATCAACACCTACGGCCCGTTACATGGCGTGCTCGGCTACTTCTACTTCAAGGAAAACTATACGTTCCTTGGCCAGGGCTGGTTCGTTTTTGGCGACCCGAGCGCCGGCAATTTCGGCGGCGAGTTCTACCAGATCACCATACAGCCGACAGAATCAAACGCCGTGTTCTTTAACGAAACCTATGACCTTACCAAGGAATGGAGCATCACGGTTGGCGGCCGTTACTCGACAGAGAAAAAAGGCCTGATCAATACGGTCAATTACTTCACCGTTGGCCCTGGCATACACACGGAGGCCCAGGCCCTGGCCTCGAATCCAGCCCTGGCCGCTTGCGTCAATGCCATGATGAATTGTCCGGGGCTCAACTATGTTGGCAGTTTGAGCAAGACTTTCACCTCCTTCGCGCCGAAGGTCTCTCTCAATTGGCAGGCCACGCCGGATGTCTTGCTCTATGTGTCGGCGTCCAACGCCTCCAAGAGCGGCGGCTACAACTTCACCTATTCCCCGCAGGTTTCAGGGTTCCCCATCCCGCCGGGTTTCGATCCTGAGACCATCTGGGATTATGAAGGCGGCGTGAAGGCTGATCTATTCGACCATACCCTGCGGCTTAACGCGACGCTGTTCCGCTACAATTGGACTGGCCTGCAGTTCTCCTCGCTCGTCGGCAACGCGCAGAGCGTGGTCACCAACGCCGGCAACGCCCACCTGACGGGCCTTGAACTGAACGTCATATCCAAGCCGGCTCAGGGATGGACGTTCACGGGCGGCCTGACCTGGCTCAACACCGGCTACGATAAGTTCACGGGCTACGCCTTGCCGGGCGGTCTGGTGAGCTATTTCACTGGAAATCCAAGGTACACGGCCTCGACCCAAACGCTTAACGCCTCCGGCAATCAGTTGGCCGGCGCGCCATCGGTCAGCTTGAACATGACCGGGCAAAAAGACTTCAACTTGGCGGACGGCGCGGACCTGTTTATCCGCGGCGAGTATTCGTATGTCGCAAGAACCTTCTTTGACCCGTCCAATGCGCCGATCAACAGCCGTCCGGCCTACAGCCTGTTCAATGGGTCGGTGGGCTTCAGCCCGGCCCACAGCAAGTGGCAGTTCGTCGTGTGGGGCAAGAACCTGCTCGACAAGGTCGTGCCGTCCGGCTCCAACGGAAACCCCCTTGAGTATTACGTCTCCGACCCGCGCACCTTCGGCGTGCGGATCAACTACACCTACTGAGAATCCCGAGCCCTCCACTGCGCCCGCATCGATCCCCCGATCGGTGCGGGCGTCTTTTTGTCTGGCGAAGTCAATTCAATTGAACCACGAAGCGCACGAAGACAAATAAAGGTCGTCATCCTCCGGCCGCCTGCAAGGCGGACCGGGGGACCCAAGCGCGCTTGCGATGTTCATCCGTGGCTTGGTTCCCCCGGTTCGTCCTTCGGACGCCCGGGGGATGACGATTTGAGCTGTCTTCGTGATCTTCGTGCGCTTCGTGGTTCAATGCTCTTGGTTCCCGAGCGCGCTATCAGGAGCCGATAAAGGGCGACTATCCCTAAGCGTGATTGACGAAGCTGCTGTCGATGTCGGACAGCTTGGCGGCGCCCATGGCCATCATGACGTCCTGCAGCTCGAACCTGAGCTTGGCCAGAACCGATTTGACGCCCTCGGAGCCGCCCAGGCCCAGCCCCCAGTAGACCGGCCGGCCGACGCCCACCGCGTGGGCGCCGAGCGCCAGGGCGCGCAGCACGTCCTTGCCCCGCCGAACGCCGCTGTCCAGTACAATGGTCAGCTTGCCGTCGGCGGCTTGGACCAGTCGCGGCAGGACCGTGATCGTCGCCGGGCTGCCGTCGACACCCCGGCCGCCGTGGTTGGACACCTGAATGCCGGCCACGCCCGCCGCCACCGCCTGTTTGACGGTGCGTTCGGTCAGCACACCCTTGACCAACACCGGCAGGCCGCTGGTCTTCTGCACGAAGGCCACGTCGTCCCAGCTCAGCCCGCGATTGGTGGTGACCGCCTTGGTGAAGTTGCCATGCGGCTTGTTGCTGGGCTTGAACCCGGCCTTCAAGCTGCGCTCGCTGGGCGATCCGCCCTGGGTGTCCACCGTGAACAGGATAGCCTTGAATCCCGCAGCCTTGGCCCGCGTCACCAGTTCAGCGGCAATGCCCCTATCTTCAGGCATATAGAGCTGGAACCACTTAGGGCCGGTGCTGGCGGCCATGATGGCTTCCATGGGCAGGGTGGACTGGGTCGAGCAGGCCATCAGCAAGCCTTCGGCGGCCGTGCCTATCGCCATGCCGGCCTCGGCGGTGGTGTGGGCTAGACCCTGATTACCCATGGGACACACGATGATCGGCGCGGCAAGCTTGGAGCCGAGCAAGGTGGTCGAGGTGTCCACCTCGCGCACGCCGCCCAGGAAGTGCGGCGCCAGGGTGACACGGTGGAAGGCCGCCTCGTTCTCCGCCTTAGTCCATTCATCGCCGCTCGCGCCCGCGATAAAGGACCAGTTGCCGAGCGGAAGCACAGCCTTGGCCCGTTCCTCCAGTTCGCGCAGATTGAAAACCCGGATGGGCTGCACCACGCTGGGAACGCCGGGCCCGCCCTCGCCGCCGGCTGCATCCGCCGCCGCCGTGGCCGCGCCGGCGGCGCCCGCAGCCCCGGCGGCCGTCATGACGGTCGCGGTCGCGGTCAGAAAGTCGCGTCTATTGGCGGACATGGTCGTTTCCTTGCGTATCGTTATAGGCGCAACCAACGCCGCTTATTTTGCCGGAAGCGGGGCCGCTCCGGGCTGGGGCAGGGGGGTCAGATCGTAGGACTTGCCGGTCGCCACCGAGGTGGTCTTGACCAACTGCCCGCCGGGGCTGCCGTCGCGCAGGGGGGCGTATTTGACCTGAACCTTATCGCCCGGGTTAAAGGTGTGCCGGGTCCAGCCCGCCCGGGTCAGATTGCCCGGGTTGGAGGTCTCAAAGCTCCACAAGACGGAGGGTTGACCCGGCTTGGGGTCGGCCATGACCCACAGAAAAGTGTGGGGATTGCGCCAATCCAGCTCCTTGACCGTGCCGGTCAGGGTTCCGGTATGCACCGTGTCAAACATGGCGAAGGAGTGGTGGGCCAGGGCGGGGCCGGCCAAGGCCGCAAGGCTGAGGCAGGCGCCGATAAGCGTGGCGCGACGGGCGGTTGATTTTGAGCTGATGGTCATCGAGGTTCTCATCATCATGGGGTCTTGATCGGCATACGCAGGCCGTCGGTGGTGAATTTTTGCGGGACGAAGATGGAGTTGCCATCCTTGTCCACGGCGGGGTTGAACTCGCCTTCCAGACAGATGCCCTCCACCATGTCGAAATCGCGGCGGCGTTCACGGGTGAAGTGGCGGGTGGTTGTCCAAGGCTTGGTCAACACATGCGGGGCGGTGATGGTCAGGGTGTCGATCAGCTCGTCCGGTTTGGCCAGCTTCATCCGCTCGACGATGTGCATATCCCCGTTGTTTGGAATGCCGACGGACTCGCCGATCGCCAGCCAGGCTTGAGGCACGACGCCGATCGTGTCGATCACCAGGGTGTCGCCTTCCCAATGGCCGATGGAATGGCCGTGGAATGTAGGGTCCGGATCGTCAGGGTGCGGGCGGCCGTCGGTGTAGATGCGGCGCAGGCGGTTGCTGTCTGATTCGCCGAACAGATAGACCCGGCCGGGGGTGAAGGCCACTTCCATGGCGTTGTGGCTGATCAGCATCCACGACGGCATGCCTTCGGGCAGGCAGTCATTGAAGAAGTTATCCGGCTTGCCGGCCTTCATGTCGTCCATCTGATGCTGGATGTATGCCGCAGCCTTGTCCGTCCAGGGGGTCGGATTTGAAGTCATCTGCTTGATCTGGTCGCCCACATCGGGCAGCCACATGCCGCTCCAGTCAGGCAGCTTGGCCATGTCCGCCCAGTCCTTGGCGGTGGGCGGGGGGTTTATGACCGCCGAGGGTTCATCTGCGGCGAAGGCTGCGACGGGGCCGGCGAGGCTCGCGGCGACCAGAAGGCCAAGCAGCCATTGTCGATGACGGTTCATGGAGTTCCCTCCCCTTGCTCTTGTCGATGGGCTTCGCGCTTGGACTAAACCTGGGCCGGTCGGTTCAGGCCGAGCCCGGGCGGACAGCGCGTCCCCTTATTGAGGGCCAATTTGCCTGACAAATGTGTCTGGCGCATCTCATGATTTCGATTTTCCACTGCGACAAATCCATCAGTGGAAGGCGCTGACCATTCCGTGATCGGTCAGAATCTTGATGTAGGCGATCCGCAGGCTCTGCGGCGGCGAGCGGTTGACCATAATTCCGGGTGTGACGCCCGCATGGTCTTTCAGTTCCAGCTTGGCGCCTTTGTCCACGAGGTATTGCAGGATCGCCGGATTGTCCGCGCCGTACCGGTTGGCGACCACCACGTGCAAGATGCTGCGCCCGTCGTGGGTCAGGACGTTCACATCAGGGTCCAGGTCCACCGCGTATTTCACGGCGTCCAAATTCCCTCCGCCCGCAGCGGCGATGGCTAAGGTGCTTCCGTCCTGAGCTTTGATTTTCGGGTCGGCCCCGGCGGCGATCAGCGCCTTCATGGCCGGCAGCGAGCCCGCCCGCGCCGCCAGTTGCAGGGGCGGCGTCGGCGACAGGGGGGAGGGCACGTCATAGGCCTTGGCCATCAGCGCCAGATAGGCGGCGAAGCCCTGGAGCGGGGGTTCCCCAGGTTTGGGTTCCGGCGGGGCCGGCGGCTTGGGCGGCGGCGGCGGGTTGGATAGCGCGTTCGGATCGCCGCCCCTGGCGATCACCAGCTTGACCAGTTCGGCGCTGCCGCTGGAGGCGGCGATGTGGATCAGTTGCAGGCCCTTGGCGCTCCAGCGATTGACGTCGGGCCTGGCCGCGACCAGTTGCATCGCAAATGGGATGTTCTTCTGGGTGATCGCCACTTGCAGCATATCCGTCCCGTCGGGCAGCACGGCGTTGATATCGGCGCCGGCGGCGACGAGCAGGGTCGGAGCCTCGGCGACCTTGCTTTGCAGGGCGAAGTGCAAGGCGGTGAAGCCCTTTTGGGTGGCGGCGTTGACCCGGGCGCCGTGCTTGATCAGCACGGTCATGTTGTCGGTCTTGCCCTTGGCGGCGGCCCACATCAGCGGGGTCTGGCCCTCGGGATTGGCGCCGTTTACATCGGCGCCCCTGGCGATCAGGGCTTCCAGCGCCTGGGGCGTGGAGGTTCCGGCACACAGGGACAGGGCCGAGACGCCGTCCGGGCGAACCGCCTTGGCGTCGGCGCCGGCCTTGATCAGATCAGAGACAATGGCCGGATCGCCCAGTTCGCACGCCAGCATGAAGGGCGAGGCGCCGTCGATGTCCATCACATTGGGCTTGGCGCCGGCCTTGAGCAGAAGGCGTACGGTCTCTTCGTCCTGATGATTGACCGCCCAAGCCAGCACGGTGGACCTGTCGGGCAGGGCCGCGTTGGGGTTGGCGTGGGCCGCCAACAAAGCCTTGATCGCCTCAGG
>CAYVHP010000101.1:0-7029 GCA_964451265.1 uncultured Caulobacteraceae bacterium | reverse complement strand
GATCGTCGCGCGACGGTTCAGGGGTTCTTTGACGCCGTCGGGGGTCGGAACGGCGAGGTCTGACTTGCCCTTCCAATCGACGGAGATCATGGCCGGAGCAACGCCCAGGCCCGAGATGGCGTCAGCCACGGCCTTGGCGCGGCGTTCCGACAGGCGAATGTTGTACTTCACCGAGCCGGAGGTGTCGGTGTAGCCGACAATCGCCACCTTGGTCGCATGACCGGTCATGGCGTAGCTCGCCGCCGCTTGGACCACCGTCTGGGCTTCCGGCGTCAGCACGTACTGATCGAAGGGGAAGTAGACGATGAATTCGCGAGCCTGAGGCGCCGGCGGAGGCGGCGGGGGAGGCGGCGGAGGCGGGGGCGGAGGAGGAGGAGGCGGCGGCGGGGGAGGCGGCGGCGGGGGCGGAGGCGGAGGCGGCGGCGGAGCCGCAAACGAATAACGCCAGCCGATGGTGATTGAGGAATCTTGGTAGACGCCGCGATGCAGCGCAATCGGGGTCACCGTGGCGCCCTGGGTCACCGTGGCGTTCCAGCCCACCGAATTGATCGTGTCCAGATAGCGATAGGTCAGATCGATATCGTTCTGCGGCGAGATGTTGAAGGTCAGGCCCGCCAAGACCTGAGCAGCGCCCACCGAGCGGCTGTTGCTCGAGGTCAGGACGGTCGTGGGGACCGTCGACGCCGTCGCATAGCTCTTCACATTGATCGACGCGGCCCCGATGCCGACGCCGAGGAATGGCGTGACGCCGCCGGTCATCGGGAAATCGAAGCGATTGAAGTCGTACAGCACGTTGAGCATGCCGGTGGTGACGCCGACGTTGCCGCCGACCTTGGTCGCACCGGGGGATGGGCTGATGGAGAGCGAATGGATGGGATTGCCGCGATAGGCGACTTCACCCTCAACCCGCCAATTGCTGTTGAACTTGTAGCCGACGCGGACATCGCCCATGCCGTTGCCGGTCAGCGACCACTTTTCACCGGTATAGCCGGACGCGGCCGATCCCGATGTGGTGCTGATGGCGTTGGGCCAATTGTAGCCGATGTCGCCGGCGCCGTACCAACCGTCTGTGGCGGCCTGGGCCCCCGTTGCGGCGAACACAGCCGCAAGGGCCGCCCCCGCGAGAAGCATGGATTTCATCTTTAACACCCTCGTTTGCTGTGCTTCTCGCCAAAGTTCATTGGGAGTAAGCGCGAATCTCTTCGGGTCGAGGGCCGCGTATAGACGCCTGTATCGTCAGGATAATGTCTGCATGTTTGCCGATATAGACCAAGTCAGGAGCAACAATTGGGGAGGTGCGCTCAAAACCGGACGTATAGGCAAATGTGCAGTGCATTAAGATGGCAATATTCAGGCTAACGGCGACTCAACCCTGCCCTCAAACCCTTGCGGGTCTTTATGCAGCGACTAGCAAACGCGGAACTTTGAAATGGGTTCCTCCAATAATACGCTGCGTTGGATTTATCGTATACGAGTCTGCCTTCCCGGCTTGCCTTGGCCCACGCGCGCGGCTAGCTTCCGCGCCCGCGCTCGACCGGCGACTTTCAGGAGAGGTGGCTGAGTGGTCGAAAGCACCGCACTCGAAATGCGGCGTGCCTGCAAGGGCACCGTGGGTTCGAATCCCACCCTCTCCGCCAACAGGTCGACCGCCGGCAGTCGAACCCACAGACTCCAGGATTAAAGAGCGCGGCAAAGCCGCGCGGGGGTTCGAATCCCACCCTCTCCGCCAACAGGTCGACCGCTGGCAGTCGAACCCACAGACCCCAGGATTAAAGAGCGCGGCAAAGCCGCGCGGGGGTTCGAATCCCACCCTCTCCGCCACTCGCGCAGGTTCCTAAATAAGATCAACCAGGAACCCCGGGCAAGAAAGCCCGGCGATGATCCGAAGTGAGCGCGATCGCGGATGCACGTCGCCGGCCTGACGACGAAAACGTCCCGTTGAGGCATGCCTCAACGGGACCGCGACCCTCGTGGCCCAGCGGCGCTGATCCGGCGTCCCGACCGGACCGGCATCGCCGGTCCGGTCGCCGCCATGGCTAGTACTTGTAGTTGATGCGGATGCCGTAGGTCCTCGGGTCCCCGGCTGAACCCAGGAGGGAGCCGCCGAGATTAGCGCCGATGAGATACTGCTTGTTGGTCAGGTTCTTGCCCCACAAGGCCACGGTCCAGTGCGAGCCGGCCGGGCTGTAACCCGCAGAGGCATTGATGAGGTCGAAGGCGGGTCGCTGAGTGAGCGGCAGATTGGTTGGGTCCATCTGGGTCTTGGAGGTGTACTGATATTCACCCCGCAGATACAGGTTCGCCCCATTACTGAGATCGAAATCCTTTTCGGCGGACAAATTAATGGTCATGGGCGGCGCCCAGATCATTTGTTTGCCGGAATCGTTATAGTTTTTGGTGGTCGTATTATAGAGGGGGTCGTTGGCGGCGGTGACAATGGGCGCCAGCCCGCCGGCGATGGTGCCGCCGGGGAAACTGACGTACTTGCCGGCCAGGAAGTTGGCGTTGGCCGTTAGGGTCAGGCCGTCCGTGGGCTTGGCCGTGAACTGCATTTCAACCCCGTCCAGCTTCGCCACCGCCGCGTTCAGGACCGAGGAGAATCCCGGCGCGATGTTGGAGTTGAACTGCAGATTTTTCCAATCGTAGTGATAGTAGGAAATATTGGCCCGCAGTCGGTGGTCGAACCAATCGGTCTTGGCTCCTACTTCGTAAGCCCAGATGTTTTCCGGGCTGAAATCCGCTCCAAGCACAAACCGAGCGCCCTGGTTATACCCGCCCGCCTTGAAGCCGTTGGTCGCCGAGGCATAGAGCATGGCGTCCGGCGTCGCCTGCCATTCCACTGCGATTTTTGGGGTGGTGGCGGAGGCGGTCTTGCTCAGGTCGGCGACGAACGGGTACGAACCGGTGTAGGGGCCCGCGACGAAGTTCGCACAGGTCTGGCCATTGGTGGGATCGCCGGGTTTGACAACGACGCAGGTGTTTAAATCGTTGAATGTCTTCACGTCCTGGGTGTAGCGCACACCCGCCGTTAGGCTCAAGGTCGGCGTGATATGATAGGTCTCTTGAAGGAACGCGGCGCGCGAGACTGTCGGCTGCAACGTGTCCTGTAGGTTTAACGACGGAGGACTGTACCCGTAATAATTAAAGTGAGAATATTCATAGTAATAATAGAGGCCGACCACGCCTGAAAATGCGCCGTAGTTATGGAGCAGATTAAACTCCTGGCTGAGCGTGTACTCACCCACGGTGCTGATGTTGTAATTCGGGGCAATCCCCGTGAGGTCGCCGTCCTGCACGCCGATGCTTTTGTCCGAGCGATAGCCGGTCAGCGATTTGAGCGACCAGTGGTCGTTGAACCTCCAATTCAGCTCATTGCTGAGGCCGTAGGACAGCTCGGTGGCCACGGGCGTGACGTCCAGATCGACCTGATGGTAATTGCCAAAGGTCGAGGCTGCCAGCGCCGTAATCTTCGTCCCCACTGCCCCAGGCAACAGCAGGAAGGTCCCGCTCGTGAGGAAGTCTTCGTGGGTGTAGAGGTAGTCGGCGCGCAGCGTGTCGTCGATATTGGAAGTCGGCTCCCACTTCAGTTGGCCGCGAACACCGGTTCGGTCCGCCGCTTGGGCATCCGGATAGCCGGGGTAGACGTTGTGAACATAACCGTTGTGCTTAAAGCGGCTGAACGACAGGCTGGCCTGCACATTGTCGGCGATGGGGCCGCTGATCGTAGCCGCCTCGTCGATCAGACTGAAGCTGCCGACGTTCAGCGTGTTTTCGAACGAGAAGGTCTTGGTGGGCGCCTTGGAAATGAAGTTGATCGCGCCGCCTGTCGAATTGCGTCCGACCAGGGTGCCTTGGGGACCCTCAACGACCTCGACTCGGTCGATATCGTTGAAGTTGGTTTCCAGAATGATCGACGTGCGATTGACGAAGATACCGTCGACATAGACCGAAACTTCCGTTTCGTTGCCCTGATTGCCGCCGACCCCGCGCAGGGTGAGGTTTTCGCCCAGGCCGGTGATGTTGAGTTGCAGGGTTGGGACCAACGCCGGCAGGTCCTTGATGTTTTGAACGTGGTCCTTGACCAAGGCGTCGCTGCCCAAGACGTCCACTGAGATCGGGGTCTTCTGCAGGTTGCTGGCGCCGGTCTTGCTGGCCGTCACAATCACTTCGGCGATGCCGTTGTCGGACGCCGCTTTCGTTTGTGCGTATGCGTTCATCGCCGGCGCAAACGCCAAGCTCGCCAACGCCGCCCCAGCCAACAGGTGCAATTTGTTCTTCACGTAGCCCTCCCTTGCGCTCTATTTTGCCCTTGAGGCATTGCCTCTGGGCTCGATTCTCCGGCCCAGACCGCGCCTAGACCACAGCTGTTTGTCAGCCAACAGTTTGATACCATAGACTGAGAGCGTGGATGTCTAGTTCTGTCAAGACTTCACAGTGTAGGTCTCCCCGGCCCGCACAAAACAGAACAATACGAAATCGTTTTTTGCGGGGGGCCAACGCGCAGGACGCCTTATACCAACACGACCTGCGCGTAGTGACCGGCGGCCACGGCCAAACGCTGGTCGCGGGTCAAAAGTGGCGCATCGAGCGCTTCGGCCAGGGCGACATAGGCGGCGTCATAGGCGGTCAGATTCGCCCGCAAATCCCAAATACGCGCCAAGAGCATATCGTGCGGATATCGCCTTAGGGACAGGTCCGCCAGATCGGCGAGGGCTAGGCGGCCCCGCTCGCCGTCGATTTCACCCTTCGCGACATAGCGCCTGACCACCTGCGCCACTTCCAAATCGATTAGGTGCGGCGCGTGCAGTGTTTGCTGGCGGGCAAATAGTCGGTCTTCCACGGCTTGCGCGCCCGATGTGCGCAGCAGAACCTCGACCAAAGCCGAGGCGTCGACAACGATCACAAGCGATCACGCTCTGCGCGAATCACATCGACCGGCGGCGCGGAAAGGGTCGCCGGCGAACGGCTGCGCAGGCGAGCGCGTAATTCGTCCATCGTGGGCCGCTCCGCCACCTGGCGAATCTCTCCAAGCAGAAAGTCAGAGAGCGACATCCCGGCCAAGGCTGCGCGGGACTTGAGCTCGCGATGCAATGTCTCTGGGACGTTGCGGATTTGAATCATGGCGCCCATGCGCAAAACATAGAAACATGTGCAGCACATGTCAAATGATCGGGGGCGACGCCTCCTCGGTCCGCGATAGGCCGCCCATCAGCCTGAACAAGGCCGGCATCGCCAACAGCACCAGGGGGCCTTGAGCGATCAGCCCGGTGATGATGGCGATGGCCAGGGGGCGCTCCATGGAGGATCGTCCGCCCAAGGCCAGGGCCAAGGGCGCCAGGGCCAGGATCGCCGCCAGAGTGGTCATGGCGATGGGCCGCAGCCGGTTGACTCCCGCTTGGACAAGCGCCGCGTCGGGCGCCAGGCCCTCGCCGACCAGGGTCTCGTATTCGGTGAAGTAGAAGATCGCCACCTCCGTGGTGATGCCCAGGATCATGGTCGCCCCCATCAGGGCCATGATGTCCAACTCCACGCCGGTCAGCCAAAGACCCGCCGCGACAACTGAGGCCGCCGCCAGGGGCATGATCAGGATGCAGAGGGCGGTCGTGAAATTCTCGTAGAGGAACAGCAACAGCACGAACACCGCCGCGACCGCCGCCGCGAACACCACGGCCATGCCCCGGAAGGCGGACTGCTGCTCGGCGTAAAGCCCGCCCATTTGAAAGGTCACGCCTGTGGGCAGCACGCCGGGCTTGGCCACTGCCCGCCGGACTTCCGCCGCCGCCGATCCGGTGTCGCGGCCCACCACGCGGGCGGTTACCGCATCCATCCGGCGAAGGTTCTCCCGCGTGATCTCGGCCTGTCCGGTGACGGGCTTGACCGTGGCGATGCGTGACACCGGGAACATATGTCCGTCGGCGGGAGATTTGAGCAGCAGGGCGTCGATCTGTTGCGACCGGGTCCGATCTTGCGGCGGAATCCACACCCGCACATCGGACAGATTGGCGCCGAACTGAATCTGGGTGGCGACTTGGCCAGACAGCAGGCCCTCCAGCTGCTTGCTCGCCTCTCCCGCGTCGATCCCTTCCAATTCCGCGCGCACCGGGTCGATCTGAATGTCCAGCCCGTCGCCGGCGATGACCACACCGCTCAGCACCTCGGTCACGCCGCGCACCTGCCCGATCAGATCGGCGATCTTGGGTCCGGTTTGTTGCAGCAAAGCCGCGTCGTCGCTGTAGAGCTTCACCTCGATCGGTTGGGGCACGGCGGTCAGGTCGCCGATCAGGTCCTCCATCAACTGGGCGGTCTCGATGTCCACGCCCGGCACGCTTTCCTGCACCTTTTCGCGCACCTCGTTCATCACCGTCTCGATAGGACGTCGCCCGCGGCTTTTCAGGCGCACGAAGAAGTCGCCGGTGTTGGGCTCGGTCAGACCGCCGCCCAGTTGCAGGCCGGTGCGGCGCGAATAGGTGTCGACATCGGGGGTAGCCGTCAGCACCGCCTCGATCTTGCGCATCAGCCGGTCGGTCTCGCTCAGGGACATGCCAGGCGGGGCGATGTAGTCCAGGATGAAGCCGCCTTCGTCGATCTTGGGAATAAAGCCGGCGCCCACGTTCATGAAGGCCAGCACCCCGATCGCCGCGGCGGCGGCCACGCCCCCGGCCACCGCGAGCGGACGGCCGACAAAGGCCTCCAGCGTGCGGCGGTACGCGCTCATCAGGCGGCCCTTAGGATCCACATGGGCCACTTGGCGGCGGCTCTTGATCAGGCTTTCCACCAGCACGGGCACGAGCAGCCAGGCGACCAGGAACGACAGGGTCAAGGACACGGCCATGGTCACGGACAGGGCCTTGAAAAAGGCGCCGGTGACCCCGGTCAGAAAGGCCAGAGGCAGGAAAATCACAATGGTGGCGGCCGAAGACCCCAGCAAAGGCCGCATGAATTCCGATACGGCCCGCTCAATGGTCGCTCGTCCTTTATCGGCCGCCTCGGCCAAGCGCCGTTCGATATGTTCGATCATGACGATGGCAT
>CAYVHP010000100.1:0-22051 GCA_964451265.1 uncultured Caulobacteraceae bacterium | reverse complement strand
GGCTAGATACCACCTTCGTGAACCTATACGCCGGCCTGGGGAACGTCGTTCAGGTCGATAAGGTCTACAACTTTGTCTCCAAGTGGGGCATCCGCGAAACGATCGATTACACGTCGGGCAAGGTTGTTCTGACCAGCGACGGGGCCCGCATCCAAGCCCTGCATATGACGGGCGATGTTCGTTACGAGCCGTGCTGGCGTTATAGCAACGTCTATGGCGACGTGCTGATGGACGTGGGAAGGCCGCTTTTGACCGGGCCGGATCGGACCGCTGAAGCGAATGCCGATATTGCCTTCGAGCCGGCCGATTTTGATTGGCAGGCCATAGGCCTGCGCTTAGTCGGCGCCAAGGGCGCAGGCGAAGTTGTGACCTCTCCGGGACTGTTTCAAACCCTGTTCGGCGACCCGCGACCTGGCGCGGCCTATTGGGCCATAGGCCCGACTCGGCTGGAGTTTCAGGCGACCCGGCGGGTCGAGCTGGACATACTGACCACATTTCTGTTCGGCGGCCCTACGCCGTCCAAATTGACCGTGCGCCTAAAAAGCCAAGAGGCGGTGGTCTACTACCCCGCAGCCACCTCGCTGACGCTAGACGTGGGCGAAACGCTCGGACTGGAAACCGACAGCATCGACCGGTCCGCCAGCCGCATGGCTTGGGGACTGCGCCTTAGGTGACGTCTAAGGCTGGCCCGCCGCCGCCTGCGCTGGGACCTCGCCGTAGAACGCCTTCACCGCCGGTGAGATGTTATCCGGACTAATGCCCCAAGTCGGCTTATTTCGACCGGATTGGCGCGAGTTCCAATAACAACAGAACCCACGCTTGCAAAATTAACTGCGCCATGAGAGCAGATGGAAATGTTAGTTTCGCGCTCATTTGGGCGCCAGCACATCCCCAACTTGCGCTGAGATTGGAAACCATATTTCGCAATATTATCAAATAGTTGAAGCGCGCCACGGTCGTTTTCTCGTAAACCCGCGCGATAAGTATATTGGTCGGAGCCTCATCACCTATGGAGAGTGGGGCGAGGCAGAAGTGCGGCTGTTCGACAAGCTATTACGCCCTGGCGATGTGGCCGTTGAAGTGGGCTCCAACATCGGCAGCCATACCATCCCCATTTCCAAGATGGTGGGAACAGAAGGAACGGTCCATGCCTTTGAGCCCCAACGGTTAATAAATCAAGTTCTCTGCGCCAACGTTGCGCTCAATGATTGCATAAATGTACATGTAGAACGAATGGCTATAAGTGATTATATAGGCCAAATCATGATGTGTAATGTTTATCCGTCGGCTGATTTTAATTATGGATCTGCTTCAATAAATCAACTTTATGATTACAATTCTGTTGTTGAACCATGCAAAATATCGACAATCGATGAATTTAATTTTCCAAAGGTAGATTTTATAAAAATTGATGCTGAGGGGGAGGATTGCAAGGTTTTGATGGGGGCAAAAAAAAAACAATTTTACGCGACAGGCCAGCCATATTCGTCGAAGCAAATGAGAGCACACACGAACAACTATTATCGATTTTTGAAGAAATCAATTACGATTGTTTTTGGTATCAGACTAAGATATTTGACGAAAACAATTTTCGTGGATGTTTAGATTATATTTGGCAAAGTGACGGAATTATAGTAATAAGTTGTGATATGCTTGCGATTCCACGGGGTGGGCAATGGTCTGCACCGGGCCTCACTCCTGGCAAGACCGCCTTGGACGTTGGCAACATACCCTTACACAAAGACAACTATCTATTCCCGCCCGTCACCCGCCGGGACTGACGACCCCCTAAGGCTGCCCCGCCGCCGCCTGCGCTGGGACCTCGCCGTAGAACGCCTTCACCGCCGGCGGGATGTTGTCCGGCCCCGCGCCCCACTCCGGATACTTTTTGGCGAATTCGGCCACCAGGGTCTTTTGCGCCTCTTCCACCGGCTTGCCTTGGGCGCGCAGCTCGAAGGAGCGCCGCTCCAGATCGCGCAGCACGTCGCGCTCACCACTGATCACCTTAGCGTCGCGCATGGGGCCGTGGTGGGGCATGACGATCAAGGGATGCAGAGCTTCTAGCTTGTCCAGGGCGTCGAAATAATTGGCCAGGGCCGGGTTCTTGTCGGGGATCGGCGGATAGGACTGGCTGGCGATGAAATTGCCGCCTTGCAGCACGCGGTCCGGCTCGACGTACACAGCCACGTCGCCCGGAAACAGCGCGGGGCCGAAATTCATGACCCGCACCAAAACCCCGCCGCCCAGATCGATCCGCGTCTCACGCTCGAAGGTCACGTCCGGCTCGCGGATCACCACATCGGCCAGGGCGTAGGCCAGGTCGGCGTTACGGGCGCGGAAGTTGTTGATGTACTTCCAGGTGCCTTTGGCGATGTCTTCCTTCTGCGCGGTGGGCACGACCCACACCGTGCCGGGCGGAAAGGCCATGTGGCCGGAGATATGCTCAGGACGGAAGTCGGTGGTGACCAGATAGAACTTGGTGTTTTTGGTCAGCTTGGCCAGCTCGTGACTAATAGCGGTTCCGCTGCGGGGACCCATGCCAGTGTCGAGGATCAAGGTGGCCTTAGTCCCCACTACGATCATGACGTTGGGCGTGCCCGGCAGGCTCATGTCGGGGATTTCCCACACGTGCTCGGAGATGCGCTGGGTGATGTTCTCCTGCACGATGAAGGGCTTCATCTTGGACACGTCGGGCGCGCCCTGCGCCTGGACCGTCCACGGCGCCGCCAAGGCCAGTAAACCCATCGCCGCGCCGACAGCCATTTGATTTGTGAAGTGCATCACGCCCGCCCTATTGCCGTTTCTGAGGGCCGCAGCCCCTTGGACATCACTATACAGCAGTTGAAATCGGCGTCGATGCAGCGTCTACCGCTTGCGGGCCGCGCCCTCTATCCTGGCGTCAAGGAGACAACCGATGTCGCTCAAGATGCCGGCGCCGGACCAGGCGGTGCTAGCCCGCCGCCGCGAGGTGATCGCCGCCCTGCGCCAGATCGTGCCCGGCGAGGGTGTGATCGAGGACGGCGACGCCCTGCGCGTCTATGAGTCCGACGCCCTGACCGCCTATCGCCAGCGGCCCATGGTCGCGGTCCTGCCCCAGACCACGGCCCAGGTTTCCGCCATCCTGCGCTGGTGCCACAGCCAAGGGGTCAAGGTGGTGCCGCGCGGGTCAGGCACCTCGCTGTCCGGCGGCGCCCTGCCGCTGGAAGACGCGGTGCTGCTGGGGATGTCGCGCTTCAATCGGATTCTTGAGATCGATTATGTGGACCGCATCGCCGTGGTCCAGCCGGGGGTGGCCAATCTGGCTGTCACCCGGGCTGTGGAGGCGGCGGGGTTCTATTACGCACCGGACCCGTCCAGCCAAATCGCCTGTTCCATCGGCGGCAATGTGGCGGAGAATTCCGGCGGGGTTCACTGCCTGAAATACGGCCTGACCACCAACAATGTGCTGGGCGTGGAGATGGTGCTGATGGACGGCGAAGTGGTGCGCCTGGGCGGCCGCTCGCTTGATCCCGCCGGCCTGGATCTGCTGGGGCTAGTGGTGGGTTCGGAGGGTCTGCTGGGCGTGGTGACCGAGGTAACCGTGCGCATCTTGCCCAAGCCGCAGAGCGCCAAGGCCGCCTTACTCGGCTTTCCCACGGTGGAAAGCGCCGCCCAATGCGTGGCCGACGTGATCGGCGCGGGGATCATTCCGGCCGGCATGGAGATGATGGACCGGCCCGCCATCCACGCGGCGGAGGCCTTCGTCAATGTGGGCTATCCGCTAGATGTAGAGGCCCTGCTGATCGTGGAATTGGACGGCCCGGAAGCGGAGTGCGACCACCTGGTGGACGAGGTGGAGCAGATCGCGCGGGCCAATGGCGCGGTGTCCTGCCGGGTCTCAACCAATGAAACCGAACGCCTGGCCTTCTGGGCGGGACGCAAGGCCGCCTTTCCCGCCATGGGCAGACTGGCGCCGGATTTCTACTGCATGGACGGCACCATTCCCCGCCGCCGATTGCCCGAGGTGCTCCAGCGCATGAAGGCCCTGTCGGTCCGGCACGGGCTGGAGGTGGCTAATGTGTTTCACGCCGGCGACGGCAATCTGCACCCGCTGATCCTTTATGACGTCAACCAGCCGGGCCAGTTGGAGCGGGCCGAGGATTTCGGCTCGGACATTCTGCGTCTGTGCGTGGAGGTCGGCGGGGTGCTCACGGGCGAACACGGCGTGGGTGTGGAAAAGCGCGACCTGATGCCGGTGATGTTCACCGAGACCGACCTGGCGCATCAGCAAAGGGTCAAGTGCGCTTTTGATCCGCAGCTGCTGCTTAATCCGGGCAAGGTGTTTCCCGTGCTGCATCGCTGCGCCGAGCTGGGCCGGATGCACGTGCACGCCGGCCGCATGCCCTTCCCTGACCTGCCGCGGTTCTGACGCGTGCACGGTTTGCTATCTCCCACCACCAGTGACGAGGCGCGAGACGCCATCGCCGACGCCGCGCACAGCGGCGCCACGCTGGACATCCGCGGCGGCGGCAGCAAGGCCGCCATCGGGGCGCCGCGCGACGCGACTGTGCTCGACATGAGCGCCTTTAACGCGATGATCGACTACGACCCCGCCGAACTGGTGCTGACCGTGGGCGCCGGGGCGCGGCTGGCGGACATTCAGGCCTTAGTGGCTGAACACAACCAGATGCTGGCCTTCGAGCCTTTCGACCATGGTCCGATCCTGGGCGGGGCGAACGCCGCCGCGACCATTGGCGGGGTCATCAGCGCGGGCGTGGCCGGTTCGCGGCGACTGTCGCGCGGCTCGGTGCGCGATCATCTGCTGGGCTTCAAGGGCGTATCCGGGCGCGGCGAGGCGTTTGTGGGCGGCGCCAAGGTGGTCAAGAACGTCACCGGCTATGACCTGCCCAAGATCATCTGCGGCAGTTGGGGGCGTCTGGTCGCCCTGACCGAAGTCACGCTGAAGGTGCTGCCCCGGCCGCGCGAACAAGCCACCTTGGCCCTCAGCGGCCTGGAGGTAGACAAGGCCATCGCGGTCATGGCCCGCGCCATGGGCTCCCAAGCCGAAGTCGCGGCAGCGGCGCACATTCCGGCGGAAGCCTCCAAACGAGGCGCACTGACGCTATTGAGGCTGGAGGGCTTCGGCCCGTCGGTGGCGGCGCGGCGGGGCATGCTGGAAGCTCTGTTGGCGGATGAAGGCTCGGTCCAAGCCCTGGCGCCGCACGACGCCGACGCCCTGTGGAGCGACTTGCGAACCATCGCGCCCCTGGCCGATGCGCCCGTGCTGTGGCGGATCAACGCTGCGCCGAGCCGCGCCGGGGCCATCCTCGCCGCCCTCCCCGCCGAGCGCAGCCGCTGGCTGATGGACTGGGCCGGCGGGCTGATCTGGCTGGCCTTCGACGGCGAGCCTTCGGTGGTCAGGAATCTGGCGCAGGCGGCGGGCGGTCATGCCGCCCTGGTGCGCGCGCCCGAGGCCCTGCGCCGCTCAACACCCGCCCTGCAGCCTCAGGCCCCCGCGGTCATGGCCCTGGAAGCGCGCCTCCGCAGAGCGTTTGATCCTGCAGGCGTGTTTGAGACCGGCCGCTTTCTGGACGCGCCCGATGCAGACTAGATTCACCGACGCCCAGCTCGACCAGCCCGCCATGGCCAGCTCCGAAGCGGTGATCCGCAAGTGCGTGCACTGCGGCTTCTGCCTGGCGACCTGTCCGACCTATCTGCTGCTGGGCGATGAGCTCGATAGTCCGCGCGGCCGTATCTATCTGATGAAGGACATGCTGGAGACCGAGGCTGAGCCCACCGCCGAGGTGGTCAAGCACATCGACCGCTGCCTGTCGTGCCTGTCCTGCATGACCACCTGCCCGTCGGGCGTGAACTATATGCACCTGGTCGATCACGCCCGGGCCTATATCGAGACGAACTATCGGCGGCCGTGGCGCGAGCGGGCGTTGCGGTCCGTGCTGGCCTGGGTGCTGCCCCATCCGGGCCGGTTCCGTCTGGCCCTGGCCCTGGCGCGGCTGGCCAAGCCGGCGCGGCCCTTGATCGATCAGGTGGGCGCCTTGGCGCCCATCTCGGCCATGCTGGCCCTAGCCCCGTCTAAAGCTGCGCCAAACCCGTCCATCGAAAGCACCACCCTGCCCTCGGCCAAGGGCCGCATCGTCCTGTTGCAGGGCTGCGCCGAACCGGTGCTGCGGCCGCAGATTCGTGAAGCGACCGTGCGTCTGTTGGCCCGCGCCGGTTATGACGTGACGTTTGCCCAAGGCGAGGTCTGCTGCGGGGCCTTGGTCCACCACATGGGCCGAGAGCAGGCGAGCCTTGAAGCCGCGCGGCGCAACGTCGACGCCTGGACCGGTCAGATCGAGGCGGGCGGCCTGACGGCCATCGTCGTCACCGCCTCCGGCTGTGGGACCACCGTGAAGGACTACGGCTTCATGCTGCGTGATGACCCCGCCTATGCCGACAAGGCGGCGCGGGTGTCGGCCCTAGCGCGCGACATCAGCGAACTGCTGGCCGAAATCGACCTGCCGCCGGGCGACGGGCGAGGCCTCAAAGTGGCCTATCACGCCGCCTGTTCGCTGCAACACGGCCAGAGGGTGGTTGAAGCGCCCAAACGCCTGCTACTTCAGGCCGGGTTTGATGTGCGCAGCCCTGCAGACGCCCACCTGTGCTGCGGTTCGGCCGGGACCTACAATATCCTACAGCCTCAGATCGCGGGCCAACTGGGCGATCAGAAGGCCGCAGGGCTGGACGCGCTAGAGCCGGACGTGATCGCCACCGGCAATATAGGCTGCGCCATGCAGATCGCCGCGCGCACGGCGAAGCCGGTCGTCCACACCGTCGAATTGCTGGACTGGGCCTCAGGCGGACCGGCGCCCCAAGGCCTGAAGGACATTCGGCTTTAGCCTTAAAATTACGGGAATTCCGGTGACAGTGCATTTAATTGGCAAAGACGCTATGGTAATTCCGGTGACAGTGCATTTAATTGGCAAAGACGCTATGGGCTTGTCCGCGCGCACGTAATTAAATGCACTGTCACCGTAATTGAGTAACGGTGACAGTGCACTAAATTGACACGCCCTCCCTTGCCATGCACCCTATGGGCATGGCCCGTCTCGCCCGCCTTGTCGTTCCCGGCTTGCCGCATCATGTCACCCAGCGGGGCAACGGCCGCGCCCAGACCTTTCTCTGCGAGGCCGACTACGCACTTTATCGCGATCTTCTGGCCGAGGCCTGCCGAGCCGCCGATGTGGCTGTGTGGGCCTGGGTGCTGATGCCTAACCATGTACATCTGATCCTGGTCCCGTCGGACCCCGACGGGCTGAGGCGGGCGCTGGCGCCGGTGCATCGGCGCTATGCCGGACATATCCACGCGCGCGAGCAGCGCACCGGTCATTTCTGGCAGGGGCGCTTCGGCGCCGTGGCCATGGACGAGGACCACCTGCGCGCAGCCCTCGCCTATGTAGCGCTCAATCCGGTGCGGGCGCGGCTTGTCGATAGGGCGCAGGGCTGGCCCTGGTCGAGCGTGCACGCCCATTTGAGCGGGCGCGATGACGGGCTGACGACGGTAGCGCCGGTGCTGGAGCGCTATCCCCGGTTCGCCGAAATGATCGACAATGGGCCGGATGAGCCGGCTTTCGCCCGGCTGCGGCGGGCCGAAAGCATAGGGCGTCCGGTCGGAGATGAGGGTTTCATCGCGTCGCTGGAAGCCCGAACCGGACGCCTGCTCAAGGCAGCCAAGCCCGGACCCAAGGCCGGGCCGTCAAAGTCGTAATTTCGTAATTTAATTACTGACAGTGCATTAAATTGTAATTGCGGTGACAGTGCATTTAATTATGGCGCACCCTACAAATCCGCGGAGCCCTTGCTAATTAAATGCACTGTCACCGTAATTTTTGATAATTAAATGCACTGTCACCGTAATTTCGTAATTTCCGTAATTTGTCACCCCAATCACAGCGGCGCATCGTCGCAGAATTGTGGACTTGCGAAATGGGGAATTTGAGGATGATTATGTCAAACTAGCTACATTGGGCGGTGTAATATTGCCCACCCGACACAAAGGGGGCGGCTTTGGATATCAGACTTTACCTGTGCGCCGCCTTCGTGGTCGCCGGACTGGCTTGGCTCCTATGCGCCATGCGGGTCTTGGTTCGGGGATCAGGCGGAGCCGCCACCGTATTCGCCAGCATGGGCGCCCTGTCCCTCGCCGCCGTCTGGATGATGTGGTCCGGCCCCTGGCGCTCCAGCGATCAAGGCCTGTTCCCCATGGCGGTCCTGGACCTGTCGGCGCCGCCTGCGGCCATCGAACGCGACGGATCAAGTCACTGACGCGGTCCTGCTTGCCTATAGGCAGCGGCAGAATTTCTCCAATCCCGAGACATTAAATAGGGTTTACACCCTCCCCGTCTGACCGTGCGTGTCAGGACGCGAGGAAACATAATGGCGCAGGAAATTGTCAGGGCCGGCGTATTGGGCCAGGCGGCCCTAGCCTTGGCCGACGGGTTTGCCCGGGTCTTGCTAGAAAAGGGCCTGATCAGCCAAGCCGACTATGTGCGGGGCTTCGACCTGGCGGTGGGCGAATGGCAGGCGGCCCTGGACCATCCGCAACAGACCGAGGTGCTGGCGGCCTTGAAGAAAATCCATCCGTCCCAGGGTTAGGCTCTGATGTTAAGCGCCGGCGGCCGGGGATGGCGGCGCCAGGCTGTTGACCAGACTGGTCAGCCCATCGGCATAGGCGCGGCGCAGGCTCCGGAAATAGGTGTCGTGCTCCTCGAAGGTCACGAAATTATCGGCCGAAAAGCTGTCCGTCTCATACCGCAGCATGTCGATGGGCAGCCCCACCGACAGGTTGCTGCGCAAGGTGGCGTCGAAGGACAGCAAGGCCAGTTTGGCGGCCTCATCCATGCTGCTGGAGGGAGACAGGGCGCGATCAAGGATCGGCTTGCCGTACTTGGTTTCGCCCACCTGCAGGAAGCACGAGCGGTCTGACGCCTCAATGAAATTGCCGGCCGAGTAGATCTGGAACAGCCTTGGCCGCTCGCCCTTGATCTGGCCGCCTAAAATGAAACTGGCGGACGGATCCCCGAAGGGCGCCACGTATTTCTCGTCGCGGTCGATCACCTCCCGCAGGGCCGCGCCCACGGCCTTAGCCGCCTCAAACAGGGTCCGTGCAGACCTCAGGGGACCTTTGCCGCCCTCCGCCTCCCGCAGGCTGCTGATGACCCACTGGGTCGTGGCGAGATTTCCCGCCGAGAGGACGGAGATCACGCGTTCGCCCGGCACGACCACGGTCTCCAGCTTGCGCACCCGGGCGATCTGATCGACCCCGGCGTTGGAGCGTGAATCCGAGGCCAGGATCAGGCCGGTGGGCAATAGAATCCCGAGACAGTAGGTCACGGCGTCCTCCCGAACTCTTAGCTAGACTCTATAGACGGCCTGAGTCGGTTAATGATTTTGCCCGATGAGCCAAAGCATGACGGCCACCACGGCGGTGAACAGGAAAAGGGCGAAGATCAGCCTCAGCGCGACGCCGAGCAGCCAGCGCACCAAGCGCCCACTGTTCATCCAGAAACCCTTGCGGGTCAAAAACGCCAGCCGCTTGTCGAGCCTTTCGGCCTGCGCCGGGTCAAAGCGCTCGCCCAGATAGGGGGCATGTCGCCGCCAGGCGTCCAAAGCCGCCTTGAGTAAGGGCGCATCGTCCTCGCTGAGGCGCCAGGGGCCCAATTGTCCCAGCAAGGTCTTGGCTAAACGCGAAGGCGCGGCGCCCAGCGACGGCCAGGTGAAAAACCATACCGCTATGCTGAACCAGTCGGGTCGCTGCCGACTCAAGGCGAGTTGTCCGGCGAACCAGTCTTCCGCTTCGAGGCGGGCGGCGTAGGCTTCGCCGTATTCCTCGCCCTTGCGCCGCCAGCCGGGCCGCTGCGACCCCCACGCATGATCTTCGGCGAATCCTCGCACATCGGCGAAGGGCGTTTGCAGGTCTGCGGCGCCGACTGCGACCACGGCAGCGTGTGCAGCCGCTTCCTGGCCCAGCGGGATTGATCCCGCTACCAGGCCCTCTCGGTAGAGATCGACCAAAGACCGGAAGCGGCCTTGCGACAGGGCCTCATCGAAGGCCGCCTGAAATCCGGCGGCGGACGAAGGGGAACTGTCCGTTTCAGCCTTCGCGTCCGCAAGATCGCGGGTGGGTGAAGACGCCTGTTGCAAAACCGGCTCGTCGTGCGGCGCTGCCAGGGGGGTGTTCATCCCCGCCCGGTGCAGCTCTTGCGTCCCAGGCTCCTCCCAATTCAGGCACCCCTCATAGGCCTGACGCAATCGGATAAAAGCTGACGGGTCGCGATCAATATCGATCTGCTTCAGACGCGCCGCATAGGCCTTGCGCACGGCGCCCTGGTCGGTGGTTGGTTCAAGGCCCAGCACGTCCCACATGCAGTCCAGCCTTATAGAAAAACGGGATCGTCGTAGGTTTCGACGAGCTTGGTCAGCATGGCCCCGCACTGCCTGATCCGATCCGGGTCCTGGGACTCCAGCGCGGCCTGAAACACGGCCATACACTGGCCGATGGCGTCGCGCACGCCGCCCAGTCTCTGCTCGTATAACCGTCCGGCGCGCGCCATCAGGGCGATGTTCTCGGCGTCCTCGCGCGGGTGACGCTTAAGCGCCGCCAGCTTGGACAGACGGCTCTCGATTTCCTCAGGCGACAAGGCGCCCTTTTCACTCTCGATCACCAGGCGTTGGACCACGCCGGTGGACACCACCTGGGCCTCCACCTCCAGCAGGCCGCTGGTGTCGACGGTCAGCCGTACGTCGATCATCTCGGCGCCTGCCGGCCCGGGGGGAACACCCACGTCAAACTGGCCCAGGCGCAAGTTCTCCTTCACCAGGCGCGACTCGCCCTGGTACACGGCAATCTGCACGCTCTTCTGCCGATCTGCGGTTGTCAGCACCCGATCCGACCGACTGGAGGGTACCGGCGAGTTGCGCTCGATGATGGGCAGGAAAAGGCCGCCGACACGTTCGCGCCCATCCTGGGCGGACACCTCGATGCCCAGGGAAAACGGCGCCACGTCGATCATGACGGATTCTTCAAAGCCGGCGTCGTGCATGGACATGCCCGCGCGCACGCCCGCGCCGCGCGCCACCACCTCGTCCGGATCGATCTGCTGCATCGGCAGCCGTCGAAACAGGCGCCCGATCAGACGGCGCAGCATGGGCATGCGCGATGCCCCGCCCGCCAGGATCAGCTTGTTCAGATCTTCGGGCCGAACCCGAGCGTCGCGCAGGGCGCGTTCGATGGGAACGCGCACCCGAGCCAGGATCGGTTCGCTCAGACTCTCGAAGCGCTCGCGAGTCAGGGTCCAGGCAAGGGTTTCCTGGCCGCGCACCATCTCGATAGCAGCCACATCAGCCGTACTGAGCGTCCGCTTGGCCAATTCGGCTTGGCGGCGCAGCACGCCCATATCTGTCAGGCTGAGGCCGGCCTTAGCCAGGGCCTTGTCGGCCAGGAAGGCGTCGACAATGACATCGACAAAGTCTTCTCCGCCCAGCCAGCTGTCGCCGGCCGCCGCGCGCACCTCCATCACGCCTTCAAAGCGGTGCAGCAGGGAGACGTCGAAGGTGCCGCCGCCCAGGTCGATGACCAGCACCAGTTCTTCCTTGTCGTCGGCCTGCACGCCATAGGCCAAGGCGGCGGCCGTGGGCTCGGTCAGCAAACGGTCGACCCGCAGCCCCGCCAATTGGCCCGCGACCTTAGTGGCCTTGCGCTGCATCTCGTTGAAATAGGCCGGGACGGTGATGACCGCCTGGCTGACCGTATCGCCTAAAAAGGCCTCCGCGTCGCTTTTGAGCGATCCCAACACAAGGGCCGACAACTCTTCGGGTCGGAAGCTGCGGCGACCGAGCTCGATAACCCGGTCGGTTCCCATATAGCGTTTGAACGCGGTCGCGGCCTGGCTGGCGTGGGTGCTCAATCGCTCGCGTGCGGCCATGCCGACAAGCACCTGTCCGTCCCGATCCACGGCCACGGCCGAAGGAGTGATCGTCTGACCCAGAGCATTGGGGATCAGCACAGACTGGCCGTTGCGCCAGACCGCGGCCAGGCTGTTGGTCGTCCCCAGGTCGATGCCGATAATCATGGCCGGAGGTTGCCGCCAGCCCGGCTAATGAGGCAACAGCTTTTCGATGTCGCCTTCCAGGGCTTCGGGCTTTTCCGTCGGGGCGTACCGGGCGACCACCTCGCCGTCCGGGCCGATCAGAAACTTGCCGAAGTTCCACTTGATATCTTCGGTCCCCAAAATGCCCGGTTTGGCATGCTTGAGGAAGACATACAGCGGGTCCGCGCCCGGGCCGTTGACGTCGATCTTGGCGAACAGGGGAAAGGTGACGTCATAGGTGGTGGAGCAGAAATTGGCGATCTCCGCAGCGTCGCCCGGCTCTTGCCCGTTGAACTGATTGCAGGGAAAGCCCAGCACCTGAAATCCTCGGCCGGCGTATTTGCGCTGGAGCGCCTCCAAGCCCTCGTACTGTGGGGTCAGGCCGCATTTGGATGCGACATTGACGATCAACAGCACCTGACCGCGATAGTCGGACAGGGGCTTGGGCGCGCCGTCCAGAGCCTTGGGCGTGAAATCATAAACGGTGGTCATGCGGGGTCCTTCCGACGCAACTGCCGCACCATAGGGCGGGCGCGCCGAGCCCGCCATACACCGTAAGGCAGGCCAGGACCTTAAGCTCAGCTCCAGGGCGTGACTGGAGGAACTTCGCAAGGACCCTCGGCGTCAACCGTGCCGAAATCGGCCGGTCCGACGATTTCCAGATATTCCATGTCCGGGGAGTAATCGAACAGGAAATGGGTCAGGCCCGGGCGTTGGTGGACGCAGTCTCCGGCCTCCACCAGGGTGACCTTGTCGTCGTACATGAACTTGGCCCAGCCCTTCATCATCAGCACGATCTGAAAATCTGCGATGTGCTTGTGCCAGCCGGTCCCGTCGGTCGGCGGCTCATTGGCCTTGACCAGGTGAGCGATGACCTTGCCGTTGGTGGCCTTGGCCACGCCCAAATCTCGATAGAGGAAAAAGGATCGCAAACCGTCCTGCGTCCAAGGGGTGTCCCCCGGTTTGACGTGAGAGAAGGTCGTGTCAAACGCCTTCGTGGTTTCACCGTCCATCGTAAGCTCCTTGTCGATCCTGCGACTCTGCAGCCGATCCCGTCGCGCCCTCCCTCATTTTTTGTTGGTCCGGCAGGCGGACCTTGCTCAGAAGTCTACGTCCAAAGCCTCGAGTTCCTCTGGTTCTTCCTTGGCCGCTTCGATCCATTCCATCATCGGCGCCCATTCACTGATCGTTGCGCAGTACCGACTGCTCGCTGCGGACATATCCACGCCATAGGTCAGGAAGCGCCGGGTGACCGGCGCGAACATGGCGTCGGCCACCGTAGGACGCTCGCCGAACAGGAAAGGCCCCCCATACGCGGCCAGACACTCCTGCCAAATGGCTTCAATGCGGGCGATGTCCGGCTTGGCGCCGGTGAAAATCCGCGAATGCCGAGGTTGGGCGCGCAGGTTCATGGGCAGGGCCGAACGCAGATTGGCGAAGCCCGAATGAATCTCACCGCAGATCGACCGGCAATGGGCCCGGGCCATGCGGTCGGAGGGATACATCTTGGCCTTGGGATAGAGCTCGTTGAGGTACTCGGCGATGGCCAATGTGTCCCACACGCTGGCGCCCTGGTGGGTCAGGCGCGGCACCAACACCGAGGGGGACAGCAGCAAGAGCTCGGCCCGGTTGGCGGGATCGTCGATGGAGATCATCTGCTCCTCGACCTTCAGCCCCGCCAGTCTGCACAGCAGCCAGCCGCGCAATGACCAGGATGAGTAGTTCCTGCTCGAAATGGTCAGCACCGCAGGCGCCATGAGCCTCTCCGCCGTTCAATCGTCGTGTGCGTTCGCCTGCGGCGATTTTGCCATGACGCACCGCAGCATTTAATGCACTAATCGGGGCTCGGAGGAATAGACTGAATGAATTCCGAAGCGCCGTTGCCCTTTATGCGCTCCTTGATGATGTACCAGGGCTACCAGACCTGGTCCCAGATGATGGCGCCCTTTCGCAGCGCAGCACAGCTGGCGCTCAAGTTGCGCGGCTATATGGACGTGCAGGCGCGCCCGGAGCTCAGCCACCTGCTGGCGTGGATGGAGATGTCCTCCGGCGCCCAGATCACCCACCTGCGGCCGCCCTTCAACATCAACACGGTGATGGTCGGCAATCGCGAGTTGGAGGTGCGCGAGGAAGTCGCCCTGCGACTGCCCTTTTGCGATCTGCTGCATTTCGCCAAGGACGACCTGGACTCCCGTCAGCCCAAGATGCTGGTGGTGGCGCCGTTGTCGGGGCACTTTTCCACCCTGCTGCGGGGAACCGTGCGCACCTTGTTGCAGGATCACGACGTCTACATCACTGACTGGGCCAACGCGCGCGACGTGCCGGTGAGCGAAGGCGCCTTCGAGTTTGACGACTACACGGCCTATGTCATCCGGTTTCTGGAGCAGATCGGGCCGGAGGCGCATGTCTTGGCGGTATGCCAGCCGTGCGTCCAGACCCTGGCGGCTGTGGCGATCATGGCCGAGGACAAAAATCCGGCCCAGCCCCTGACCATGACCTTGATGGGCGGCCCGGTGGACACGCGCGAGGCGCCCACCGCCGTCAACAAGCTGGCCGCCGGCAAGCCGATAAGCTGGTTCGAGGAAAAGCTGATCTCTCGCGTGCCCAACGGGCATCCCGGCGTGGGTCGACCGGTCTATCCGGGGTTCCTGCAACTGACGGCCTTCATGTCGATGAACCCGGATCGCCACATCAGCCAACACCGCCGGATGCAGGCGCTTTTGGCCAGCGGGGAAACGGCGGAGGCGGCGGTGATCCAGGACTTCTACAAGGAATATTTCGCGGTCCTCGACCTCACCGCCGAGTTTTATCTACAGACTATCGACCGGGTGTTTCAGCGCGACCTTTTGGGACGCGGCGAGCTCGAATATCGCGGGCGCAAGGTGCGGCCCCAGGCAATCCATCGCACCGCCCTGCTGACGGTGGAGGGCGAACGGGACGATATCTGCGCCGTGGGCCAGACAGCGGCGGCGCACGATCTTTGCTCGACTCTCAGGCCCCACCTGAAACGCCACCATCTTCAGCCCAGCGTGGGCCATTACGGTCTGTTTTCCGGCCGCAAGTGGGAGCAGCAGATCTATCCCCAGGTGAGGAACCTGGTCCTTTCGATGAGTTAGCCCCGCCGACAGCGTACAATGTCAGCGTCCGTGTTTCCCGTCGGTGACCCAACGGCGGGCGATCACATGATAGATTGGCTCGGGCATGATCCGGCTGGAGGCCCAGCGCGCGATCAGCGCCGCCATCAACAATGGACCCACAAGTCCGGGGCTTCGAGTCATTTCCATCAGAATTACAGCGCTGGTCAGGGGAGCCTGCACCACGCCGGACAAATAGCCGGACATGCCCAAAACCACCGCATCCCGACCGGCAAAGAAAGGGCTGAGCCGCGCGAAGGCCGCGCCGATGCCTGCACCGATGGCCAGAGACGGCGCAAATATACCACCAGGCGCGCCGGAAGATGCCGCTGCCAGGCTAGCGAAGAACTTCCACACCGCCAGGCCAAGTCCTTGGTCGGGATGATCCTGCAGCAGAGATTTAGCCTGGGTATAGCCTGCCCCCAAGGTCAGCCCGCCAGACGCTAAGGCCACTCCCATCGCGACTAATCCGCAGGCAAAAGCAAACGCCACCGGGTGGGCGCGTCGCCAATGAGCGACCGGATTATCTACCGGGCCGATAATCGCGGCTAAAGCGCGTGAGAACAGCCCCCCCAACGCCCCCCCAGTCAAGCCGATGAAAGGCGCGGCAAGCCACGCGGAACCCAAAGGCGCGTCACCCCCCAGCACGCCAAAATAAGCGTAATCGCCTTGCAAGGCGTAGGAGGCCAAGCCGGCGATCACCACCACCAGGATAACCGTGGTGTGCGTGCGCCGCTCGAAGCTCATGGCCAGTTCCTCCAGCGCGAAGACCACCCCGGCGATAGGGGTGTTGAACGCGGCCGCCACGCCGGCCGCGCCGCCCGCAATGATAATCGCCCGTCGCCCGGGCCCCCCACGCAAGCCTCGCGTAAACGCGCGCATCACCCCGGCGACCACCTGAACCGTAGGGCCCTCACGTCCGATTGACGCCCCACAAAGCAGCATGCCGGCCGTAAGCACCACCTTCCAAGCTGCAGTTTTTAGAGTGACCCTTTGCGCGTCCCATCGCCCGCGACGCTCGCGGGCGGCAGCGATCACCTGAGGAATTCCGCTCCCCGATGCTTCGGGCGCGAACCGCTGTGTCAACCACGCCGCGGCGGCAAACCCTATGGGCAATAACAAAAGGCTGGGGATTCGAGCCCAAGTGTATAAACGATAGTGCACGATCATGGCCTGATCGCACAGTTTAGCGAAGAAGGCCGCCACCAATCCGCCAAGCACCGCCACAGCGACAATCCACGCCATGCGCAAAGCCCGCCTGGCGCTGAGACGAGATTTGAGCGCTCGGTGACGCTTGCGCGGATCTACGACAGGGGTCATCCGACCCGTTTGCTCCTCCAAAAACCGGCCCGCAAGGGCATCGTGCGCCCCGTGCGGATAGGTGCGACTCGGCCGACTATCGGATGCTCGGATCAGTTAGACGGAACATTGCGGTGACGCTTTCGATTGGAGACAGAATTCCCGGCGTATTCGGCGCCGCAGCCGATGGGCGTATGTATTCGCTCGACATACAGGCTGGCGTCCCGACCGTCCTGGTGGCCTTGGGAGGCTTGGACGCGGCGCGCGCGCGCGGCATCATGGACGCGATTGCCGAGGCCCTGCCCAAGGTGCGAGCGAGGGGCGGCGACATCGTCCCCATCGCCCCCATCGGCGCCTTTGCGGGCGCGCAGGATCTATTGGCGCAAAGCCCGATCATCTTTGTCGCCGACGCGAGCGGCCTGGATACCCTATGTCTGGAGGGGCGACCTGCCTGCGTCGTACTGGATCGCTCGGCGCGCATACTGGACCTGACCGCCTTGGACCCGAGGCCGGATTTGGCCGCCGTCTTCGACGCGGCCACGGCCCATATTCCCCGCGAGAACGCTCAGGTGTTCTCGTCCTGCGCGCCGGTGCTGATGATCCCCAATGTGGCCTCCGCCGCCTTTTGCCAGGCCGTGATCGCCTATTTCGAGTCCATGCCCCACACCACCGGCGTCATGGCCTCCTACGTTGACGGCGAGGCCAAGGCGCGGATCGATCTGGGCAAAAAACATCGCCAGGATATGGAGCTGGCGGCCGGTTCGCCCCTGCATGATGCGGTGATGGAGCTGATCGCGCGGCGCATCGTCCCGGAGATCAAGCGCGCCTTTCAGAAGGACATTACCTTCGCCGACCGCATTCTGATCGCGCGTTACGACGATGACGGCGGCTATTTTCGCCGCCACCGGGACGACGCCGCGCCTCAGACCGCCTTTCGCCAGTTCGCCATTTCGCTGAACCTCAATACCCACGAGTACGAGGGCGGGGAGCTGATGTTCCCCGAATACAACGACCACCGCTATAACCCGCCCGCCGGGGGCGCGGCGGTGTTCTCCGCGTCGCTGCTGCACGAGGCCTGCCCGGTTACGCGCGGCAGTCGCTATGTGCTGCTGTCGTTCCTGTGCGGAGCCGACGCCGCCCCGCAGACATCTACGGCTTGATCGGCGCGGCGGTGACGGCCGTCCAGTCGCGCACCCCGGCGACCGCCTGGCCGACGGCGGAGTCATAGGCCGCCACAATCGCAGTCACGCGGTTCTCGGCGGCCGGCTGGCGCACCTCGAACAGTTTTTGCGCCACGAAGCTGCGATCATGATTGCGGATCAGCACAGCGTTAATGGCGACATCGACTGTGGGCGCCGCGCTCGCGCCTTGATCGTAGTCGGTCTGGAACCGGCGGACCTCCAGCCTCAGGGTGGACGGGCCGCCCGCGCCGGCGCCAAGGCCCACCAGGCGCGGCGCGCCGGGCGCGTCAAAGGCGGCGGTCAGCGCCTCGTCGAACATCACCGATGCGGGTTCAACCCAGCGGGCGTTGGAAATGAACGCCGCCTCTTGCCCCGTCACGGTCAGCAGACTGTCCCCGGCCGCCGCGGGTTGAAACGTGATGCCGCCCTTGGACACCGCCAGGCCGGCCTGAGCAGGCGCGGCCGGCGCCGGACTGGCCGGACCGAACCGATAGAGCTGCACAGGCTTGGCGGCCGGCAACAGGGAAATGCAGCCGGCAAGGCCCAGGCTGAGCGTCAGCAAGGCGGGCAGGACAAGGCGGGATCGGATCATGGACGACGACATCACGGCTTGACCTCGATTTGCTTGTCGGTGGGCTTGCCGATCAAGCCGCGCGGACTGCGTTCGGCCTGATTGAGCACCCGGTTCAGGGAGTCGGTGGCGGTCTGCAGGCTGGTGATAGCGTTAGACAGCGCAGGCAGGCCGGTATCGGCGAAATCCGTGGTCGGCCCGTCCAGCTTGGACAGCATGTCATGCGCCTGATGGGCGGCGCCCTTCATCTCGTCGGCGGCGTCGCTCAGGTTTTTGACGGCGGCCCTGCCGTCGCCATTGACCAGCCGGTCTGTGGAATCCGACAGCTTGGAAATCTTCTGGGCCGCCTCGCCAAAGTTCTTCAGCGTGGTGTCGGCGTCGGTGACAATCTCTTTGTGAGCCTTCAACTGATCGGCGACGGCGGCAATGTCGTCAAACGTGCGGGTCATGGTCTTGATATTTTGGTCCGACAGCAGGCGGTTGACCCGGTCCAGCGCTTCGACGCTGCGCTGAAGCACCGTCCCTCCGCCCTCGAGCAGGTCGGATAGGGCGCTTTTCTGGCTTCGGATCACGGGCGCCTCACCGGCGGGCGTGACATCCTTGAGCAGGGGGCGCGAGCGCGAGCCTGCGGTGATCTGCACATAGTTCACGCCGGTGATGCCTTGCGGCTCCAAGGTGGCGAAA
Source organism: uncultured Caulobacteraceae bacterium (assembly GCA_964451265.1). GTDB lineage: Bacteria > Pseudomonadota > Alphaproteobacteria > Caulobacterales > Caulobacteraceae > BOG-938. The sequence continues at coordinate 3,054 of CAYVHP010000100.1, read as the reverse complement.
GAATCCGTTCGGATCGGCACGTCGGACGTCACCTTCACCCGTGAGATCACGCGGCTGGCGTTGGTGGGATCAAGGGCGATGCGGGTGATTTCCCCGACCTTGATGCCGTTAAAGTGCACCTCGCCGCCCACCGAAATGCCGCGGACCGGCCCCTCAAACAGGATGTCGTAGATGTCGTAGTCGCGGGCGAATTGAACCCGGGCCAGCCACAGGACAAAGGCGGTTAAGCCCACCAGCAGGATAAGGGACGCTATGCCCACCAGGGCGTAATTGGCGTTTCTCTCCATTAGCTTCGTCCTCGCGCGGCTTTGGCGGCGACAGCCGCACGGCCCCGGGGGCCCATGAAATACTCGTGAATCCAAGGATGCGGAGAAAGCATCAACTCGTCGATTGTTCCGGCTGCGACAATCTTCTTGTCGGCGATCACGCCCACCCGGTCGCAAATGGCGTAAAGCGAATCCAGGTCGTGGGTGATCATGAAGACGGTCAGGCCCAAGGCCGCCGACAGGTCGCCGATCAATTCGTCAAAAGCGCCGGCGCCGATAGGATCCAGGCCTGAGGTCGGTTCGTCCAGAAACAGCAGTTCCGGGTCCATGGCCAGAGCGCGCGCCAGGGCCGCTCGTTTGCGCATGCCTCCGGACAATTCCGACGGCTTAAGCGCGCCCGCATAGGGCGGCAGTCCCGTCAGGCCGATCTTGATGTCGGCGATCTCGTAGATGGCTGATCGCGACAGGTGGGTGTGCTCGAACAGGGGCGCGGCCACATTCTCGCGCACCGTCAGGTTGGAAAACAGGGCGCCGTTCTGAAACAGCACGCCCCACCGACGCTCGATGTCGTTCTGCTCGCGCAGGGTGCTGTGCTGAAAGTCCTGGCCGAACACCTTGATCTGGCCGCCGTCCGGGTCCTTCAGACCGATGATCGTATTCAGCAGCACCGACTTGCCGGCGCCTGAACCGCCGACCACGCCGAACACCTCGCCGCGATAAACGGTCAGATCGAGATGATCGTGGATCACACGATCACCGAACTTGGACACCAGGCCCTCGACCTCGATGACGGGCGGGCCGCGCTCCACCGGCGCAGCCGAGGCGGGACCGCTCATATGTCCAGCTCCATGTAGATCAGAGCGAACACGGCATCGATGAAGATGATCGAGAAGATGGCGTGCACCACTGCGGCGGTCACGCGCCGGCCCAGGGACTCCACATCGCCGGCGACCTCCATGCCCTGACGGCAGCCGATCCCGGCGATCACCAGGGCCATCACCGGCGCCTTGCTCAGGCCGACCCAGAAGTGAGAAATGCCGACGTTGTCCAGCATCCGGGCCAGAAAGAAGTCGGGGCTGAGGCCCAGCACGCCCCAGGTGACCATCAGGCCTCCCGCCAAACCGGCCAGGACGGCCACAAAGGTCAGCAGGGGAATGGTGAACAGCAGGGCCATGAAACGGGGCAGAACCAGGGCTTCGTACGGATCGACCCCGAGCACCAGCATGGCGTCGATTTCCTGGTTCATCTTCATCGACCCGACCTCGGCCGCGAAGCTGGACGCCGAACGACCGGCCAACAATACGGCGGTGATGACGATGGCGAACTCGCGCAACACCCCCACGCCGATCAGCTCCACGGTAAATACCTGAGCGCCGAACTGGGCCAGCATGTGGGCGCCCAAGAAGCCGATCACGGCGCCGATAAAAAACGAGGTCACGGCCACGATCGGCATGGCGTCTAGCCCCGCCCGCTCGGCCAGGGAAATCAGCGGGGCCCAGCGCATGCGGCGCGGATCGACAATCAGCCGGCCGGCCGCCGCCAGGACGCGGCCGTTGAAAGCCATGGTGTCGTAGACATCCAGGCCCACGCCCACCAGGCCGCGGCCCAGCCGCTCCATCATCACCATGAACGTCAGGGGCGCGGCGGGAGGCGGCGGGCGTTCCTTGGGAACGCGCGAGATCAGCTCGATCAGGCGCAGGGTCTCTGCGCGCCCCTTGAGCGTCTCGCCGGGCTTCAGACGGCCTTGGCCGGCGCGCAGGATCGCCATGGCGCCGACCGTGTCGCAGCGTCCGATCGCGGTCAGATCGACCCGGGTGTCGGCGTGCGTGACCATGGCCTGGTCCAGCCGCTTGTCCGCGTCGTTCATCGCGCGCGAGGTCCAATCGCCCGTCAGCTTCGCCCAAGGCCCGTCCGAGGCATCTAGCAGGCTGAAATCGGCGGGCTGATCCATCAGGCGAGAGCGTCCATTCTGACCCGATGAAAACGTCATCGGGTATTCAAGGTTTAGTGTCGGCCGCAGCGACGCGCCGGGTCAATGCGCCAACACCGATAATCTGGGCGCGCGCGCGAACAATGACCCACGACGTCCAGTCTCAACCCACCAAGTCCCTGTATTCAGGATGACGGCGGATATAGACCTCTGCATAGGGGCACAGGGGCGCGACCTTCAAACCGTTATCGCGCGCATAGTCGAGCACCCCCTTCATCACCCGAGCGGCCACCCCGCCGCCCTGTAAATCGGGCGGTGTTTCCACATGGGTGATCGCCAGCAGGCCCGGTTTGAGCCGGTAGTCGGCGAAGGCGATCTCGCCTCCCACCTTCAATTCAAAGCGGCTACGCGCCGGATTATCGACCACATGTTCGGTTTCGGCGCCGGCGGACCCCGTGGCGGACTTTCCAGACATCGCAACCCTCTCCCGCATCAACCCGCGTCTAAGGCTAAGGTTCCGCTCGCCCGCCTTGCGTCGTCAAGTTGGACCCGTTCAGTGCGCGGACTGTGTGGCTGCGATAAAGCCCCCGCCAAGCACACGGCTGGGGTCCTGCGGGTCGTACAGCGCGCAGGCCTGGCCGGGCGCCACCCCCTCCTCGGCGCCGTCGAAGGCGACAGCGGGGACGCCATCGATCATCGTCAGGCGTCCGGGGGCGGGCTCGCGGGTGGACCGCACACGGGCCAACACACTCTGACCCTCGACCGCTGCATCCGCCAGGGTCGGCTGATCGCCCAGCCAGTTGCATTCCTTCAACTTCAGGGCCGAGGTAAGCAGGGCCTCGCGAGGGCCGACAATCA
>CAYVHP010000099.1:0-12372 GCA_964451265.1 uncultured Caulobacteraceae bacterium | reverse complement strand
GCCTTGCGCGCCAGCGCCCGCGACCGAAGATCAACCGAATAAGGAGCTGTCATCCATGCCGGCCTCCGTCCCGGCACAGATGATGAATCAGATCACGACTGATTTGGGAATCCTGATTCCATCAAAACGGGCCATGCTCTAGTGGTTCAAAATTTTGACCGAACAGCTCGCCGATCCGACCCGGACTAATAGCCCTTCTTCAGCTCACCCAAGGACATCCCGTCCACCGTCTCCTTTGTCAGCCATTCACGGGAGGCCTTGAACAGCAGCAGGTGGTTCTTTTCCCATAGGGCGTCGTGCGACGAGCACGCCAGGTCGATGAACACCTTCTTGCTGGAGCCTAGGTCGTCGTACAGCTGACGCACGCGCGGCTGGGCCACCTCGCCGTCGTATTGGCCCGAGACCAGCAGGGTCGGGGTGGTCATCTTGGCCACCACCGGCAGGTTGAAGCCCCAGCCGATCACGTGCGGCGCGCGCCGCCCGCCCGGGGTCCACGTGGCGCCCAGCGGATCGGATTTGGCAATCTCGGCCCAGACCGCGTCGGCTGTCGCCTGGGAATACTGCTCCGGACAATGCACCTGCTTGTCCCAGCCCGCCTTGAAATCCGCGTGGGTCTGGAAGGTCATGACAAAGGCGTCCGGCAAAGCGGCCGGCCTGTCTGCGGGCGAGGTCGGGTTATAGGCCGGCGCCAGCAGCACCAGCCGCGAGATTTTCTCGGGGTGTCGGGCGGTGTAGCCGGCGGTGCGCGGCCCGCCCTGGGACCAGCCGACCAGGGCGACCTGCTTCACATGTTTCTGGGCCCGCAGGTGATCGACCACCACGTCCAGATCGGTCCAATCCGACTGAATGGTGGTGACCGGATGCTTGTAAGTCGGCGTACAGGGCGCGGCCAGCTTGCCGGGGATCAGTTCCGCCTGGGCTTCGGGCGCCAGGTTGCAGGGATCGTCCATCGGCGCGGGGCGGCTGGAGCGGCCGTAGCCCTCCATATCCATGGAAAAGACGTCGAACCCGGCCCTGGCCAGGTAGGCCATCCAGCTGAAGTCCTTATAGGGTACGTCAAAGGCCACCTCGGCGGGCGTGCCCGCGCCGTGCACGAACAGCACCACGCCCCGGCCCACCCCCTTGACCTTGGACGAGACCACTTCGCGCACATAGATCTTGCCGGCGCCGGGATTGGGCGTCTCGGCGGCGGATTCGATGCGGATATAGTGGTCGGTCCGCACGATCTTGCCGGGCGCGGCCTGGACGGCGGATGCGGCGAGCAGACTCGCGGCCAGAGCGGCCAGGGTCGTCTTCATGGCGTTTCCTCGAGCTTGTTATTGGGCGCAGGCCGCCATTCGGCCCTCAACAGTTTGTCCTGCGCCTCATCGGCGCGGGCAAGCCCTGAAAGCCTTGGTGGAATTTGAGCTCCGGTTGGCGGCCGGGTCAAGGACAGCCTTAGGTCCGCTCCGTTGGAACGTGGGCCCATGCGGCGTTTGTCTGCGGGCCGGCTTTCCGGCGGAGTCCAGGAGCGAATCGCGGGGCGTGTCGTTTACCCCAGCCCCTTCAGTTCGCCCACCAGATCCGTCTGCTCCCAGGAGAAGCCGCCGTCGGCGTCCGGCGTGCGGCCGAAGTGGCCGTATGCTGAGGTGCGGGCGTAGATCGGGCGGTTGAGCTTCAGGTGTTCGCGAATGGCGCGCGGCGTGCAGCCGCCCACCAGTTGCGGCAAGACCTCTTCCAGCTTGGCCGGATCGACCTGGCCGTTCACCAGGTCCACGTAGAAGCTGAGCGGCTTGGACACCCCGATCGCGAAGCCGATCTGGATGGTGCATTTGTCGGCCAGGCCCGCCGCGACCACGTTCTTGGCCAGGTAACGGCACATATAGGCGGCCGAACGGTCGACCTTGGTCGGGTCCTTGCCTGAGAAGGCGCCGCCGCCGTGGGGCGCGGCCCCGCCGTAGGTGTCCACGATGATCTTGCGTCCGGTCAGGCCGCAGTCGCCGTCCGGACCGCCGATCACGAAATTGCCGGTGGGATTGACGTGCCATTCGGTGGCCGCGTCGATGAAGCCCTCCGGCAGCACCTTTTCGATGTAGGGCTTGACGATCTCGGCCACGTCGGCGGGCGTCAGGCCTTCCTTGTGCTGGGTCGACAGCACGATAGAGGTCGCCCGCACCGGCTTGAAGTTCTCGTACTGCAGGGTGACCTGGCTCTTGGCGTCCGGCTCCAGGCCTGACTCGAGACCCGATTTGCGGGCCTTTGCCAGGACCGAGAGAATGTTCTGCGAATACTGCAGGGTCGCCGGCATCAGCTCGGGCGTCTCATTGGTGGCGTAACCGAACATGATGCCCTGGTCGCCGGCGCCTTCGTCCTTATTGCCCGCAGCGTCCACGCCCATGGCGATATCCGCCGATTGCGCGTGCAGATAGCAGGCGTAGTCGGCGGTCTTCCAATGGAAGCCTTCCTGCTCGTAACCGATGTCCTTGACCGCCGCGCGAACCTTGTCCTCCAGGGACTCGACCACGCCCTCCGGACCGCGCACTTCGCCGGCCAGGATGATGCGATTGGTGGTGACCATGGTCTCGCACGCCACGCGGGCATAGGGATCGGCGCTGAGGAAGGCGTCTACCACGGTGTCGGAGATGCGGTCAGCGACCTTATCCGGGTGGCCTTCGGAGACGCTTTCGCTGGTGAAGATATAGGACGAACGGCTCAAGGGCGCGGCTCCGCAAACAGGGGGCCGCCCAGGGGCGGCCGGTGGATCGGGCAGACCATATAAAGATATCTTTATGTCTGCAAGTGACTGGTGGGAAACGGCCGCCAACGTATGCACGCGGCCACCAAGGACAGGCCGAGCATCAGGCCAAAAATCAGGTCGCCGTGTCGGTTATAGAGCGTTGGCGCCAGAGCCAGGGGCAGGGGCGCGTCGATGACGCCCTGTTCGCTCAGCCCCAGCCGCAGGGCCGCCGGGCTGCGGCCATAGGCGTCCACCAGCGCCGAAACCCCCGTGGGCGTGGCGCGCACCATGGGCAGGCCTTCCTCGATGGCGCGGTAACTGGCCAGATTCAGGTGCTGCCACGGGCCGCTGGTCGGGCCATACCAGGCGTCGTCGGAGACGTTGACGATCCATCTGGCGCGAATGCCGGTGGCCGCCGCGCCCTGGCGGGTAAAGCCGGGGAACAGGGCCTCGTAGCAGATCAGCGGCTGCATGGCCGGGGCGCCGGGGGCCAAGATCGGCGCGGGCGGCCGTCCACTGGAAAAGCCGTCGCCCACATGCACCAGTTTCTTGACGCCTAGGGCGCCCATCAGGGCCTCAAGCGGCAGGTATTCGCCGAAGGGCACCAGCCTGTGCTTGTCGTAGAAGGTCGTGAGCGCCAGGCCATCGCCCTGTCGGCGAACGGCCAGCAGACTGTTGAAATACTGGGCGGCGGGCGGAGCGCCGACGATGCGGTAGGCCCCCAACAGTAGCAGCTGATCCGGCGTCAGGGCTTGGGCGATGGCCGTTTGAACCCACGATTGCCCGCTCAAGGTGTCATTGGCCGAGATCGGCAAGGCGCCCTCCGGCCAGATGACAATGGCGGGGCGGCGAGCGGCGGGCTGGGCGGTCAGGCGCAGATAGCGCGACAGGATCAGCTCGAAACTGGCCGGGTTCTCCAGCATTTTCTGGGGAATGTCGGCCTGGACGATCCTCAGTAAGGGCGCGTCGGCCGCCGCAGGCTGGGCGTGAGCGAGGCGGGTAAGACCAAAACCGTAAAGGCCGGCCAAGGCCAGGGCGCAGGCGCCCGCCGTCATGAGGCTGTGACGGCTGCGCCCAAAGGCAAGCGGCGCGCAAAGTCCCCCAGCTATGACCACAGTCAGCCAGGTCAGCCCGTAGGCCCCGATCAGCGCTGCGGCCTGAGACGGGGCCGAGCCCGCCGCCCAGGTCTCGCCCGGCAAATTCCACGGAAAGCCTGTGAACACATGCCCACGCAGCCATTCGGCGGCCGATAGGGTCCCGGCGAACACCAGCACCTTCCACAAGGGATTTTTCGGTTTGAACCCGGCATAGACGAGGCAGGCGGCCGCCCAGAACAGGCCCAGCCCCCCCGCCAGGATCAGGATCGCAAAGGGCGCCATCCAGCCCTGTTCGGCGGCGTCCACCAAGAAGGCTTGGGCCACCCACCAGCAGCCGATCATGAAATAAGCGCTCCCGGCCAGCCAGCCGCGCCAGAAGGCGGACGCCAGGGGGCGCTGCGGATCGGGTCGGTCGCTCAAAGCCAGCAGCAGGCCATAGCCAAACAACCCAGGCAGGACGCCGAACGGCGGATGGGCCAGAGCGGCCGCCGCACCGGCCGTCAGCGCCAGGGCGCTGCTTCGCACCATGCCGACCGAAGGCTTCACGCGTCCGCTTCGGGCGAGTCTGCGCCGACGGGCGGGATGATGGTGGTGGGCCGCACCCGCACGCGCTTGATCCGGCGCGGGTCCGCGTCCGTCACTTCGAACTCCAGGCCGTCAGGGTGGGCGATGATCTCACCGCGTTGGGGCACCCGCCCGGCTAGGGCTGAGACCAAACCGCCCACGGTGTCGATGTCCTCGTCCGCCAGGTCCTCAGGCGTCATCGGGCGGCCCATGGCCTCCTCCAGGGCCTCAAGCGAGGCCCGAGCGTCGGCCTCGAACACCCCGCCCGGCCGCACGTCGATCTGCACAGGTCCGGCCTCGTCGTACTCGTCGGCGATATCACCCACCACGGCCTCGACCAGGTCCTCAAGGGTGACCAGACCATCGGTGCCGCCAAATTCGTCGATCACCAGGGCCAGATGGATGCGCGAGCCTTGCATCCGCACCAGCAAATCGGCCGCCCGCATGGAGCCTGGCACATAGAGCACGTCGCGCCTGAGCCTATGCAGCACAGGGTCTTTAGCGGCCGGGCCGCCGCCGTCCTCGGCCAAAAGCTTGAAAACATCCTTGATATGCACCACGCCCACCGGGTCATCCAGGGTCTCGCGATAGACCGGCATGCGCGAATGCTCGACCTCCACGAACTGGCGAACCACCGCCTCGAAAGGCGAAGAAATTTCCACCGCCATGATGTCGGCTCGCGGGGTCATCACCTCGCTGACCCGCAAGGTCTTGAACGCCTGAGCCTGGTCGACGATGTCCACGGAGGACAGCGGGGCGGCGGGCGCATCGCCGGCATCCGGCGCGGCGCCGTCGGGCTTGGCCTTGCCGCGACGCCAGCGACGCAACATGGCGCGCACGCCCCGGCTCAGGCTGGGTTGAAGGGTCGGCGAAGCGTCGGACAGGGGATCATCGGCGCTGGACATATTGGCGCTCAATGCCGTTCGACGGCGTAGGGGTCGGGCACGCCCAAGGCCTCCAGGACGGTGCGCTCCAAGGCCTCCATGACCTCAGCCTCGCCGTCAGACAGATGATCGTAGCCTAGAAGATGCAAAACGCCATGCACCGTCAAATGCGACAGATGCTGCGCCAAGGTTTTGCCTTGCTCGGACGCTTCTCGCGCGCACACGCCATAGGCCAGGGCGATATCGCCCAGATGGCCCTCCGGATTCGCCGGAGCGGGAAAGGACAAGACGTTGGTCGGTTTGGGCTTCCCGAGGAAGCGGGCGTTGAGATCGGCCAGGGCGTCGTCGTCGGTCAAGAGGATGGAGATGGACTCGTCCTCCACCGTGTAACGGGGGAGGTGGCGCGAAGCGACGGAGGGGGCGTGGGGTTGGCATGCCCCCTCCACCCCTTCGGGGTCCCCCTCCCCCGTTTCACGGTGGAGGACGTTTAGCGCCCCTTCGGCCGACCTCTTCACCACGGCCTCCGCCTGCGGCAGGTCCCGCGTCCACGCCCCGTCTTCGATCTGCACCTCAATCACCGGTCAGTCCCGGCTCCGCGTGGGCAAGCCCGCCTGCCTGGCGGAATCGGCGTCGTAGGCGCGGACGATGCGCTCTACCAGGGGGTGGCGAACCACATCCTCGGCGCGGAAGCGGGCCACGCCCACGCCCTTGACGCCTTCCAGAATGCCAACGGCATGGGCCAGGCCGGAATCGCCGCTGTTGGGCAGATCAACCTGGCTAGGGTCGCCGGTCACGGCCATGCGGGCGCCTTCGCCCAGACGGGTCAGCACCATCTTCATCTGCAAGCGAGACGCGTTCTGGGCCTCGTCCACCACCACGAAGGCGTGGCTGAGGGTGCGTCCGCGCATGAAGGCGATGGGCGCCACCTCGATCTCGCCCTTGTCGCGGCGGCGGCGCAGTTGATCCGGACCGAGGATATCGGACAGGGCCTCCCACACCGGCGCCATATAGGGATCGACCTTTTCGGTCAGATCGCCCGGCAAAAAGCCTAGCCGCTCGCCCGCTTCCACAGCCGGGCGCGTGACCACGAGACGATCAACCTCACCGCGCAATAGAAGCGACGCGCCATGGGCCACGGCGAGGAAGGTCTTGCCGGTGCCGGCAGGACCTATGCCGAACACCAGATCATTGGCGGCCAACATGTCCAGATAGGCGCCCTGGGCTGCGGTCTTGGGTGCAATAGGACCGCGCCGACCCAGGGGCAAGGCCGCGCCGCCGGGGCCGGGCTCGCCGTTTCGGGCGGTGGCGATAGCCACGCGCACGTCGGCTTCGTCGACCGCCGCGCCAGAGGCGGCCCGCTCGGCAATGGTCTTGACCGCGCGCTTGGCCACGGCCCTGGCCTTGGCGTCGCCGCGCAGGGATATCCCGCCGCCCGGCGTCTCCAGCAGGACGTCGAAGGCGTCCTCGATCAGGGCGGCGTGTCGGCTGCCTGGGCCAGCCACGGCTCGCGTCGCCTCATCGGGCAGGGGCAGGAACTCTTGCGCGCCCGGGCTCAAGCCATGACCCGCTGAAGATCGCCGGTCAGGCTATTCATGGCCGAAGCCGTGATGGCGACCGGCGCGACCTGGCCGATCAGGCTCTTGGGACCCTCCACGTGTACGGCCTGCAAATAGGGGCTGCGTCCGAGGATCTGGCCCTCATGGCGGCCTTCGCGCTCGAACAGAACGTCGAGGGTGCGGCCGACCTGGTCCGCGTTGAAAGCCCGTTGTTGCTCTTCCAGCAGGGCGAGTAGGCGGGCCAAGCGCTCTTCCTTGACCTGTTCCTCCACCTGCCCGGGCAGGGCGGCGGCGGGCGTGCCGGGGCGTCTGGAATATTTGAAAGCGAAGGCCGAGGCGTAGGCGACCTCGCGCATCAGGCTGAGCGTGGCCTCGAAATCCGCGTCGCTCTCGCCGGGAAAGCCGACGATGAAGTCGCCGGACAGGGCGATGTCGGGCCGGGCGGCGCGGACCTTGCTCAACAGCGTGAGATAGTCCTCGGTGGTGTGGCCACGGTTCATGGCGCGCAGGATCCGGTCTGAGCCCGACTGCACGGGCAGATGCAGATAGGGCATCAGTTCGGGCGTATCGGCATGGGCGGCGATCAGGGCGTCATCCATCTCGCGCGGATGGCTGGTGGTGTAGCGGATGCGCTTGACGCCCTCGATCTTGGCTACGCGGCGGATCAGGCCGGCCAATCCACCGGGGCCGCCATAGGCGTTGACGTTCTGGCCCAGCAGGGTGAACTCGCGCACACCCTGGGCGGCCAGGCCCTGCGCCTCCGCTAGGATCGCTTCGGGCGGCCGGGAATATTCGCCGCCACGCGTATAGGGCACTACGCAGAAGGTGCAGAACTTGTCGCAGCCCTCCTGCACCGTCAGGAAGGCCGACACGCCGGAGGCCTCACGCGCCTTAGGCAGGGCGTCGAACTTTTCCTCAGGGGTGAAATCGGCGGCCAGGCGCTCGCCGGCCTTGCGCGAGGCGCGGGCGATCAGTTCGGGCAGGCGGTGATAGGCCTGAGGCCCGACCACCAGATCGACCACCGGCGCGCGGCGTATGATCTCCTCGCCCTCGGCCTGGGCCACGCAACCGGCCACCACCACGCCCATGCGGCCCTGCCCCGCCTCGGCCTTTTCGTCGCGCATCTCTTTCAGGCGCCCGAGTTCGGAATAGACCTTCTCGGCGGCCTTCTCCCGGATATGGCAGGTGTTGAGCACCACCAGATCGGCCCCCTCGGCCCGATCCACCAGCCCATAGCCCAGCGGCCGCAGAACCTCGGCCATGCGCTCGGAGTCATAGACGTTCATCTGGCAGCCGTATGACTTGATGAACAGCCGCTTGGGCGGTGGGGTGGTCATGGAAGGGTTATGGGGTTGGGGCATTTCAGGTGCAAGCGTGGGCTATTTCCAATTCGTACACCCCGTTGTCGAACGCAGGGCGCGGGCTGGAAATGCAAGCCCGAATAAAGCGCTCCTTCCCCCTCCAGAGGGGAAGGGCGGGGATGGGGGTGTTTGCGCAGCGGCCTCCTGAAACGGCGCAGGAGGCGGCGCGCCTCCAGGGTTCTCCCTGATCCGTCAGCGCTCTACACCCCCACTCCCGGCCTCTCCCCCCTCGAGGGGGAGAGGGGCCTTCTCATCAATCGGCACGCCGTAGAGCTCCAGCCGGTGGTCCACCAGCTTGAAGCCGAGGCGTTTGGCGATGGCGTTTTGCAGGGCTTCGATTTCGGCGTCGACGAACTCCACCACCTTGCCCGTGCGCATATCGATCAGGTGATCATGGTGCACGTCCGGCGCCCCCTCGTAGCGTGATCGGCCGTCGCGGAAGTCGTGGCGTTCGATGATACCGGCCTCTTCGAACAGGCGCACCGTGCGATAGACCGTGGCGATGGAGATGTGCGGATCGACCTTGTGCGCCCGCCGATGCAGCTCCTCCACATCGGGGTGATCCTTGGCCAGCGACAGGACACGGGCCACCACCCGGCGCTGCTCGGTCATGCGCAGGCCTTTTTCGATGCAGAGCGTCTCTATCCGGTCCAAAGGCTCTCCTCGCCCTTCACCGGGCATGGGCAGAATAAACGCAAGGGCCGCCGCTGTTAAGCACCGGTGGGATCAAGGGCGCGGGACAGGACGATGGCGTCCGCCGGCGGGCCCGATCTGCGGGCATAGTAGGCAGGACGGCGCCCGGTTGGGCGAAAATCGCAATCCTGATAAAGATCAATGGCCGCCCGGTTGTCGTGCGCCACTTCCAAGAACACCTTTTCAGCCCCGGCCTGGGCCGACAGCTTCAACCCTGCGTCCAGCAGGGCGCGGGCCAAGCCCCGGCGGCGAAAGCCTGGCGCGGTGGCCAGGGTGAGGATCTCCGCCTCCCCCGCTATGGCCCGCATGAGAATGAAAGCCTCCAGCCGCCCGCCGCCCTCGACGGCCAAGGCGAACACGCCCGGTCCGGCCAAAAGGGCGGAGATGGCCGGTGCGTCCCACGGCGTCTCAAAGGCCAGGGCGTGCAACGCGGCCATGTCCGGGGCGCGCTCGGCGGTGAGCGTGATGAGATTCACGCGGGCGGGTCCAGTCCGCCGGGCAACTTGGCGTCCGGCGCGCGCAGATAGAGCGGGCGGGCGGGGGTCAGGGGTTTAGACTGGGCGAGCCGCGCCAAGGCGATCGGATCGGGCCCGGCGCGGATTAGGATCCGCGCGTCGGGGATGACGCCCTCCAGCAGCGCCGCTCCGGGGCCGACAATGTCGATCCGGCCCGAAGGCCTCAGTTCGGCCAGACGCGCGGCGGCCATGTCGAGGGTCAGGGCGTCCGGCGCCATCAGGGCGCGGCCCTGACTGAAGGCCTGGAGGTAGACTTGGCCCCGGCGGGCGTCGATCACCGCCAGGGTCATATCGGCGCCTGGTTCGGACGCCGCCAGGGCCTCCAGCGTGCCCACGCCCACGACGGGCCGGGCCAGGGCCAGACCTAGCCCCTTGGCGAAGGCCAGGCCGACCCTCAGGCCAGTGAAGGAGCCGGGGCCGACGGTGACGCCGATAAGGTCCAGAGCGGTGAAGGCGAAGCCGGCCTCCTCCATCACCTCGCGCACCATCGGGGCCAGGCGCTCCTGATGGCCTCTCAGCATAGGCTCGCTGCGCACGGCCAGCGGACGTCCGTCCGCCGTCACCGCCGCCGAACAGGCCCCCACGGCCGTATCGAGCCCCAGCACGATCATGCTGAAGCTCTAGACCGCTTCTCCTCCCCTGCGAAGCGGGGGAGGGGGACCGCCTGAAAGGCGGTGGTGGGGGCTGGTCCCTTCCACCACACTTCGTGTGGTCCCCCTTCCCCGTGAACGGGGAAGGAGAGATTAGAGGATGGTATTGACCTCGTCGAAGGTCAGGCGCGGTCCGCGCGGGAAGAGGTTTTCTTCGGTGCCGTGGCCAATGGCGGCGATGAAATTGGATTTGATGGTCGTCCCGGCGAAAAATTCCTTGTCGACCCCGGCATTGTCAAAGCCTGACATGGGTCCGACGTCCAGGCCCAGCCCACGCGCCGCCAGGATCAAATAGGCCCCCTGAAGCGTGCCGTTGCGGAAGGCGTGCACCTCGCGCGCCGCCGGATCGCCGAACCAGTCCTTGGCCCCGGGGGCATGGGGAAAAAGCTTGGGCAGTTGTTCGTGCCACTCCAGATCATGGCCGACGATCACGATGACCGGCGCCTTCAAGGACTTGGCGCGGTTGCCTTCCGAAAGATGGGGCGCCAGGCGCTGCTTGGCCGCGTCGCTCTTAATCCATAGGAAGCGTCCGGGCGTCCCGTTCACCGAGGTGGGGCCGAACTTCATCAGCTCATAAATCTGATGGATCTGCTCATCACTGACCGGCTCAGGACCCCAGCCGTTGCGCGTGCGCGCCTCGCGGAAGAGCAAATCCTGGGCGGCATTGTCGAGAACGGCGGTCATGGCGGGGTCTCCTGCAAAATATCCGCAACTGATGCAGTTGCAGATAGCGCCTCAGGCCGAGAGATCAAGTGGCTCGGCGGGCTTTTTTAGCTATCAATCGTCATTCTCGGGGCGCCGGAACGGCGAGCCCGAGAACCCAGCAAGCGGAACCTAAACGCTGCGGCTGTAGACAAGGATGCAGCGGACAACCTGGAAAGGATGTGGCGGACAGCCTGGAGCGGCTGGGTCCTCGGCTCGGCCTCGCTTCGCTCGTTGGCCGAGGGTGACGGAATTGAACTAAAGCGCCGCTTCGACCCCGGTTACCTCGGGCACATAGTGCTTGAGCATGTTCTCCACCCCCGAGCGCAGAGTAGCCGAGGAGGAGGGACAGCCCGAGCAGGCGCCGCGCATGTGCAGGAACACCACGCCGGTGGCCGGATCGAACCGGTTGAACAGGATATCGCCCCCGTCGCGCGCCACCGCCGGGCGAATGCGGGTGTCGAGCAGGTCCTTGATCTCGGCCACCACCTGGGCGGTGTCGCCTTCATAAACGTCGCTGTCGTGGGCGGCGGCTTCATCGCCTTGAGCCAGCAGCGGCGCGCCGGAGGTGAAGTGCTCCATGATCGCCGCCAAGATCGGCGCCTTGAGCTGACGCCAGTCCAGATCGTCGTCGGACCGGGTCACGGTCAGAAAGTCCGGGCCGAAAAACACGCGCTCGACGCCGGCTACCTTAAACAGCGCCTGCGCCAGGGGCGAGACCGCCGCATCATCGGCGCGAAACTCCCGCGTGCCCTCGCCCATCACCTCGCGGCCGGGCAGGAACTTCAGCACATTGGGGTTGGGTGTGGTTTCGGTCTGGATGAACATTCCCGATAGATGGCGCCGCTGCGAGCGGATCGCAACCTTGCACGCTCCGGGCCCGCGATGGCGGGCTCAAAAACATGAACCACCAAGCCCACCAAGAACACCAAGGAAACGCCGAGTTCTTGGTGAACTTGGTGAGCTTGGTGGTTCAAAAGTTTTTACCTGGCGACCAGAAGCCCACCAGCCGCTTCGTTTCGGCCACCACGGGCCCGGCGATGGCGCGGGCCTTGTCTACGCCCTTTTCCAAGACTCGGTCGATTTCAGCCGGGTCGGCCAATAGCCGGCGCATGTCCGCGCCAATGGGGCCGATCTTGGCCACCGCAAGGTCGGCCAGGGCCGGTTTGAAGGTCCCAAAGCCCTTGCCGCCGAATTCCGCGAGCACCTGATCCTTGGTCAGTCCCGCCAACGCCGCGTAGATGCCCACCAGATTGTCCGCCTCAGGCCGCAGCTTCAGGGCCTCGACGGTCTCTGACAGCGGCTCCGGGTCAGTCCTGGCCTTGCGGATCTTCTGAGAGATCGCGTTGGCGTCATCCAGCAGATTGATGCGCGACTGGTCCGACGGGTCGGACTTGGACATCTTGGCCGTCCCGTCGCGAAGGCTCATCACCCGCGCGCCGGGGCCCTGGATCAGGGGCTCGGGCAGGGGGAAGAAGCCGGGCGCCTCGAAGTCGTTGTTGAACTTCTGCGCGATGGCGCGGGTCAGCTCGAGGTGCTGCTTCTGGTCGTCTCCCACCGGCACGTGGGTCGCCTTGTAGAGCAGGTTGTGGGCCGCCATCCGGGACGGATAGGCGAACTGGCCAAGCGACTCC
>CAYVHP010000098.1:0-9974 GCA_964451265.1 uncultured Caulobacteraceae bacterium | reverse complement strand
CCGGGCGCCCGATCCGCGATATCGTCAGATTCGCCAATGGTGCGACGGTCCAGGCCGATAGCCCGGCGGACGGCCAGCCTACGGGCGCGGTCGCGGCATTTGTTGAGGGCGATCCGCCTCAGCCAAATGTCGAACGGGCGCGCCGGGTCGTATCTGTGTAGGTTCATCAGGGCGGCCACAAGGCTTTCCTGAAGCACGTCTTGAGCATCGTCCGCGTCGCCCACGTAGCGGCGTATAAATCGATAAAGCCAATGCTTGTTGCGCCCGATCAGATCGGAGACGGCCCGTCGGTTACCCGCCCGCGCCCGGGTTATCAGGTCGGGGTCAACAGCGGTGTCCGGCAGAGTCAAAGCGGGCCGTGAGCCAGGGTATCGAACACCTTACGGTCCAGCACCATCTGTTGCGCGGGCGTCAGCACGGCGCGCACGTCCAGCACATAAAGTACTGAATCCCGTTGCATATCGCCCAAGGATCCCTGGATATGGGCCAGGGCCCGTTGGGCGGCGGTGCCCAGCGCCATCTCGTTGGCCAAGGCCAGGGCGAGGTCGGCGTCGGCGGATCCAATGTCGGCGCGCCGCGCATTTCTCATGTGCTCGTAACGATCATCAATCCGGCTGATGGCCGCCTGCTGCGCGGCGGTCAGTTGCAATTGATGATGTACGGTCTCGTAAATGGAATCGCGCAGCGCGCGGGCGGGCTGGCGCGGCGCCTCGGCGCCCAGGCGCGCGCCCGCATAGGCTGCTGAAAAAGCCAGAACAACGGTCAGGATGATGTTGCGCCAGAACGGACTCATGCCCCGCCGATGCGACTAGAGGGGGCTATGCTGTCATCCGATAGAACCTGCAGCTCGGTGGCCGGCGAATGGGGTCGCCCTGCTACAGAGCCGAGCCCAAACACCAGACCGAGAGCCAGGGCCGCAGCCGCCACGCCGTAACGCACGCCGACGGGCATAGCGTCTCGCTGACCTTTTTCCAAGGCGGTCCATACGGCGTTCTCCACGCCCTCCAATCGCGCCTCATAATCTAGGGCGCTCAGCGCGGCCAAACGGTCATCTAATGGATTTAACATCCAACCTCCAATGCGGGTCCGCAGCTCTACGCCGGCCTGACCAGTCCGCCCACAACCTGCCCATTCACAATGGCGCTCACCAGACTCCCACTGGGGGCGCCATCCTTGCGCGGATGGATCACCATTCGGATATGATCCCCCGGCTTAATGGAATTGCGGCTCCAGCCAAACTGGTGAAGCACCAGGGGGCTGGCGGCCTCGACCATCCAATGGCTCACCCTGCCGTTAGGCGCGAGGATCATCATGTCGATCCACACGTGCGGGCTGGTCCATTGAAAAGTCTTAGCGACCCCCTGCAGGGTCAATTCCTTGCTCACGTCGAACTCAGCGTAGGCATGATGAGCCAACGCATCCTGGCTCAACAGGATCACGGCTATGAAGCCCGCTACCGGCAGAGATTTGCGCATCGGCGCCACCGTGAACCGACCAGGGCC
Source organism: uncultured Caulobacteraceae bacterium (assembly GCA_964451265.1). Lineage (GTDB taxonomy): Bacteria > Pseudomonadota > Alphaproteobacteria > Caulobacterales > Caulobacteraceae > BOG-938. The sequence goes on along the minus strand of CAYVHP010000098.1, from coordinate 8,472 downwards.
TTGCGCCGCCGGACCGGCGGCCTCCGATCATAATACGCGTTCAGCCGGCCGATCCCTCAACTTCGTCCGGGGAACTCTATTTGGGTTTACGAAACCGAATGACGTACTGGTCCGCGTGGCCGCGAATGCTCGGATCGAACAGCTTAAGCGTGTGATCGTCGGCTGGGTTGGCCAGGATCGGACTTTCGCCGTCAAGGACGAAGCCCGCGCTCGTCACTTGAGCCTTCACAAGGGATTCTTCCATACGGTGCAGGGTGGCCGTCTGGGTCGCCCCGGCGCCGGGCGCAGTTTGATAGTCCTCGATCAGCAGAACCCCGCCCGGCTTGAGCGCATCGAAGATCGCTTTATCGAAGGCGATCATGTCCAGAGGGCCGTAACCGGGGTTGAGAAAGTCATGATAGTTGTCTGTGATCCAGGCGACATCCGCCTTTTCCGGCAGCGAAAATGAGGTCCCCGAAAGGGGAACGAGCGAAACGTTCGGGTTGGTCGTCGCCACGGCTGCGGCGCCTTTAGACGCGCGATCACCCTGGGCGGCCACGTAGATGGAATAGACATGTCCTTTTGGCCCGACGGTCTTGGCCAGAATTCGGGTGTAATAGCCGCCGCCCGGGGCGAATTCCGCCACCTTGGACCCAGGGCGAACCATGCCAAAAGCCACGACCTCGGCCGGATGGCGCATGGCGTCACGTTTGGTGTCCACCTCAGGCCGTTCTGGATCGGTCACGGCGGCCAGGATGGCGGGGGAAGGTGGTGCGGGCGCAGCCTGGCTGGAGGCAAAAGCCAGGCACGACACGGCGCCGGCGGCCCAAAGCGCCAGGATCTTATTGGACATCTGTTTCCTCCTCGCAACAGCCGTAGGCGCGGCTGGCATATTTGCTCCCTCAACGGTGTCTTTCGCAATAGCGCTAAGGCCGGCAACGGCGCGGGAAGGCAAGTATTGGGCTTGGACCCGGAGGGCGAACTAGTGCGTTTGGCCGGTATCTGACCGACTGGTCCGGCCGCCGCCATGCGAGGCCTCTCCGCCCTTGCGGCCTGCCGCAGCGGCCAGATTGCGGTCCTGGGAAAAGCTGCGCTTTTCGTCTGGAACGCTGGCGCCCCCTTTTCGGGCGATCTCGCGTTGACGGTCCTTATCCATTGCCGCAAATCCGCGACGCGCTGGAGCCTTGGAGGTGTGTGAGGCAGGGGGCATGATTTGCTCCTCAATCCGACGCGACGCCGTCAGTTAGCCGCCGCAGGGGCGACGTCTGAGGCAATAACTCGCGAACAGCCCATCGGTTCTCCCCCAGGGCAAAGTTTTCTGCTCCCTTTGAAGGTTCGATTTTCTCTCAGGCTCTCTGTCAAGGCATGGCCGCAGGACGCGATCAAACCGGCAAGGTTGCCCGAGCCGTCAGCCCGCCGCCCGGACGGTTTTCGAGCACCAGATCGCCGCCATGACTGCGCGCGATGGACCGCGCCACGGAAAGGCCCAAGCCGATGCCGCCGGTTTTGCGGCTGCGTGACGGTTCGCGCCGGTAAAACGGAGCAAAAACCCGCTCAAGCTCTAAGTCGGGAACGCCAGGTCCGTCGTCGTCGATCTCGACTACGGCAGAATGATCTTCAACCACCAATCGGGCGCGAGCAGCCCCTCCGAACTTGACGGCGTTTTCGAGCAGGTTGGAAAACAGCCTGCGCAGCGCAAGGGAATCGGCGCTGATCACCACCCGGTCGGCCTTTTCCAAGGTGACCTTGGCCCCGGTCTCGGCCAGGTCGTCGGTGACGCTTTCCAGTAGAGAGGATAGCTCAAGCTTGGTGCGCTGAGGCTTGCTCGCGGTGTCGCGCACAAACGCCAAAGTCGCGGCGATCATGGCTTCCATTTGATCGATGTCCGCCGTCATCTTGGCCTTGACATCGTCAGGCGCCGACTCGACGCGGAATCTTAGCCGGGTAAGCGGTGTGCGCAGGTCATGGGCAATGGCGCCCACCATGGTGGTGCGGTCCTCTACATAGCGCCGAAGTCGCTCCTGCATGTCATTGAAGGCGGCGGTAGCCACCCTGATCTCGGCGCTGCCGCCGGCCGTCACCGGCAGGGGAGGGGCGTTGGGGTCGCGTCCAAGGCGTTCGGCGGCGGCCCCGAACAGGGTGAACGGCTTGGCCAGCCGACGCGCGAACAGGTAGCAAAGCGGGGCTACGGTCAGGGCGCTCAGCCCAAACCAGAGCAGCACCCTTTGCTGCCAAGGCTCCAAGAATTGACGGTGCGCGGGCGCAACTTCCAGCCAAAGCTTGTCCTGGCGTTGCACATAGATGCGGAAGGGCGCGATCAGAAAGCCCTCGTCCTTGGCCTGGTTTTCCTGCGACAGCTGATTATGGGCGACCCGGAACGCGCTTCGCACAACCCGGATGGTATAGGTGTCCGGCGAACCGACCTTGGTTACGACGATCAGCCGATTAGGATCGAGGTTCAGATCCCGCGCCAGGGCCTCGCGAAATCGGATGAAACCGGGCCGGTCATTTGACGTCACCTTAGGGGCTTTAACGACCCTAACACTGAGTGGGTCGGTGGTTTGTGACGCGCGCGGACCGCCCATCAAGGCCTGGGCGATTTCACCTTGAGTGTAAAAAACCGGCGTCGGCGGCGGCAGGCTGAAAACGATGCCGATGTTGATGACCTCGGCCATCACCAGAACCAGCAGGATCAATCCCAGGAATTGAGCAAACAACGTGCCTGTGAACCGGTCGGCGACCAGCTTCATGTCCGCGTGACTTTGGCGTTGAACATATAGCCTTCGTTGCGGATCGTGCGGATCAACTCCTGCCCGCCCATGCCGTCATCCAGTTTTTTGCGCAGGCGACTGATCTGAACATCGATGGCCCGATCATAGGCCTCTGTTTCCGGCCCCCGGGCGAAGTCGAGCAGCTGGTCGCGCGTCAGCACGCGCTGGGGTCGTTCGACAAAGGCGCGCAGTAAGGAGAATTCACCGCTGGACAGATTGATCACGACACCGTCCGGCGTGCGCAGTTCGCGCCGGACCAGATCCAGCCGCCATCCGGCAAATTCAAGCGCGCCGCCTTGCCGCTCGTCGTTCATTTTGGAGTCTTGGCGCCGACGCAAGACAGCGCGCACCCGTGCGAGAAGTTCGCGTGGATTGCAGGGCTTGGGCAGATAGTCGTCGGCGCCGATTTCCAGTCCGACAATGCGGTCAGTGTCCTCGCCCATGGCGCTGAGCATGATGATGGCGGGGCCGCCGCCGGCCATGCGCCGACATATGGACAGGCCGTCCTCGCCCGGAAGCATCACGTCGAGCACCATGAGGTCCACCGGACCGCGCTCAAGCGCTAACTCCATGCCGGTGGCGTCGCCTGCGGTTTCAACAACATAGCCGTGGCGGGTCAAAAATTCAGACACGACATCGCGAATCCCCGGGTCATCGTCGACCATTAGAATTCGGGCGCCTACGGCGGAGTTGCGGCTCAATTCACCATCCATCCGACCTTATGTTCAAATCAGGATCGCGAGAAAATTTCCGATTTGAAACACGATTGAACACTGATGTCAGGGTTTGAAACCTACGTCTCGCACGACTTGATCGCCAACAAACGGATTCGTCGCACGTTCCGCTCCGAAAGTTGAGGTGGGTCCGTGCCCAGGCACGAACCGAATGTCGTCGCCCAACGGCCATAACTTGCCCGTGATGGCGTCAATCAATTGGGCATGGTTGCCGCGAGGAAAATCGGTGCGGCCAATCGAACCCTTGAACAAGACGTCTCCGACTTGGGCGAAACGGGCATGCCGGTTGAAAAAGATCACATGTCCGGGCGTATGACCGGGGCAGTGCCGGATTTCAAACTCAGCCTCGCCCACCTGCACCGTATCGCCTTCTCCAAGCCAACGGTCAGGCGTAAAGGCGCGCGCGCCGACTAGGCCCCAGGTCTCTGCTGCTGCGGGAATTTGGTCAATCCAGAACTGGTCATCCGGATGAGGCCCTTCGATCAGGGCGTCAGTGGCCTCCCGCAGCGTCTGCGCGCCTCCGGCGTGGTCCGCGTGGCCATGGGTGATCCAGATTTTCTCGATTTTGAGACCTTGCTTGGCGACCGCGTCGAGCAATCGGTCCACCTCTCCCCCGGGGTCGATGACGGCGGCTTTCAAGGTTTGTCGGCACCAGACTATGGTGCAATTCTGCTGAAAGGCCGTCACCGGCGTGATTAAGGCAGAGATGAGCGGGCTAGGGGAATTTCCCGTTGAAGCAGACAAGAGAGGCCTTTTCCTGCGCATAACTGCGCGCAACTTGAACTTCGCTTTAAGATTCCAGGTCCAAAGTGCGCACAGGATAGGGACCTTTCGCGTGAGAATGAAGGCTGCGCTGACATCCAGGCAGAGCATCGCCACGAGTTTGATGCTGACAGCTTTTGGCGCTGCAATCTGGCTGATGTTCGTGGAACATCCTGGGCCTGCAGGCCTCTGGCCCGCTAACGGATTTCTCGCGGCCGCCTTGTTTATGTCCCGAGGCTGGAAAAGCGCCGCAGTGGCCTTCGGCGCTGCATGCATCGAATTGGCGTTGGCGGTGCAAGGGGGGACTGAGTTCGGCCGCGCGGTAATGCATGTGCCTTGGGATATCGTCGAGTCTGCGGCCGTCGCTTGCCTCGCCCAGTGGGTTTTGGGGCCACGGAGATTGCTACGTACGCCCGGCGGTTTCCTCAAACTCCAGGCCCTGGCCGTATTTCCCGCATGTATCCTGACCACCGCCGGGTTTTTGCTTGAATTTCACCTCCTGAATCCGGCGGCAGCTTGGAACATGCAAAAGAGTGCGCTCGCTCATTTGCTGGGCATGGCCACGGTGTTCCCGGCCATGCTTTTGATGATGCAAGCGCCACTGCCGGCGCTTCGCCGCTCCTGGCGCGAAACCGCTGCTGTCTTATGCGGCGTCGCCACAGTGATCCTGGTGATGGCGCATCAAGCCGGGCCGCCGGCCTTGGTGATCACCCCGACGCTGCTGTTCGCCACCTTCCGGCTGGGTCCGCGTGGCGCGGCCATGTCCAGCATGCTTCTCAGCTTACTCGCCTATCCGGTCGTAATTTCCGGCGGCGGCCCCTTCGGACTGCACCCCGGCTGGACCTTTGATCAGCGGGTCGCGATCTTTCAAGTGACGGTGCTGTCTCTGTTATTCGGCGTGACGCTATTGGCCTTTATCCTGGCTCAGCAAGCGCGCATGGCCTTGCTGTTGGGGCAACGCGCCCAGATCGCCCGCCTGGCTCGCCGTCGCGCTGTCCAGGCCAGCCGCGCCAAGACTGAGTTTCTGGCCACGATGAGCCATGAGGTTCGCACGCCCATGAACAGCATCATGGGATTTGCCGAAATGCTCGCCCGCGATCCCCGATTGCCGCCAGACATCCGTGACAAGGTCACCATGATCGGCGGGGCCGGCGATTCCTTGATGGCCTTACTCGGGGACGTTCTGGATTTTTCCAAAATTGAGGCGGGGCAAGTCGATCTGAACCTGGACTCGGTCGATGTTCTGGAAATCTGCCGTGACGTGCTCAACACTGTAACCCCGGAAGCCGAACTCAAGGGACTGAAGCTAAGGTTCGAATCCGAACCCGCCGTGGTTGGTCAGTTTTCAGCGGATGCCTTGAGGCTGAGGCAGATTGTTCTGAATTTACTGAATAATGCGATCAAGTTTACGGCGCAGGGCGATATCCGATTGGCTGTGCGTCAACGCGGAACCGATGAGCATCCCTTGGTGCGTTTTGAGGTGACCGACACCGGGATCGGCATAGCTCAGGATGTGATCGCCCGTCTGTTCACCCGCTTCTCTCAAGCCGACAGCTCAATCAGTCGAACCTATGGCGGAACAGGGCTGGGTCTGGCGATTTCTAAGGGCCTGGCGGAGCGAATGGGCGGCCGGATCGGTGTGGACAGTCGGCTGGGTGAGGGGTCAACCTTCTGGTTCGAAATCCCCTTGGATCGCATGGCCGACGTCGATGCAGGCCAGAGAGCAGACGCCGCAGCTGAACGGTTGCCGCTCAATGCGCGCGTCCTGCTGGTGGATGATCACCCCGTCAATCGTCAACTGGGGCAAGCCTTACTTGAGATGTTGGGCTGTCGGGTCGACCTTGCGGAGGATGGTCTTCAGGCCGTGGCGGCCGCGACGAACGGGGGTTACGACGCCATTTTGATGGATGTCCATATGCCGCGTATGGATGGATTGGCCGCTACGCGGGCCATTCTGAAGCTCGAAGGCGCGGCGGGCCAGGTTCCCGTGATCGGCCTCACCGCCGATGTGCTCCCTCACAACATCGCCCTGTGCGAGCAGGCGGGCATGGTCGAACATGTGTCAAAGCCCGTGCAATTAGATGTCCTTTACGCCGTTCTGCACCGACAGTTGACGGCTTCGCCGCCGGCCAAGGATTCGGCAACCGCCTCCGCCGCCTAAGGTATTGTCGCCTGGCGAGACGGCGCCCGCGTGTTTCAGTCAAACCGTTGCCGCGCAGGCCAAGGTAGGCCACTGTCCGGTCTGGAAGGTCCGGGTCCCATCCGGCCTATGGCTGGAGAGGCGCCTGTTCGCATGTTCGAAGGACTGTTCACCAAAAAACCAATCCCCGTCCTCATGGCCCAGGCTGCGGAGGTGGGCGAGCATTCACTGCGCCGCGGACTGGGACCCGTATCCTTGACCCTCTTGGGCATTGGCGGCGTCATCGGCGCGGGGATATTTGTCCTGACGGGTCAGCAGGCGGCGGTGAACGCCGGCCCCGCCATTGTCTTGTCCTTCATCCTGGCCGGCGTGGTCTGCGCCTTTGCGGCCATGTGTTACGCCGAACTGGCGTCCATGATCCCGGTGTCGGGATCGGCCTATACCTACACCTACGCCACCTTGGGCGAGTTCATCGCCTGGCTGATCGCATGGGACCTGATCCTGGAATACGGCTTGGCCTCGGCCACGGTGTCGGCGGGCTGGTCGGGACACTTCCGGGATATGCTTCAGGGGTTTGGACTGACCTTACCCCATGTCTGGAGCAGCGCGCCCTACACATTCGACGGCAGTCATCTGATCGCTACGGGATCGATTTTGAATCTTCCGGCAGTGGGCATCGTCTGCCTGATGGGCGGTATTCTCATCACAGGCGTGACCGAAAGCGCCTTGGTCAACAACATCATCGTCAGCCTGAAGGTCCTGACCGTGATCACGGTGATCGCCATCGGCTTTGCCCATGTCCACCCGGACTATTGGCATCCTCTGATCCCTGCGCGCGTGGCGCCGACGGCTGCCGATCCGGTGGGGCACTTTGGCTTGCCAGGGGTATTGACGGCTGCGGGCGTCATATTCTTCGCCTACATCGGCTTTGAGTCCGTATCGACGGCAGCGCAGGAAGCGCGCAATCCGCAGCGGGACATGCCCATCGGCATCCTGGCCTCGCTGGGCATCTGCACCGTACTCTATATCCTGATGTCGTTGGTGATCACCGGCATGGCCCACTACACCGACCTGAACAATGACGCGCCGGTTTCGCGGGCCATCGGTGCGGTGCCTGGGCTGGGTTGGCTGCGGCAGATCGTCAATGTCGCCGTAGCGATCGGCCTGGGCTCGACGATCCTGTCGCTGCTCTACGGGCAGTCGCGTATATTCTACGCCATGTCCAAGGACGGCCTCCTGCCCAAGATGTTCGGCCAGGTGAACAGCCGCACCCGTACGCCGGTATGGGGTACGGTGATCACGTCTTTGGCGGCTGGGCTGGTCGGTGGCCTTTTCCCGATTTCGGTGCTCGGTGAACTGGTGTCCATGGGCACCTTGCTGGCGTTCACCTTGATCTGCTGCGGGGTCATGTTCCTGCGCTTGAAGCACCCCGAACTGCCGCGCGCCTTCAAGACGCCGTTCGTTTGGTTGACGGCTCCGCTGGGCGCCCTGGGCTGCCTGTTCCTGATCAGCGGCCTGCCCATGCCCACCTGGATTCGGCTGTTCGTGTGGATGGCCATCGGGCTGGTGGTCTATTTCGCCTATGCCTACCGTCACTCGCGCTATCACAACGCCGCCGGCCACGCCGCCGAATAGGGGTGCGGTTGGCGGGCCGGCGCTGTAAGAGCGCCGTCCATGCCGACCCTAGCCGCCGCCGCTGACCTGCCCATCCATGCGGTGCTGGACGGTCTGAAGGTCGCTTTGGTCGCGCAAAACTGCGCCGTACTGGTCGCTGCGCCAGGTGCGGGCAAGACCACGGTCACGCCCCTGGCCCTGCTGGATCAGCCGTGGGTTGGAGGCGGCAAGATCATCGTGCTGGAACCGCGCCGCCTGGCCGCCCGGGCGGCCGCCGAATTCATGGCGCGCAGTCTCGGCGAGCGGGCCGGTGAGACGGTAGGCTATCGCGTGCGTCTGCAAGCCAAGGTGTCGGCCCGCACGCGGATCGAGGTGGTCACCGAAGGCGTGTTCACCCGAATGATCCTGGACGATCCGGGGCTCGATGGAGTCGCGGCGGTCCTGTTCGATGAATTTCACGAGCGCAGCCTGG
>CAYVHP010000097.1:0-10605 GCA_964451265.1 uncultured Caulobacteraceae bacterium | reverse complement strand
GTGCCATCACGGGGCCGAAGCGGCGGGGCATAAGCGGCCGGATTTCGATGTCGACGGCGCGGTGCGGGCCAATACCTGGCGCATGGACGAAACCCTCGCCGCCTTTAAGGCCTCCGGCGGCGCACGACTGGTGCTGACCGGTTCGGCGTTCGAGCAGGACGAAGGGCTGGGAGAGGAGCCTCGCCGCGCTTTCAGTCCCTACGGCCTGTCCAAGACCTTGACCTCCCAGGCTTTCGAACAGGGCGCGGCGCGAGCGGGTCTGGATTTCGTCAAGTTCGTCGTTCCCAATCCCTTCGGCCCCTATGAGGCCCAGACGTTCCAGCGGCACGTGATGACCACCTGGCGCCAGGGCGGCGTTCCGCGCGTGACCCATCCCTTTTATGTGCGCGATAATGTGCCGGTGGGCCTGATGGCGCGGGTTTATGCCCGGGCGGCGCAAGGGGAGTTGGGCGGGCATGTATCGCCGTCATTCTACGCCGGTCCGGTGGGCGAATTCTTCCAACGCATGGCTCGCGAGGTCGCGCCGCGCACCGGTTGGGCTTGCGATCTGGAGCTGTCCGACAGCCAAAGCTTCGATGAGCCGAAAACACGAACCAACAGTCAGCCGATCAACCCGGCCGACTATGACTGGGTGGAAAGCCGTTTTTGGGACGCCTATGCCCGCTACTATGCGGACGGCGCCTGAGCCCATTCGGCGCGGACGTCGGGTTCGGTTTCCGCTGCGCCCCGCGCCTTCCAAAGCGCGTCAAAATCAGGCGGGCTTAGCAGCCGACTGAGCGCCCAGACGGCGGCGCCGCGCACTTGCGCAGAGGGATCGTCCAGCAGGGCTGTGGCGGCGGGGGCCAACGCCGGATCGGCGGAATTGCCGATGGCGTAGAGCACATTGCGTACGAAGCGGTCGCGGCCAATGCGCTTGACCGGGCTCTTGGCGAACAGGGCTCGGAAAGCGGTATCATCCAAAGCCGCCAACTCGCTCAGCCCCGGCGCCTTGAGCGCCTCGCGGGCGTGTAGAGCCTGTTCGCGGGCGTCCTGCGCGAACTTGTTCCAAGGACACACCGCAAGGCAGTCGTCGCAGCCATAGATGCGGTTGCCCATAGGCGCGCGGTAGCGGTGGGGGATCGGGCCGTGGTGTTCAATCGTCAGGTAGGACAGGCAGGCGCGCGCATCGAGTTGAAAGGGCGCGGGAAAGGCGTTGGTGGGGCAGATGTCCAGGCAGGCGCGGCATTCCCCGCAATGCTCGCCGCTGGGCGCGTCGGGCTCGATATCAAGGGTGGTCAGCACGGCGCCCAGGAACAGCCAAGAGCCGAATTCGCGGGAGACCAGGTTGGTGTGCTTGCCCTGCCAGCCCAGCCCCGCCCGCTCCGCCAAGGGCTTTTCCATCAGGGGCGCGGTATCGACAAACACCTTCAGTTCGCACCCGGTGTCCTGGGCCAGTTTTCGCCCGAACGCCTTGAGCCGTTTCTTGATCAGCGCGTGATAGTCGTCTCCCTGGGCATAGACCGAAATGGCCCCCCGGCTTTTCGCCTTTAGGGCCTCCAGCGGATCAACCGACGGTCCATAGTTCAGGCCGAGCACAATGGCGGAGCGGGCATCCGGCCACATCGCCTGGGGATGCGAACGGCGCTGCGCGGTGGATTGCATCCATTCCATTTGGCCGTGACGGCCTTGGGCGACGAAGTCGAACAGGCGCTCGCCCGCTGTCCAGGGCGCCTGGGCGGAGGCAAAGCCGCAGGCGTCGAAGCCCAGCACCTTGGCCTGGGCGCGAATGGCCTGTTTCAAGGGGTCAGAAGTCGAGGTTGTCATAGTCCGCCGCCGGCGGCATGCCGGGCCAGCGGTCGGCGAGCAGGGGCCGGAATGAGGGGCGCGACTTGATCCGCATGTACCAGGTCTTCACGCCCGGGAATTCCTTCCACGGTACATCACCGAAATAGTCGATCACCGACAGGTGGGCTGCTGCGGCGAAGTCGCCCAGGCTGAGCGCCTCGCCGGCCAGCCAGTTGCGTTCGTGAAGCAGGGTTTCGATGTAGCCCAGGTGCAGGCGCAGGGCTTCTCGGCCTTGACGCATGGCGCCGTATTCCGGAGCGCCCAGGCTGAGCAACCGCTTTTCCATTTTCTCATGCAGCAGCAGGCCGTTGACCTCGGCGTCGAACTTTCGGTCGAACCAGTGCATCAGGCGCCGGGCCTCGGCCCGCTCGGCGGGGTCCTTGGACAGCAGGGGCATGTCCGGGCAGCTCTCTTCCAGGTGCTCGAGCACCGCATGGGTTTCGCACAACACCAGACGCCCGGTTTCGCCGCCGGTTTCGACCAGCACCGGCGTCATGCCCGAGGCGTTTAGGCTGGTCAGTGAGGCGGGACGCTCCCAATAACGCTCGATCTGCTCGCGGAAGGCCAGCCGCTTCTCCGTCATGGCCAGGCGCGCCTGGCGCGAGGCGGGGTCGAGCGGGAAGTGGTGGAGGGTGCGTTCGATGCTCATGCAACCGAGTGTTGGTGATTGGCCGATTGTCTCATAGCCGCAATACGGTTCAGTCACGGTTAATTGCACGTTATCCCGAGGAGTCTTCCGGCGCCTCGGTTCCGTCGTAGTGCTCGGGAAAGGCGCCGCCGTGCGGCTCGGCGCTGCCATAGGGGTCGGCGTGGATCAGAATGTCGGCGGCCGGAAACTCTTTCAGCACCCGCCGTTCCGCCGCTACGATGATCTGGTGCGCCCGGTCCAGGGTCATGGTCGCCGGCAGTTCGGCGTGCATCTGGATGTGCACATAGGGACCGGACGCGCGGGTCCGCATTTCGTGGATATGCAGGATGTTAGGATCATCGGCCGCCAGAGTGCGGATCCGTTCACGCGCGGCCGCCGATAGTTCCTGATCCAGCAGTTGGTGCGATGAGCTGCGAAACACCCCCACGGCGCCCCAAAGCAGCCAGGCGGCCACAACCAGGCCGGCCAGGGCGTCGATCCACGCCTCATGCAACAGAGCCGCCGCGCCGATGCCCAGCAGGGCGGCGATGTTGGAGGCGACGTCGGCCACATAGTGGGTCCGGTCGCCGGACACCGCGACAGACGCGGTGCGCCGCAGGACGCGGGTCTGGGCCACCACCAGGGCGCCGGACAGGATCAGCGACACGATCATCACCACCAGGGCCCCGCCTTCATTGCTCAGGGGCAGGGGATGGATGATGTGCTGGATCGCTTCCCAACCAATCAGGACGGCTGAGGCCAGGACCAGGCCTGATTGCACCAAGCTGGCGAAGGCTTCGGCCTTGCCGTGGCCGAAGCGGTGGTCTGAGTCCGGCGGGGCGGCGGCGTAACGCACGGCGATGAAGGTGCCCAGGGCGGCGACCACATCCAACCCCGAATCCGCCAAGGACGCCAGGACAGCGATGGAGCCGCTGAACCCCCAGGCGATCAGCTTCAGCACGATCAAGATAACGGCGCAGCTGACCGACCAGGTCGTCACCTGGTGGGTCAGGGCCGTGCTGCTCGCGACACTGGCCGATCCGGGTCCGGGTTCGTGGTGTTCGGTCAAAGGCGCATTCCTGGGCGGTGTCTGGTCATTATAGGCGCCGAGCGCCGACCGCGCAGAGAAAACCATTTGCCCCGCGCCCGCTTTGTTCGAACGCAGACCTCGGTCCGGCTTGATGCGCCACTTGCGCCGTGATACTTAAGCAAATGCCTAACTATCAAAGCTCGCTGGATCTGGCGTTTCAGGCCCTGGCCGATCCGACCCGGCGCGGCATGGTCGAGCGCCTGTCGCGCGGGCCCGCCAGCGTCAGCGACCTGGCCCGGCCCTTCGCCATGTCCTTGCCGGCGGTGGTTCAGCACCTGGCTATGCTGGAGGCCAGCGGCTTGGTCAGAACCGAAAAGATTGGACGGGTGCGCACCTGCACCCTGGATGCATCCGCCATGAGCCTCGCCGAACAATGGATCAATGATCGCCGCATCGGCTGGGAACGACAGCTGGACCGCCTGGGCGACTATTTGTCCGACAGTTACATCGACGACCTAGAGGAGACCTGGACATGAGCCCACGTAGCGCCGTTCACGGCAGCTTTGTCATTGAACGCAGCTACCCCGCCAGCCCCGCGCGGGTGTTCAAGGCCTTCGCCGACGAAAAGGCCAAGGCGAAGTGGTTCGGGCCCGGCGTTGAGCCGCATGAAAGGGCTTTCGACTTCCGCGTCGGCGGCGCCGAGGTGTTTGTGGGCAAACATCCCTCGGGCATGGTGTCGGCCTTTTATTGCACCTATCAGGACATCGTGCCGAATGAGCGCATCGTCTACGCCTACCGCATGTCGCTGGACGGCGTGCCCATCTCTATTTCCCTGGCGACCATCGAGATCAAGCCGGAAGGGCAGGGGACGCATCTGACCGTGACGGAATATGGCGTGTTCATCGACGGCTACGAAGACAAGGGCAGCCGCGAGCACGGGACCAACTGGCTGATGGATCTGTTGGGCAAGAGCCTGGAGGACGATCCCGTCTGAGCCTGACGCACGGCGCCCTTCAACTCAGCGGTCGTGCTCGCGGTGAACGTCGTGGGTGACGATGCCGGTGTTGTCCGGCGGCATGGCGAGCCAATCCTTGCGCATGAGGGTGCGCTTGGTGTCGGCGTGGCCGCTGTCCCAATGCTCGCGCATGGAGTCGGCTGAAAACTCGTAGTCCTTGGCGTTCCCCTCATAGGACTGCTGCTGGTAAATCAAATGAAGGATAGTCATGGCGGGCAGCTTGGCCAGTTTGTCGCGCATGGCCCGTTCTTCGTCGGTCAGATCCGCATCCGGCACCTTCAGCAGGGCGCGATAGGCCCGGGTCTTCCATCGCTGCAGGCGCTGGAACATGTCCGTCACCTGACGTGTGCGCGAGGAATACATGATGTCTTTCTGGCGCCCCATCACGTCCTGGATGGTGCGCGGAAGCAGGCCGTGGGCGTTGAACAGGTCGACCTGGAACACCAAGGAATTGACGTCGTCGTCCTGGGCCAACAGGTGCTGAAGCGGGGTATTGGAAACAATGCCGCCGTCCCAGAAATAGTCCGTGCCGATCTTCACCGGCGGAAAGGCGGGGGGCAGGGCGCCGGAAGCCATCACGTGTTCGGGTTCGATGACCGTGGTCATATTGTCGAAGAAGATGAAGTTGCCGCTCATCACATTGACCGCGCCGACCGAGAATTGGCAGCGGCGCTCATTGATCCGGTCGAAGTCCACCAACTCCAGCAGGGTCTGGCGCAGGGGCTCGTTATCGTAATAGCTGGTGGCCGCCTGAGCGCCGGCGGGGGTGAGCCAGGGACTGACCGGATGGGGCGAAAAGAACCCCGGCTGGCCAAACATCAAGGACATGAACGAGCTGGTTGCGTTTCGGGCCTGGCGATAGATGTCGCCATCGGGCGTATGCAGCCAGACCGTGCGGTCGGTGATCCGTTGCCAGAAGGTGCGCAGCTTCGCCACCCGATCCTCAGGCGCATTGCCGGCTATGATCGCGGCATTGATGGCGCCGATGGAGACTCCAGACACCCAATTGGGCTCCAGGCCCGCCTCGTGCATGGCTTCGAACACCCCGGCCTGATAGGCGCCCAGCGCTCCGCCGCCCTGAAGCACGAGCGCCACGCGGCCGCATCTGTCGGGCCGCCAGCCATATTCCGTGGGCGTTTGTTGTGACAACAGGTCCATTTCGCGATCTGATACGACGGAGGAAATCCAGCCCCGACGCTGGTCCCTTAACACTAAGATGCTGTTAAGCTTTGGCGCCGCGATCAGCGGGATTGCGCCTTCGGTTGGATTAGCTTGCAGGCCATACGGCGCGCGGCGCCACATGATTATTCTTGGCGCACCGTGGGATTTTTGGGGCAGATCAGCTTGCTAACGCCTGGAGCTGCTGGGTCCCCGGACAAATGCTTCGCATTTTTCCGAGGATGACAAAAAATGGATGAGGCGGCAAAGAGCGACGTTCGCCGCCTAAGCCGTCTCCGCTTCCACCTCGTCGCTCAGCGGATGCTTCAGGCGTTTGATCATTTCCTTGGGGCAGATTTGCCAGATGGCGGCCCTGGCCCGGTCCCAATCGCGCAGCAGTTCCTCGGCGAAGCTTGAGCCGGTCTCGGACGCATGTTCGGTGATCAGGTCGAGCAGATGCTGCTCCCAGTGACCTGAGGCCAGGCGCTGAACGACCACGCTCTCAGGATTGACCTTGGTGTTGAACTGCTCGTGCAAATCCAGCACGAAGGCCATGCCGCCGGTCATGCCCGCGCCGAAGTTGTCGCCAACCCCGCCTAGGACCACCACGGTTCCGCCGGTCATGTATTCGCAGCCGTTGGCGCCGCAGCCCTCGACGACGGCCGTCGCGCCGGAATTGCGAACGGCGAAGCGTTCGCCGGCCACGCCTGCCGCGAACAGGCGCCCGGCCGTGGCGCCGTAGAGCACAGTATTGCCCAGTAGGGCGTTGCTCTCAGGGAAGGCCAGGTGCGGCGAGGGGCGGATGACGATGGTCGCGCCCGAAAGGCCCTTGCCCACATAGTCATTGGCCTCGCCCACCAGTTCGATGCGCAGGCCCTGAACGGAGAAGGCGCCCAGGGACTGTCCGGCGGAGCCCTTGATCTGCACGGTCAGGTGGCCGGGCGGCAGGCCGTCCATGCCGAACTTGCGCACGATGTGGCTGGAGATTCGCGCGCCGATGGCCCGCGCCGTGTTGCGCACGGTGTAGGTCAGCTGCATTTTCTCGCCGCGCTCAAGCAGGGCCGAGGCGTCGCGCACGATCTGGGCGTCCAGGGTGTCGGGCACCGCGTTGCGGCCCTCGACGGTGCTGTAGGCCTTGTTGGGGCCTGGGTCGGCGCGCACCAGCAGGGGGTTCAGGTCCAGGTCGTCTAGGTGTTCGGCGCCGCGTGAGACCTGAGCGAGCAGGTCGGTGCGGCCGATCACGTCCTGCAATGAGCGGAAGCCCAGGCTGGACAAAATCTCGCGCACTTCTTCGGCGATGAAGGTGAACAGGTTGATCACCTTCTCCGGCGTGCCGGTGAACTTCTTGCGCAGGTCTTCGTCCTGGGTGCAGACCCCCACCGGACAGGTGTTGGAATGGCACTGGCGCACCATGATGCAGCCCATGGCGATCAGGCTGGCGGTGCCGATGCCATACTCTTCAGCGCCCAGCATGGCGGCGATCACCACGTCGCGGCCGGTACGGATTCCGCCATCGGTCCGTAGACGGACGAAGTGGCGCAGGCCGTTGAGGGTCAGCACCTGGTGGGCTTCAGACAGGCCCAGCTCCCAGGGCGCGCCGGCGTATTTGATCGAGGTCTGCGAGGAGGCGCCCGTGCCGCCGACATGGCCGGAGATCAGGATGGTGTCGGCCTTGGCCTTGGCCACGCCCGCGGCGATGGCGCCGATGCCGGTCATGGACACCAGCTTCACGGTGACCCGCGCATCGGGGTTGATCTGCTTCAGATCGTAGATGAGCTGAGCCAGATCCTCGATGGAATAGATGTCGTGGTGCGGCGGCGGCGAGATCAGCATCACGCCGGGCGTGGCGTGACGCAGACGCGCGATCATTTCCGTGACCTTGAAGCCCGGAAGCTGGCCGCCCTCGCCGGGTTTGGCGCCCTGGGCCACCTTGATCTCCAGCTCACGGCACTGGTTGAGGTATTCGGCGGTCACGCCGAACCGGCCCGACGCCACCTGCTTAATGGCCGAGTTGGGGTTATCGCCGTTGGGCAGGGGCTTGTAGCGCGCCCGGTCCTCTCCGCCTTCGCCCGAGACCGATTTGGCCCCGATGCGGTTCATGGCGATATTCAAGGTCCCGTGCGCCTCCGGGCCCAGGGCGCCGAGCGACATGCCCGGGGTGATGAAGCGTTTGCGGATTTCGTTGACGCTTTCGACCTCATCCAGGTCGATGCCCGTGCGGTCCGAACGCCAATCGAGAAGCTCGCGCAGCTGCACGGGCGCGGAGCCGCGCATGCCTTCCGAGTAGCGCTTGAACACGTCGTAGGCGCCGGTGTCGCAGGCGTGCTGCAGGGTGTGGATCAGGCGCGCCTCGAAGGCGTGCGCCTCGCCCGTGCGGCGGGCCTTGTAGAATCCGCCCACCGGCAGGGCCACGGCGGACTCGCCCCAGGCCCGGCGATGGATTTCCACCGCCTTCTTTTCCAGCCCGGCCAAACCGATGCCGGAAATGCGCGAGGGCATACCCGGGAAGAACTCGGCCACCAGGGCGCGCGACAGGCCGACGGCCTCAAAGTTGTAGCCGCCGCGATAGGAGGCGATGACCGAAATGCCCATCTTGGACAGGATCTTCAACAGACCCGCCTCGATGGCGCCCTTGAAGTTGATGGTCACGTCGCGCAGCGACAGCTGGCCGAGCAGACCCCGCTCCAGCCGGTCCTGGTAGCTTTCCTGCGCCAGATAGGCGTTGACCGCCGTGGCGCCCACGCCGACCAGCACCGCAAAATAGTGCGTGTCCAGACATTCGGCCGAGCGGACAATGATCGAGACGTAGGAGCGCAGGCCCTTGGCCACCAGATGGGCGTGCACTCCGGCCGTGGCCAGGATCATCGGCATGGCGACCCGTTCTGGGCCGGAGGCCTCGTCCGACAGAACAATAGTGGCGCAGCCGCGCAGGGCGGCGTCCTCGGCTTCGGCCCGGATGCGGTCCAGGGCGGCGCGCAGGGCGTCGCCCGGCCGCGCCTCAGCCGCCGGGATCGGCATGGTGCAGTCCAGGTGCGCGATCTGCTTGGCGCCGATGAAATCCAGGATGCGGCGGTACATGCCGTTGGTCAGCACCGGGCTGTCCATCACATAGACGTCGGTTTGGGTCTCGTCCTGAGCCAGAATGTTGCCGAGGTTCTTGAACCGCGTCTTCAGGCTCATCACCCGCGCCTCGCGCAGGGGATCGATCGGCGGATTGGTCACCTGGCTGAAGTTCTGGCGGAAGAAGTGCGACAACGGACGGTACTTCTCCGACAGCACCGCCAGGGGCGCGTCGTCGCCCATGGAGCCGACTGCTTCCTTGCCGTCCTCCACCATGGGGGCGAGGATCAGCTCCATATCTTCCAGGGTCAGGCCCGCTGCGACCTGCCGGCGGACCAGCTCCTCGCGCGAATAGGCGCGCGGCTCGGCGCCCTGGCCGATGGTCTCGTCCAGGGCCACCATATAGCCCAGCCACTTGGTAGAGGGGTGGCGCTCGGACAACAGGTCGATGATCTCGTCTTCGTCGTAGAGTTTGCCCTCGGCCAGATCGATGGCGATCATGCGGCCGGGCGAGATGTGCGCCTTGCGGGTGATGCGCGCCTCGGCCACGCCGGTCATGCCCGCTTCGGAGCCCATGATCACCAGGCCGTCTTCCGTGAAGGCCACGCGCAGGGGGCGCAGGCCGTTGCGGTCCTTGCCCGCCACAACCCAACGTCCGTCCGTGGCGCAGATCGCCGCCGGACCGTCCCACGGCTCCATCACCGCGTTGCAATAGGCGTAGAGCGCCTGGTGGGCGGGGTTCATCACCGCTTCGGAATGCGACCAGGCCTCAGGCATCAGCAGAGTCTTGACCATGGGCGCATCGCGCCCGGCGCGCACCAGCACCTCGAAGGTGTTATCGAGGGCTGCGGAGTCCGAGCTATGCGGCTGGATCACCGGCTTGATGTCGTCGCCGAAGTCTCCGAAGGCGTCGGCCGCCATGCGGATTTCATGGCTCTTCATCCAGTTGGTGTTGCCCTTCAGCGTGTTGATCTCGCCGTTGTGGGCGAGCATGCGGAAGGGCTGGGCCAGGCGCCATTCGGGGAAGGTGTTGGTCGAGTAGCGCTGATGGAAGATGGCCACGGCCGCCGAGAAGCGCTCGTCGCGCAGGTCGGGGTAGAACTCGTCGATGTGCTCGGCCAGGAACATGCCCTTGTAGATCAAGGACTTGGCTGAAAGCGAGCAGATGTAGAACGAGTTGATGTTGGCGCTGTGGATGCGCTTCTCGATGCGCTTCCTGCACAGGAACAGCGAGCGCTCCAGCGCCTCGCCGTCCATGCCGGCGGGCGGGGCGAGCATGATCTGCTCGATCTCGGGACGGGTGGCGTTGGCCTTTTCGCCGATGACCGAGGTGTTCACCGGCACCTGGCGCCAGCCGTAGATGTAGAAGCCGAAGCGCAGGGCCTCGCTCTCCACGATGGTCCGGGCGGCTTCCTGGGCGCCGAGGTCCACGCGCGGCAGGAAGATCTGGCCCACGGCGATCGGTCCGCGGCGCAGCTGGTGGCCGGTGCGGCGCACCTGGTCGGCGAAGAAGTCCTGGGGCACGGACACGAGGATGCCGGCGCCGTCGCCGGTCTTGCCGTCGGCGTCCACCGCCCCGCGGTGCCAGAGCGCCTTTAGCGCCTTGATCGCCAGCTCCACCACCTCGCGGCGCGGATGGCCGTCGATGGCGCAGACGAGGCCGACGCCGCAGGCGTCGCGCTCGGAAGCGGGGTCGTAGGCGCCGCCGTCGATGAGCCGCTGGCGGTTCTCGAAGTAGCGCTGCATTTGGGCGTCGTCGGCCATGGCGGCCTCCAAGGTAAGACGTCTAAGGAACCGGCTCCGCCAAAACCCACCAAGGGGATGCCGAAGCCCACTCAAATCACGGAGAGCGGCCTATTCGGCCGCGGCCAGGCCCGGGGCCTTGGCCTC
>CAYVHP010000096.1:0-56468 GCA_964451265.1 uncultured Caulobacteraceae bacterium | reverse complement strand
TGCGCCGCCAGCCAGGCGGTGAACGACTGGTTCGACCGGCATGTGGACGCGATCAACGAACCTAACCGTCCGATACCGTCCGGGCGCATTCCCGGCCGTTGGGGACTGTGGATCGCCATCTTTTGGACCTGCCTTTCGCTGGCCCTGGGCGCCGCGCTCGGGCCGTGGGTGCTGGCCGCCGCCGTGCTCGGGCTGGTGTTGGCCTGGGTCTATAGCGCCCAGCCGCTGCGCCTGAAGCAGGCCGGTTGGTGGGGACCCGCGTCCGTAGCGCTTTGTTACGAGGGCCTGTCCTGGTTCACGGGCGCGGCGGTGATGTCCGCCAGCTTTCCCGACGTGCGGATCGTCGCCCTGGCCGGGCTCTATAGCTTCGGCGCCATCGGCATCATGGTTCTGAATGATTTCAAGGCCGTGGAAGGCGATCAGCAGATGGGCATTCTGTCTGTGCCGGTTGATCTGGGCGTGGAGAACGCGGCGTGGATGGCTTGTTTTATCATGGGCGCGCCGCAAGTCGTCGTGGCCACGCTGTTGCTGTCCTGGGGCCAGCCCCTGCACGCCGGCGCCGTGGGGCTATCGCTGGTCGCCCAGTGCTTGCTGATGGCGCGGCTTCTGCGTGACCCGCGCAAATTCGCGCCCTGGTACAACGCCACCGGCACATCGCTCTACGTCTTGGGCATGCTGGTCAGCGGCTTCGCCATAGGCGCTCAAATCGGAGCCGTACGATGAAACCTCGTCCCCTTGGTTGGCTGGGCATAGCGCGGTTGGGGTTGGTGCAAAGCGCCCTAGGCGCCATCGTCGCCCTGACGACCTCGACGCTCAATCGGGTCATGGTGGTCGAAGAGGCGATGCCTGCGGTCCTGCCGGCCGCGTTTGTCGCTTGGCACTATGTGGTTCAGCTGTCGCGCCCTCACTGGGGCTATGGCTCCGACATGGGACATCGGCGCACGCCGTGGATCGTCGGCGGCATGGGCGCTTTGGCCCTGGGCAGCATCCTGGCGACAGACGCCACGGTCATGATCGCCCATTCGCCGCTTCTGGGCGCAGTCCTGGCCTTTGTCGCGTTTTCCATGGTCGGGGCCGGCGTCGGCGCCTCGGGCACCTCGCTCCTGGCGCTTTTGGCTACGCGCGTAGCGCCCGAGCGGCGGCCGGCGGCGGCGTCAATCACCTGGATCATGATGATCTTCGGGATCGTCCTGGCGGCTTCCATATCCGGAGCCCTCTTGCAGCCGTTCTCGCCGCAGAGGTTGGCCTTGGTCGCCTCCGGCGTGGCCGGGGTCAGCTTTGTGATCACGCTCTTTGCGGTCTGGAAGGCGGAGGGCGAGCCTGAGCCGGCCCTGCCGTCCCACGCGGCGGAGCCTGCACGACGTCCCTCATTTGGTGAAGTCATCGGCGAGATCAGGGCCGATCCTGTGGCGCGGCGATTCACGATCTTCGTGTTCGTGTCCATGTTGGCCTACAGCGCCCAGGAGTTGATCCTGGAGCCCTTCGCCGGCCTGGTGTTCAACCTGAACCCCGGCCAGTCCGCCCAGCTTTCCGGCGCCGAACATGGCGGGGTGCTGTTGGGCATGATCCTGGTGGGCGTGCTCGGCGCCCGCTTTGGCGACCGAAAGTCGCTTTGGATGCGCCGCTGGACCATAGCCGGCTGCGTGGGTTCGGCCGTGGCGCTGCTTAATCTCGGTATCGCCGGCCTGATCGGCGCTGGGTGGCCCCTGGTCGCCAACGTGTTTGTGCTGGGCTTCGCTAACGGCGTCTTCGCCGTCGCCGCCATCGGGTCGATGATGGGGCTGGCGGGCGCCGGCCGTGAGTCCCGCGAAGGCGTGCGCATGGGTGTTTGGGGCGCCGCCCAGGCAGGGGCCTTCGCGATCGGCGGATTCCTCGGCGCGGTCGGGGTGGGAGCCTTGCGCGGCGTTTTGCATCACACCGCCACGGCGTTTCTTCTGGTGTTCTGCCTTGAGGCCTTGGTTTTCCTGGTTTCCGCCGTGCTCGCGGCCAGGTTGGAGTCGGCTGCGTCGCGCTCCGGTCCTGTGGCGTCCGCCGCTGTTGAGTTCGGCGGCGCGCCAGGATGAGCCTCGGCCCGCACGAGGAATTTGACGTTGTCGTCGTCGGCGGCGGCCCTTCGGGCGCCACGGCGGCGCAAGATCTGGCGCGAGCCGGGCGGTCGGTCCTGCTGCTGGACAAGGCCGGACGCATCAAGCCCTGCGGCGGCGCCATACCGCCGCGTCTCATGCGCGACTTCGATATTCCTGAGTCCGTCCTTACGGCCCGCGCCACCTCAGCGCGGATGATTGCCCCGTCCGAGCGTCAAGTGGACATGCCGATTGAGGGCGGTTTCGTCGGCATGGTTGATCGGGATGTGTTCGACGAGTGGCTGCGCGTACGCGCAGCGGCGGCAGGCGCCGAGAGGCGGACGGGTACGTTCGAGCGCATCGAGCGCGACGCCGACGGGGCAGCCGTTGTCTGCTACCAAGCCAAGGGCGCGACGCCGGGCGACCTGGGCCGCGTGAGGGCCAAAACCGTGATCGGCGCCGACGGCGCGCGCTCCGCCGTGGCGCGTCAGACCATCAAGGGGTCTGAACGGACTCGCTTCGTCTTCGCCTACCACGAGATCATACGCTCGCCGACAAGCCTCGGGGCCGACTTCGACGCGCACCGCTGCGATGTGTTTTATCAAGGCCGGCTGTCGCCGGATTTTTACGCCTGGATATTCCCCCACGGCGAAACCGCGAGCATCGGCGTGGGCAGCGCGCGCAAAGGTTTTTCGCTTCGCGGCGCGGTCAAATCCCTGCGCGCGGCCACGGCGTTGCAAGGCTGCGAGACCATCAGGACCGAGGGGGCCCCCATTCCACTTCGTCCGCTGAAGCGGTGGGACAACGGGCGTGATGTGGTGCTGGCCGGCGATGCGGCGGGCGTGGTCGCGCCGGCGTCGGGGGAGGGTATCTACTACGCCATGGTGGGCGGCCGTCTGGCGGCCGAGGCGGTGGAGGCTTTCCTCGCGACAGGATCGACCCGGGCCCTGGCCACCGCTCGCAAGCGGTTCATGCGCACCCATGGCACGGTTTTCTGGGTGCTGGGGATCATGCAGCACTTCTGGTACCGCAGCGATAAGCGTCGGGAGCGGTTTGTGACCATGTGCGCCGATCCCGATGTGCAGAAGCTGACCTGGCAGGCCTATATGAACAAGGAGCTGGTGCGCGCCGATCCGGCCGCCCACGCCCGCATCTTCTTCAAAGACATGGGGCATCTGCTCGGATTGTCCGCGCCGTGAATCTGTGGCGTGCGCCGCGGACCCGGGCCGTTGTCGTGGCGGCGATTTGCGCGACCGCCGTAGCCGCCGTGGGCGGGACAATGACCGATTTAGGACCCTGGTACAGAGGGTTGGCCAAGCCGCCCTGGCAGCCGCCCGACGCGGCCTTCGGGCCGATTTGGACAGCGATCTTTGCCTGCGCGGCGGCGTCCGGCGTGATCGCCTGGCGTCAGGCCAAATCGGCGGCCACGCGCGAATGGATCATTGGCCTGTTCGCCTTGAACGGCTTTCTCAATGTGCTCTGGAGCCTGTTGTTTTTTCGGTTGCGGCGACCGGACTGGGCCTTGATGGAGGTCGGCGGTCTGTGGCTGTCGATCCTGCTGTTGATGATCGTGCTGGCGCGGCTGTCGCGAACCGCCAGCGGATTATTGGCGCCATACCTGGTGTGGGTTTCCATCGCCGCAGCGCTTAATTTCGAAGTCGTGCGGTTGAACCCCGCTTTTTGACCCTCCGATAGCCGACGGGACGCGCTGCGATGTTGAGCGATTTCTTCTACAGCGGCCATGCGGCGGACGTGATCCTGGTGTTCATGGTGATCGAGTTCATCGTCTTAAGCCTTGGCCGCCAGGTGCGAAACCGGCGCGGCGCGACGGCGGATTTGGCGTTCGCCATGGCCCCGGGGGTATGCCTGGTGCTGGCTCTGCGCGCGGCTCTGACCGCTTCTGATCTGGTCTGGATTGGCGCGCCCCTGGCGGCGTCCTTGCCTTTTCACCTGATCGATCTGGCGCGTCGTCGCCGGTAATCGGGCAAAAAAAGGCCGGAGCTGCTGGACAGCTCCGGCCTATCGGTCTCATGGAGCGGGGGAGACCGTTAGAGAGTCTCTATTTGGTGTTTTCCTGCAGGAAAGCGATCACGTTGGCGCGCTTCTGAGGATCCTTGACCCCGGTGAAGGTCATGTAGGTGCCAGGGACCACCTTCTGCGGATTTTCGAGATAGGCGTACAGTTCCTGCTCGGTCCAGGTGATCCCCGAGCCCTTGTTGGCCGCCGAGTAGTTGAAGTTCGGAATCATGCCGGAATGGCGTCCGATAATCCCGTGCAGCGACGGCCCGACCTTGTTCACGCCTGGGTCCTTGGAGTGGCAGGTCATGCACTGAACGAATGTGGTGGCTCCGTCCACTGGATCACCCGATACCGGCATCCCGTTGGCATCCTTAATATCCAAGGGAATCATGGTTGCGGGGGGTGCGGCTGACTCTGCGACGGGCGCAGGCGCCGCGGCGGGTGCAGGCGCAGCAGCCTCGGTCGGAGCCGAGGGCTGGGATTTGGAGCAACCGGCTAAGGCCAAAATGGCTGCCGACGCGACGCTCAAAGCTAGAGTCGATCTCATCCTCGGCATACGTCCTCCCGTGTAAATGCCAGTCATTACGATCAGACTCATTCTGACTGATCAAACCGCATCCGTCGAGATGCCTTGACGGCAAAGTGTCAAACAGAATTTACAACCAAGGCAGACTGTTCCGTATACAGGGCGTCCCCGGCCTCCCGTCGAATGCTCTGACCCAACTCCAGGCCGATCAAAGCCGCCTGGGCCTCGTCGGCGCAGGGTTCCTCGCCAGTCCGACGCCACCGGTGTTCGCCGTCCGGCGTCAGCGCCTCGCCGATGAACGCCAGCCGTCCGTCCGTCCACCGGCCCAAAGCGGCGATGGGGGTGCGGCAGGACCCGTCCAGGGCGGCAAGGAAGGCGCGTTCGGCCGTGATTTCCAGCCGGGTCGCCTGGTCATTCAAGGGGCTGAGAACGGCAAGAACGTCCAAGTCGCGGGCGCGTGTTGTCACCGCCAAGGCGCCTTGTCCGGCGGCGGGCGGCGACAGGGCCGGGTCCAGCAGGCTCTTGGCGTGGTCGGCGAGGCCTAGGCGGCGCAACCCGGCATAGGCCAGAAGAGTCGCGTCCATTTCGCCGCTGGCGACCTTGCGCAGGCGCGTCTCCACATTGCCCCTCAACATGACGATCTCAAAGCCAAGACCCAGCGACATCAGCTGGGCCTGGCGGCGCAGGCTCGCGGTCCCGATCCTCGCGCCCGAAGGCAGATCGAGCAGGGTGTCGGCCTTGTCGCAGATCAGGGCGTCGCGTGGGTCTTCGCGCAGAGGCACACAGGCCAGCACGATTCCGTCCGGCAATTGGGTCGGCAGGTCCTTCATCGAATGGACGGCCAGATCGATGCGCCCGTCCAGCAGGGCTTCGTCCAACTCCTTGGTGAACAGCCCCTTGCCCCCTGACTCAATCAGGAGGCGGTCCTGAATTCGATCACCGCTCGTGACGATGGGGACGATCTCAAACGACCGTTCGGGGTGGGCCAGGGCCAGGGCGTCGCGGAACTGACCGGTCTGAGCCAGAGACAGGGGCGAGCCGCGGGCGCCGATACGAAGGGGTTGAGCTGAGGTCATGGGTCTAATCTCGGGGTCGGCGAACGGCCGCCAGCATGGCGCTAACATGGTCTGGCGTCGCCTGGGGCGTAATGCCGTGCCCCAGGTTAAAGATATGCGGCGAGGCGCGGAACGCCCGCACGACCTCGCGCGTGGCTTTATCCAGGGCGTCGCCGCCGCAGACCAGCAATTGCGGGTCGAGGTTGCCCTGCAAGGCCATGCCGGCCGGCGCCTGCGCCCGTGCAAACCAAGCGGGCGTTTGGGTGTCCACCCCCAGGGCGGTAACCCCGGTTTCGCGAGCATAGCGGCCGAGCAAGGCGCCGGCGCCACGCGGAAATCCGACAATCGGCGCCTCGACCCCGGCGGCCCTCAGCCTGCGCACCAAGGCCTTGGTCGGGCCGATGATCAAACGCTCGAACAGGGGCTCGGACAGGCCTTCTGACCAGCTTTCAAAAATCTGCAGGCAATCGGCGCCGGCGGCGACCTGTGCCTCCAGATGCCGTGCGGTCGCCTCGACCAAGACGGCTAGCAGGGCGTCGACATCGGCAGGGCGTTGGAAAGCCGCCCTGCGGCTGCGGTCCTTTTCGCCGCCTTGGCCTTGAATCATATAGGTCGCCACCGTCCAGGGTCCGCCGGCAAAGCCGATCAAGGTGGTCTGGCGGGGCAGGGCGGCGCGCAGGCGTTCGACCGTTTCATAGACCGGGGACAATCGCTGAATGAAGCTGTCCGAAACCTCCAGTCGCCAGACGGGCTCATCCGCTAAGGGCTCGAGTCGCGGTCCTTCGCCTTCCACGAACCAGACCTTGCGGCCGAGCGCATCGGGCGCCACCAGGATGTCCGAAAACAGGATGGCCGCGTCCAGGTCGAACCGCCGCAGAGGCTGCAACACTGCTTCGCAGGCCAAGTCGGGCGAATAGCAGAAGGAGAGGAAGTCCTTGGCCTTGGTTCTTAACTCTCGATATTCCGGCAGGTAACGCCCAGCCTGACGCATGATCCATACCGGCGGCGGGTCCAGCCGTTCGCCGTTGAGAACCCGGATCATTGCTTTTTGGTCAGTCACGGCGCGGTCTCGGCAACAGGGGAAGGGGTGGCGACGATAGGGTTTATACCCCGCTTCACGCGCGCCAAACCTTCAATGTCAAATGTCGGTAGGGCCAGGGCGTAGTCGGAAATCGCCAATGCGTATAGGCCTCCCATGGTCCCGGTCCCTTCTGCGGCTGGGGTTTAGCCGCCTGCAACGCGTCCCTGAACACAGCCGCTCATTTGCGACGGTGAAAAAGTGACGCTTTGATCAGACATAAGCGCACAGGGGGTGGCCCCCATTAATGTGTTAGGATAGCTTGACGTCAAGTTGGCTGGTCACAGGAGCTAGACCGCGTCGAATGCGCACCACCTATCCCTTTTCAGCGATCGTCGGTCAGGACGAGATGAAGCTCGCCTTACTGATCGCTGCGACCGATCCGGGCATCGGCGGGGTGATGGTGTTCGGTGATCGAGGCACCGGCAAATCAACGGCTGTGCGCGCCTTGGCGGCCCTGCTGCCCCGCATTGAAGCGGTCAAGGGCTGCATGTTTCATTGCGACCCGAAGGCTGACGCGGGCCGCTGCACCGGCGATTGTGGACGCGCTCATGACGCTGACGCGCCGACCGAGTTGATTGCGACGCCGGTTGTCGATCTGCCGCTGGGCGCGACCGAGGACCGGGTGGTGGGCGCGCTTGATCTGGAACGGGCCTTGACCCGCGGCGAAAAGCATTTCGAACCGGGGCTATTGGCCCGGGCCCATCGCGGCTTTCTCTACATCGATGAGGTGAACCTCCTGGAGGATTACCTGGTCGACCTGCTGCTCGATGTGGCCGCCTCGGGCGAAAACGTGGTCGAGCGCGAGGGTCTCAGCGTCCGCCATCCGGCGCGGTTCGTCCTGATCGGCAGCGGCAATCCCGAGGAAGGCGAATTGCGTCCTCAATTGCTGGATCGGTTCGGACTGTCCGTCGAGGTGAGAACCCCGTCAGTGCTGGCGGACCGTATTGAGGTGGTTCGCCGCAGGGATGCTTACGACCGCGATCCGAACCAATTCACAGCCTCATGGGCCGCCGCTGATGAAGGCGTGCGCGATCAGGTTCTCGGCGCGCGCGCCGCGCTGGCGACGGTGCAAGCTTCCGATGAGGTTCTGGAATCCGCTTCGCGACTGTGCATGTCGATCGGGGCTGACGGCCTTCGGGGCGAGCTGACCATTCTGCGCGCGGCCAGGGCGCTGGCGGCCTTGCAAGGGGACCGTGCGGTGCGAGAGCACCATGTGCGTGACGTGGCGCCCATGGCCTTGCGCCATCGTCTGCGCCGCAATCCTTTGGATCAGTCGGGCTCGACCGTGCGCATCGAGCGGGCCATGGCCGAACAGTTCGACGCATGAGCCAGGACGCAGCGTCAGCGGCCTGGGCGGATGCTCGGCTCGCCGCCGCGCTGTTTGCCATCGACCCCGTTGGATTAGGCGGCGTTGTGGTTCGCTGCGGGCCGGGCCCTGTGCGAGATCGCTGGCTGTCGAACGTCCGCGATCTGCTGGCGCCGGGCGCGCCCATGAAGCGCATTCCCCTGCGCGTCGAAGATGATCGTCTGTTGGGCGGATTGGACCTTCCCGCCAGTCTCGCCGCAGGTCGGCCCGTCGCCCAGAAGGGGCTGTTGGCGGAGAGCGATGGAGGGGTCGCGATCCTGGCCATGGCCGAACGCATTGAGGCTGCTGCCGCGGCCCGGCTGACCGCCGCGCTCGATCAGTCGGAGGTCATGGTCGAACGCGACGGCTTGGCCCTGCGCCTGCCGGCCAGGATCGGATTGATTGCGTTTGACGAGGGTTGCGCGCCCGAGGAACGTCCGCCCGAGGCGCTGATGGAGCGTTTGGCGTTTCTGCTGGATCTGAGCGACGTGTCGGTGTCTGCGTCACAGATACCGTCCGCTGACGCAGGCGCCGTCGTCCAGGCCCGCGACCGGCTGCAAGCCGTCGCGCCTGTCGATCCGCAAGTCATCGAGGCCATCTGCGCCGCCGCCGATAGGCTGGGTTTGCAATCGCTGCGCGCGCCGCTTTTGACACTGCGGGCCGCACGAGCCCATGCCGCCTACTTGGGGCGGGCCGAGATCACCAGCGAGGATGCGGCGGCGGCGGCTCGCCTAGTGCTGGGACCGCGCGCCCTGACGGCGCCGACCCAGGATGAGGCGAGCGCTGCGCCGCCTGCGGAGAACGAGGCCCAGGATCGGGCGCACGATCAGTCGGATTCAGAGCCGGACCGCACCGATGATGAAGCCGTCGAGGCGCCCTCGATGACCGAAATGGTCGTGCAAGCGATCCAGGCTGCGCTGCCCGACGATCTTCTGGCGCGCGTCAATCTCGAAGGGCAAATCCGCCGCAACGCCGAGCGCGCGCGCGGATCGGGCGCCTCGGCCAAGTCGGCGCGCCGCGGGCGGCCGGTGGGGTCGCGGCCGGGCGCGCTGAGGTCCGGCGCGCGCCTTAATCTGGTGGACACGCTGCGCGCGGCCGCGCCTTGGCAGAGGTTTCGCGCCGAGGGCGCCGGCCGGGGCCGGGTGCTGGTGCAGCCGTGCGATTTTCGCATCCGTCGTTTTGTTCAGAGGACGGAATCCACCACGATCTTCGCGGTCGACGCCTCAGGATCGACGGCCTTCCAGCGCCTATCCGAAGCCAAGGGCGCGGTCGAGCTCTTGCTGGCCAAGGCCTATGTGTCGCGGGCTCGCGTCGCGCTGATTGCGTTTCGCGGCGAAGGCGCCGAACTTCTGCTGCCGCCAACGCGCTCGCTCACGCGCGCCAAGAGTCGGCTGGCCGAACTGCCCGGCGGGGGCGGTACGCCCCTAGCCGCCGGCGTGGAGGCCGCCCTGGGGTTGGCGTTGGCCGAGCAAGCCAAGGATCACACCCCCCTGCTGGTGTTCCTGACCGACGGCCGCGCCAATATCGGCCGGGACGGCTCGCCTGGCCGCGCGGCGGCTGATGCGGACGCCATGGCCGCGTCGCGCCAAGTGGGAGACGCCCGCGTGGCCGCCGTGTTTGTGGACACCTCGGCGCGTCCGGCGCCGGACGGCGACCGCTTCGCCCGGGCCATGGGCGCCGCCTATGCGCCGCTGCCCTATGTGGACGCCAACGCCATGTTCGGGCTGGTGGCCGAAATGGCGACGGCCGGGCGCTGACCTCCACCGCTGGACGGGCTCCGAGCCATGATTGGCAAGATGGTCAAGCCGGATTGGGAACGCGAGGGGCGCAAATGGCCCAACCGCGCGGCCAGCCAATTTGTTCGAGCGGGCGGAATGTGCTGGCATGTCCAGATCTTGGGTTCGGGTCCGACCCTGCTGCTGCTGCACGGGGCCGGGGCGGCGACCCATTCTTGGCGCGACGTGGCCCCGATCCTGGCGCGTGATTTCCGCGTGATCGCCCCTGATCTTCCCGGCCACGGCTTCACCGAAACGCCCGCCGGCGAGGGCCTGTCCCTCAATGGAATGGCGCGCGGTGTTGCGGCCTTGCTGGATGTTTTGGGCGAAACGCCGACGGTGATGGTCGGCCATTCTGCGGGCGCCGCCATCGCCTTGAGAATGCAGTTGGACGGTCGTTTTTCCGCGGCCCGGTTGATCAGCCTGAACGGCGCCATGCAGCCCTTTCCCGGCGTCTCCGGCCACATTTTTCCGGCCATGGCGAAGCTGCTTTTTCTGAACCCACTGGCGATTCAACTGTTCGCCCTGCGCGCCGACAGCGCCCGCGCTATTACCGGGCTGATCGAAAGCACCGGCTCAAGGATCGATCGCGCGGGGCTTGAGGATTACAGGCGGCTTTTGCGCACCACGGGGCATATCGCCGGCGCCCTGGGCATGATGGCCAACTGGAACCTGCATCCGCTGGTCGCTGATCTGCCTAAGCTGGCCTCGCCCTTGACCCTGGTCGCCGCCGAGAACGACCGCGCGGTGCCGCCGCGCGTGGCCGGGATGGTCAAGGCCCTGGCGCCTGCCAGCCGTTTGATCCTTTTGCCCGGACTGGGACATCTCGCTCACGAGGAGGCGCCCGCTCGGGTGGCCGAAATTGTGCTGTGCGAGACCTTGGACGGCTAAGGCGGTGGAAGAACCTTGCCTTGCTTTGCCGTGATCTATCCGCTTAGTGTCAGTCTATGTTGACACTCCAACGCGAGCGCATTGTTGACACTCCGGCGGAGGATCGTCGTCCTCATGCCGTGATCATCGGCAGCGGCTTCGGCGGCTTGGCGGCGGCGGTCAGGCTGGGCGCGCGCGGTTACCGCGTCACCGTGCTCGAGCGACTGGATGCGCTGGGCGGCCGGGCAAGTGTCTATCGTCAGGATGGCTTCACCTTCGACGCGGGCCCGACCATCGTCACCGCCCCCTTCCTGTTCGAGGAGCTGTGGCGTCTGTGCGGTAAAGAGATGTCGGACGACGTGACCTTGCAGCTGATCGATCCCTTCTACCGCCTGGTGTTCGACGACGGGGGAACTATCGACTGCCACGCCGACCTGGCCGCCATGCGCCGCGAGGTGGCCCGCATTTCTCCCTCCGATCTTGCCGGCTATGAACGCTTCATGGCGCGCAGTCAGGAGATTTGCGCCCTGGGGTTTGAGACGCTCGGACATGTGCCGTTCATGTCCCTGGCGCAGATGGCGCGACAGGCGCCGAGCCTGCTCAAATTGGGCGGCGCGCACAGCGTGTTCGGCCTGGTCTCCCGCTACGTGAAAGACCCGCGACTGCGCGTCGCGCTGAGCTTCCATCCTCTGTTTGTGGGCGGCAATCCGTTCGATACGACCGCGGTCTATTGCCTGATTTCCTATCTTGAACGGCGTTGGGGCGTTCATTTCGCCATGGGCGGCACAGGGGCTCTGGTGCGCGGGCTGGCCGACCTGATCGAGGGGCAGGGCGGCGCCCTGCGTTGCCGCGCCGACGTCAAGGAAATCATTGTCGAGAACGGCCGTGCGCGCGGGGTGAAGCTGCGCTCA
This sequence comes from uncultured Caulobacteraceae bacterium, assembly GCA_964451265.1. Taxonomy (GTDB): domain Bacteria; phylum Pseudomonadota; class Alphaproteobacteria; order Caulobacterales; family Caulobacteraceae; genus BOG-938. Next base: position 44,823 of record CAYVHP010000096.1, on the reverse strand, counting down.
GGCGAGGTGATCGATGCAGATATTGTCGTGTCCAACGCCGACGCCGCCTACACCTACCGGCATCTGGTCCCTAGTGGCGCCCGCAAGCGCTGGACGGATGAGAAGATCGACAAGGCCAAATATTCCATGAGCCTGTTCGTCTGGTATTTCGGCACGCGCCGACAATACCCCGAGGTTGGACACCACACCATCCTGCTCGGACCCCGCTATCGCGGTCTGCTCGACGACATCTTCAACGCCAAGGTGCTGGCGCCGGACATGAGCCTTTATCTGCACCGGCCGACCGCGACCGATCCCTCGCTGGCGCCGCCGGGCTGCGACGGCTTCTATGTGCTGTCGCCGGTTCCCCATCTGGATGCGGATATCGACTGGACGATGCAGGCGGAGCCCTATCGGCGCGCGATCGAGCGGCGTCTGTCGCAGACCCTGTTGCCCGGTTTGGAGTCCGAAATCATTAGCTCCCGGGTGACCACGCCGGAGGATTTCAAGGACCTCTATTGTTCGATCAAGGGCGCCGCCTTCAGCCTGGCGCCGACCTTGTTTCAGAGCGCCTGGTTCAGGCCCAACAACAAGAGTGAAGACATCGAGGGCTTATTCCTCGTCGGCGCCGGCGTGCAGCCGGGCGCGGGCATCCCCGGGGTGCTGTCCTCGGCCCGAATGCTGGACGCGCTGGTTCCCCATGCGAGCGCCCATGTTTAAGCCTCGGTTTGCACAACCGGCTGACAGCGCGGCCTGCCGTGAACTGATCCGGGGAGGATCCAAGTCATTCTTTTTGGCGTCCCTGCTCTTGCCCGAGCCGGTGCGGGAGGCGGCCTATGCGGTCTACGGATTTTGCCGATTGTCCGACGATGCGGTGGACGTGGATGGCGGCAGCCATGCGGCCGTCGCGCGTCTGCGCGCCCGCCTTGACCGGATCTATGCTGGGGCGCCGGCCCCAGAGCCGGTTGACCGGGCCTTGGCGGACGTGGCGCTCAACTTCGCTCTGCCGCGCGTGACCCTGGACGCCTTGCTGGAAGGCCTGGAATGGGACGCGCAGGGGCGAACCTACGAGACCCTATCGGATGTTTATGCCTATTCGACGCGGGTGGCCGGTTCGGTGGGCGCCATGATGGCGGCCTTGCTGGGCGCGCGAACGCCCGATCTGGTCGCCCGCGCCTGTGATCTGGGCGTGGCGATGCAGCTGACCAATATTGCGCGCGATGTCGGCGAGGACGCCAGGGCGGGTCGGCTTTACCTGCCGCGGGCCTGGCTGCGGGAGGCCGGGCTGGACCCGGACGCCTGGCTGGCCAAGCCGGTATTCAATGCGCAGATCGCCCAAGTGACCCAGCGCCTGTTGCGGCGCGCCGATGAGCTCTACGCCCGGGCCGACGAGGGTATAGCGGGCTTGGACCGCGCGTTCCGCCCGGCCATTTTCGCCGCCCGGTATCTCTATGCCGAGATCGGAACACGGCTGGAGCAACAGGGCCTGGATTCGATTTCGCGGCGCACGACGGTGCCTATAGGCCGCAAGGCTCAGCTGTTGGTCAGAGCGGCCCAGCGCGCGCATGGCGGCGTGCGGGGGGCGTCCTTCGGCCCGCCCCTGGCTGAAACGCGATTTTTGGTCGAGGCGGTTGCCCTGGAGGCGCCGAGCACGACGGTGTCCTACCGTGGCCGGCGTGCGAGCGTCGGGGCGGATATGGCCTGGATGATCGAGCTCTTTTCAACTTTGCACGGGCGCGCGCGCGCGCCGAAACCGGCGCGCTGATCCGAGGGCGCTCACCGGACGTAGATAGGCCATGAGCACAAACACGCTGTTTTTTCTTGAGACGGGGTTGTTCGAAGGCGCCGCCTTGGTTTGGGCCATTTGGCAGCTGTGGTCGGTCAGGCCTAGTAAGGACACCACGGCAGAAACGCCTTCCGCCCTGGCGCGATCATCAGCCAAACGTTCGGGGCATGCGGAAGGGCAGCATAGCCCTGACGAGGGGTGATCGCAGGCGGTTCAGCGACAGGCTTTCGTGGACCACCTCCGCCGCTTCGCCGCCCAGGCGGGCCTCCAAGATCGAGCGCGTGTAGAAGGGGGCGTCTTCTAGCGTCCTGACAAGGGCAGGCGGGGCTCCGGCGTCCGCCCGCGCCACACGCGGAACCCGCCAAAAGGTCGGCGCCAGCCGGTGACGAGAGGGCGATTCGATTTCACTCATCAGCCCGTCCGCCCCGACACGCAGCGCCAAGTCGTGAGATGAGCCGTCGCGCCGGTCGACGTCGTAGAACAGGAGTGTTTCGGTCGGCAGGTGGGCGCGGGACCAGTTCCAGCCGTAAAAGGCGTTTTCAAGAGGCTCTGATCCGGCGTTGGTGTCGAAGTAGGCGTTTCCACGCCAGCTGACGGCCGGATGGGTGAGAGACACGTCAACCCGCGCGCGCGGCGCCATGGGCCGCCAGGTGTGACGACCGCCGGTGTCCAGGGCGAAGGTGTTGTCAAATAGCGCTTCGGGCGTAAGGCGGACGGTTCCGCGCAGGCGTGAGGCCAGGGGCGCGGTGATTTCGTCGAACCTCGCGGTCAGTCCGTCGGCGTCCCAGGTCAGGCTGCTGGGTCCGATGGCGAGGGCGGACGGCTCACGGTGCAGGGCCGAACGCCGACGCTCCGTCATGGCCCAGCGCGAACCCGATGCGCCGTAGAACGCAACGTTAAACGCGCAGTGGTCCAGGGGATCCGCCCATCCCGACCAAGCGTAGTAGGGTGAAAAAACGCTGCCGACGAAGGCGATCAGGGTGAGCCCTTGCCGACCATCGTCGCTGATGGCGTCGAGGTACCACCAAACGTAGCCCCCTGGCGCCACCGGCGCGTCAAAGCCTGGTCTGACATCAAGCTTTGCGCCGCCAGGCGGCCCGACAGCGCCGCCATGGGCGCCCCCGCTCCCGGGTGGGCGCCCCCGCCCGCCAGATACAGACCCGGTATCCGGGTCCTGGCCCCCGGTCGCTTGAAAGCCGCCGCCCATCCGTGTGTCGCCTGACCGTAGAGCGCCCCGCCGGACGCCGGAAACAGGGTGTTGAATTGGGCGGGCGTTGTCATCACGCTGGCGGCCGAGTTCCGGTCCAGCTCCAGACCGCAGTGCTTCAACCGAGCGAAGACCTGTGTCTCGCATGCCGCCAGATCCTTCTCGTTCAATAGGCCTTGGTCGCCGGTGGGCGGCGCGTTCACCAGGATGAGCAGGCGTTCGGCGCCATCGACTTCTTGGGCCTGGGCGCCTCGGTCCTGCGCGCAGACATAGATGGTCGGTTGGCGCGGAAGGCGGCCGCCACCAAAAATGTCTTCAAATTCAGCTCGGTAGTCGTCTGAAAAGAATACGTTGTGGCGAAGGAGTGGAAATCCTTGTGTACGCCCATGCACGGCCCAGGTCACCGCCGAGAGTGACCGCTCGGCGATGGGCGGATCGTTCACGGCGTTTTGGACAGCCGGTCCAAAAAGTCCGGTTGCCAGCGCAGCGGCGCCTGCGTTCACGACCACACGCTCGGCCTCAAGTCTTTCGTTGTCGGCCAGTCTTGCGCCACAAACACGCCCGTCGTGGAGAAGAATTTCGTCGACGGACACGCCATATCGAAACGTGACGCCCAAGGACGACGCCAGTTGCGCCAGGGCTTCGGCCAGGCGCTGCATGCCGCCCTCCACCAGCCAGACCCCCTCTTGCTCCACATGGGCGATGAGCATCAGGGTGGCGGGCGCTTCGAATGGCGATGATCCGCAATAGGTCGCGTACCGCCCGAAGAGCTGACGCAGGCGGGGGTCCTGGAAATGGGCGCCGAGCGCCTGCCACAGGGTCTCGAACGGCTTGAGCGCCAATAGGGCCCCGGTTCGGCCGACACCGACCCTTTTGGCCAGACCGAAAGGGCCGGTCTGCCGCTGGATCAGGAACGCATCCCGCAGGGTTTGGTAGATGTTGCGCGCCTGGGCGCTGAAGGCCTTGTAGCCCTTGGCTTCCGCGGGGCCGGCGAAGGCGCCGATAGCGTCGGCCGAGCGGCCGACGTCGCTGAAGAGATCCAGCCGTTCTTCCTCGTCCCAGGCGTGCCGCGCGAGAATGTCCAGCGGCTGCAGGCGCAGATAGCGATCAATTGACGACCCGGCGACCTCGAACAGGTCCTCGAACACCCAGGGCATGGTGAGCACGGTCGGGCCGGCGTCCACGCGCACGCCGCCCAGGTCGATCTCGCGCATCTTGCCGCCGGGCGCATTGGCGCGTTCGACGACCGTTACCGCGAAGCCGCATCGCGCCAGATCGATCGCGCAGGCCAAGCCGCCCATTCCGGCGCCCACGACGACGACGCGCTCCTGGCCCATCAACAAAATCCCGGCTCTCCGTTGATTTTGACCCTATCATGTGTCTAGCTGACCATACACTCTTGTTGTCCATAATAATTTACATATGGCCGAGGGTTTCTGGGTTGGGAGAAGCCGCATGGCGACGACGGGGTTGAGGGTCGAATCCGCTCTTGAGGCTGCGGTCGCCCGATCCGAGGGACCGAACGCCCCGCCGCTGCTGGCGGCCGCTGTTCGGCACGCGGTCTTCCCCGGCGGCGCTCGCGTCCGTCCCAACCTTTGTCTGGCTGTCGCCGAGGCGTGCGGCGATGACTGTCCCGAGATGGCTGACGCCGCTGCGGTGGCGATCGAATTGCTGCATTGCGCCTCGTTGGCGCACGATGACCTGCCTTGCTTTGATGACGCCGCTACGCGGCGCGGCAAGCCTTCCGTACACGCCCTGTTCGGCGCGCCCCTGGCCGTGCTGACCGGCGACGCCTTGATCATCATGGCCTTTGATGGGCTCGCCCGGGCAGGCGTCAACCAGACGGGTCGGTTGCCTTCGCTGCTGACCACCATCACGCGCGGCGTGGGCATGCCCGTCGGCATCGTGGCGGGGCAGGCTTGGGAAAGCGAACCGTCCACGGACGTCGAGGCCTATCACCGGGCCAAAACCGGCGCCTTGTTCGTGGCGGCGGTCATGTCCGGAGCCTTGGCCGCCGGCGCCGATCCGCTGCCGTGGCGGACGCTGGGCGATAAATTGGGCGCGGCCTACCAAGTCGCCGACGACTTGGCTGATGCGGTCAGCGCACAGGAAGAGTGCGGCAAGCCGACCGGGCGCGATGCGGCCCTGCACAGACCCAGCCTGGTGACGCAGCTCGGCGTCAAAGGCGCCTACGCCCGTCTTCAGGACCTCATTCGTGAAGCGGTGGAGGCCATACCGCCCTGTCAGGGCGCCAGTTCGCTCCAGAGTCTGGTCAAGACCCAGGCTACGCGTTTGGCGCCCAAGCAATTGGCCCTTAGCGCCGCCTGACCCCGCATGTCTGAGATTGGGTGGCGTGACCGCTGGCTCCGCTGGCGTAATGGCCTGCTCTCCAACCCCCGGTTCCAGAGATGGGCCGCCGATTTCCCCCTGACGCGCCCGATTGCTCATAAGCGCGCGCAAGCTCTGTTCGATCTGGTGGCAGGCTTTGTCTATTCCCAGACCCTGCAGACCTGCACGCGCTTGGGGGTGCTGGACTACCTGCGGCGCGGACCCGCGACCCCGGAGGCGCTGGTCCAGACACTGGGTCTGCCGTTGGACTCGGTGCAACGCTTGTTGAGCGCTGCGGATGCTCTTGGTTTGGTTCAACGCACGGGCGGGGGGCGTTACGCCTTGGGTCCGCAAGGTGCGGCGCTGTTGGGCAACGCCGGCCTGATTGACATGATCAATCACCACCAGCACCTCTACGCCGACCTGGCCGACGGCGTCGGCCTGCTGCGCCGTGGCGGCGGACAAGGGAAGTTGGCCGCCTTTTGGCCCTACGCCACCGCGTCTGCGCCCCAGACCGGGAGCGCCGCAGAGGTCGCCGACTATTCCGCCCTGATGGCGGCCTCATTGCCGGCCTTAGCCGAGGATGTCTTCGCCGCCTATCCCATCGGCCGCCACCGGCGGTTGCTCGACGTTGGCGGAGGCGAGGGCGCGTTCCTGGCCGCAGCGGGCGCACATGCGCCGGGCTTGAAGCTGATGCTGTTCGATCTGCCGTCGGTCACGGTGCGAGCCTGTGAGCGCCTGATCAACGCCGGCCTGGCGAACCGCGTTGAGATCTTCGGCGGCGATTTCCTGTCAGGAGCCATGCCGGACGGGGCCGACCTGATTACCTTGATCCGCATTCTGCACGATCACGACGACGACGGCGTCATGACCCTGCTGCGCTCGGCCTACGCGGCCCTTCCCGTCGACGGCGCCCTTTTGATCGCCGAGCCGATGTCATCGGCGCCCAGGGCGGACCGTGTGGCGGACGCCTATTTCGCCTTGTATTTGCTAGCGATGGGGCGAGGTCGAGCGCGGACCCCGGCCGAGATCGCCGACATGCTGAGGGCGGCCGGATTTCGCCGCATCCGGCAGTTGCGCACCCGCTCGCCTTTCCTGATGCGCGCCATCGTCGCCCGCCCTTGAGCGCCATCGATGTGTATGGATAGCTTGACTTGCAAAAGCGTCCAAGTGAGCTGACACTAAGGTTTCGGTTCTGGAATGGCCTTGGCTATCGGAGAACGACATGGATACGCTTGCGGTTGTGCTCGAAAAGCCAGAGCATCTGTCGCTCCGCTATCTCGATCTGGAGGACGTCACCGATGACGACGTCGTGGTGGAGATCGACTGGAGCGGCATAAGCACCGGCACAGAACGCCTGCTCTGGAGCGGGCGCATGCCGCCCTTTCCCGGCATGGGCTATCCACTGGTCCCCGGCTATGAGTCCGTCGGTCGGGTGGTCGACGCTGGCGCCCGCGCGCGCGACCGGATCGGCCAGACCGTGTTTGTGCCCGGATCATCGGGGTTCAAAGACGCTCGGGGCCTGTTTGGCGGCGCCGCCCGACTTCTCGTGGTCAAGAACGCGCGAGTCGTGCCGATCACCGAGTCACTGGGTGAGCATGGCGTTCTGATTGCGCTGGCCGCTACGGCCCGTCACGCCATCGCCGGCGGTGAAACGCCTGACCTGATCATCGGTCACGGGGTGCTGGGGCGACTGCTCGCCAGGCTCGTCATGGTTGAGGGCCGCGAGCCGGTGGTGTGGGAGACCAACCCGACCCGCCGGCAAGGCGCCCAGGGCTACAAGGTCATTCACCCCGACGAGGATGAGCGGCGAGACTACAGGTCGATCTGCGATGTGAGCGGCGATTCCAAGCTGCTGGATACGCTCATCGGGCGGCTCGGCCGGGGCGGCGAAGTGGTGCTCGCGGGCTTTTATGACCAGCCCCTGTCGTTCGGATTTCCCGCCGCCTTCATGAAGGAAGCGCGCCTGCGTGTGGCGGCCGAATGGGCGCCCGAAGACCTGGCGGTGACGATGGACTTGATCGCTACCGGCAGGCTTGGGTTGGACGGCCTGATTTCCCACCGCATGTACGCCTTCGATGCTGATGAGGCTTACCGCACAGCCTTTACCGACGTGTCTTGCCTGAAAATGGTGCTCGATTGGCGGCTCAGTTCCTGACCAGGGCGTGAGGCCGTCGCCGGCTGGACAGGCGTAGTCCTTGTCCTGGCCCTGCGCCGCCTTTCCACCCTGGATTCTTCTCCGCCCCTCTGTAGCGAAGCGAAATGGGGGTGGGGGACCGCCTGAAAGGCGGTGGTGGGGGTGCTGAGCGGCCATCGCCAAGAGGCCCCTTCCACCACGCTTCGCGTGGTCCCCCTTCCCCGCTTCGCAGGGAAGGAGATGCCGCTGGGTCGGCAAATCCCATCATAAGCGATCAGTTCGCCGCCCCCGGGAAACCGTACAAATTAATTGACATGCTTAGGCGTAAAGATAGGCTGACATCTCCGGCTCTGAATCCAGCTTGGTTGGATGGGTTGGACTGCCTGCGATTTGGAGAGCTGCGCCCATGAGCGTCACCTTGATCGACAACACCCGGCTGCGAGCCGAGGCGGCGATCGAGCCCGATCCGGTGCATACAGGCGAGGTTACCAAAGAGACTCAGGTCATCGCGATTTACGGCAAGGGCGGCAGCGGCAAGAGCTTCGCCCTGTCCAATCTGAGCTACATGATGGCCCAGCAGGGCAAGCGGGTTCTGCTGATCGGCTGCGACCCCAAATCGGACACCACATCGCTGCTGTTCGGCGGCAAATCCTGCCCGACCATCATCGAGACTTCGGCCAAGAAGAAGCTGGCCGGGGAAGAGGTGAAGATCGAGGACGTCTGTTTCACCCGCGACGGCGTGTTCGCCATGGAGCTGGGCGGCCCGGAAGTGGGCCGGGGCTGCGGCGGACGCGGCATCATTCACGGCTTTGAGCTTCTGGAAAAGCTCGGCTTCCATGACTGGGGCTTCGATTACGTCCTGCTCGACTTCCTGGGCGACGTGGTCTGCGGCGGCTTTGGTCTGCCGATCGCCCGGGACATGTGCCAGAAGGTCATTGTCGTCGGATCCAACGACCTGCAGTCGCTCTACGTGGCCAACAACGTCTGTTCGGCGGTGGAGTATTTCCGCAAGCTGGGAGGCAATGTCGGCGTGGCCGGCATGCTGATCAACAAGGACGACGGCACGGGCGAGGCCCAGGCCTTCGCGGACGCCGTCGGCATTCCGGTTCTTGCGGCCATACCGGCCGACGAGGATATCCGGCGCAAGTCGGCCAACTATCAGATCATCGGGACTCCGGGAGACCGGTGGGGTCCGTTGTTTGAGGCCCTGGCCGAAAATGTCGCCACGGCGCCGCCGGTGCGGCCCAAGCCTCTGACCCAGGACGGCCTGCTCGGGCTGTTCGACGCCGACCAGACCGGAGCGGCCTATGTGCTGACGCCGGCCACCCAGGCGGAGATGCGCGGCGGGGTGTTCGCCGAAGCGCGCACCCTCGAAGTCGTTTACGACACGGTATAGGCCGATGAGCGAACGCCTCGCCGCTGATGACAGAGGGGGCGCCTTTGATGCGCCCAGCGAGGTCTCGTCGTCTTCCCTGTCTGACGGGGCCGGCTGCCACGCCGGCGCCGACACCATGCGCGCGGCGGCTGCGGCCGCAGGTAAGTCCGAGGTTCTGGCGCGCTATGCTGCGGACTATCCCAAGGGGCCTCACGACCAGCCCCAAAGCATGTGCCCCGCTTTTGGGTCCTTGCGGGTCGGCCTGCGGATGCGGCGCACCGCGACGGTGCTGTCCGGCTCGGCCTGTTGCGTCTACGGCCTGACCTTCACCTCGCATTTTTACGGGGCGCGCCGAACCGTCGGCTATGTGCCGTTCAATTCCGAAACCCTGGTCACCGGCAAGCTGTTCGAAGACATCCGCGACGCCGTATTCCAGCTCGCCGATCCGGCGCTCTACGACACGGTCATTGTCACCAATCTGTGCGTGCCGACCGCGTCCGGCGTGCCGCTCCAGCTGCTCCCCAAGGAAATCAACGGCGTTCGCATCATCGGCATCGATGTGCCCGGGTTTGGCGTGCCGACGCACGCGGAAGCCAAGGACGTGTTGGCCGGGGCCATGCTGAAATACGCCCGGGCCGAAGCCGAACAAGGACCGGTCGCCGCGCCGCGTGAAAAGTCCGACAAACCGACCGTCACCTTGCTGGGCGAGATGTTCCCGGCCGACCCGGTCGGCATCGGCATGATGCTGGAGCCGCTGGGGCTGGCGGCCGGTCCGGTGGTTCCCACCCGAGAGTGGCGCGAGCTTTACGCGGCGCTCGATTGCGGCGTGGTGGCCGCGATCCATCCCTTCTACACCGCCTGCGTTCGGGAGTTTGAGGCGGCCGGCCGGACGGTTGTCGGCTCCGCACCGGTGGGCCGTGACGGCACGGCGGCTTGGCTGGACGCCATAGGCAAGGCTTGCGGCATTGCGCAAAGCCAGGTGGACGCCGCCAAGAACCGTTTCTTGCCCGCGATCCAGGCGGCGTTGGCCGCCAAGCCCATCCACGGGCGGGTCACGCTGAGCGGCTACGAGGGCTCGGAACTTCTCGTGGCGCGGCTGCTGATCGAAAGCGGCGCGGATGTGCCCTATGTCGGCACGGCGTGCCCGAGGACGCAATGGTCCGATCCGGATCGCGAATGGCTTGAAGCGCGAGGGGTGCGCGTTCAGTTCCGCGCGTCCCTGGAGCAGGACATCGCCGCCTTTGAGGAATTCGGCCCGGACCTGGCCATCGGCACTACGCCGGTGGTGCAGCACGCCAAGCAGCGTTCGATTCCGGGGCTCTATTTCACCAATCTGATTTCGGCGCGGCCGCTGATGGGTCCGGCCGGCGCAGGCTCGCTGGCCCAGGTGGTCAATGCCGCCCTGTCCAATAAGGGCCGGTTCGATCAGATGAGCGCCTTCTTCGAAGGTGTGGGCACGGGCCACGCCACCGGTGTTTGGGAAGAGACCCCCGTTGATCGGCCGGAATTCAAGGCGCGCTACGCCAAGACCATGGCCGCAGCCCGCGCTCAGGACGAGGCGGTGGGCTCATGACCCTGATCCTCGATCATGACCGGGCAGGGGGCTATTGGGGCGCGGTCTACGCCTTTACCGCGATCAAGGGCCTTCAGGTCATTATCGACGGTCCGGTCGGCTGCGAGAACCTGCCGGTCACATCGGTGCTTCACTACACCGACGCCCTGCCGCCCCATGAGCTGCCCATCGTCGTCACGGGCCTGGGCGAAGAGGAGTTGGGCCAGCACGGCACCGAAGGGGCGATGAAACGGGCCTGGCGCACCCTGGACCGGGACCTGCCGGCGGTGGTCGTCACGGGCTCGATCGCGGAAATGATCGGCGGCGGGGTGACGCCCGAAGGCACCAACATCCAACGCTTCTTGCCGCGGACCATCGACGAAGATCAGTGGCAAAGCGCTAATCGCGCCCTGACCTGGCTGTGGACCCAGTTCGGACTGAAAAAGGTCCCCAAGCTGCGACCCCGCAAGGAAGGCGAGCGGCCGAAGGTCAATATCATCGGCCCCATCTATGGGATGTTCAATTTGCCGTCCGATCTGGCTGAGATTCGCCGGCTGATCGAGGGCGTCGGCGCCGAAGTCAACATGGTGTTCCCGCTCGGCAGTCACCTTGCGGATGTTCGCAAGCTGGCCGACGCCGAGGTCAATGTCTGCATGTATCGCGAGTTCGGCCGCCAGCTGTGCGAGACGCTGGAGCGGCCCTATCTGCAGGCGCCGATAGGCCTGGATTCCACCACCAAATTCCTGCGGACCTTGGGCGAATTGCTGGGCCTGGACCCTGAGCCGTTCATCGAGCGGGAGAAGCACACCACGATCAAACCGATCTGGGATCTGTGGCGCTCGGTCACTCAGGATTTCTTCGGCACGGCGAGCTTCGCCATCGTGGCCAATGAAACCTACGCCCGGGGCGTACGCCATTTCCTGGAAACGGACATGGGCCTGCCCTGCATGTTCGCCATAGGCCGCTGCGCGGGGACGAAGTCGGACAATGAAGCGGTGCGGCGGGCGATCCGCGAGACGCCGCCCCTGGTGATGTTCGGCAGCTTTAATGAGCGCATGTACATGGCCGAGGCCGGCTCGCGCGCGACCTACATCCCGGCGTCCTTCCCCGGCGCGATTATCCGCCGGCACACCGGCACGCCGTTCATGGGCTACGCGGGCGCCACCTACCTGGTTCAGGAGGTGTGCAATGCCCTGTTTGACGCCCTGTTTCACATCCTGCCGCTGGCCGGCCAGATGGACAAGGTCGAGGCGACACCCGCACGCCGCCACGTGGAGCTGGTTTGGGACAGTGACGCCAAGGATGCGTTTGATCGGATCGTCGAGGCCCAGCCCGTCCTGGTCAGAATATCCGCAGCCAAACGTTTGCGCGACACCGCTGAGCGCGGCGCGCGGATCGCGGGAGAAACCAGTGTTTCGACCAGCCGAGTTGAGATCGCACGCGCCGGCCTGATGGAGGGCCAAGCGGCATGACAGTTAGGATCGCTTTTGAACAAACAAGGCGTGGGGCTCCTCCGAAAGGCGGCGGCCTCATTCTAGGTTTGTTTGAGCTTGAGGGGTCCCGACAACCGCCGCGATGATCGTATTCGCGGTATCTATCGAAGATGTTAGCTCGCCTCGCGGTCTTTCATCGTCGAAAAAGGAGGACGAGTTATGGAAAGAGACGCCGATACTGGTAGCTTATCGGGACTAACTGAGGCGGAAGCAAAAGAATTCCATAGAATATTTATGGGAAGCTTTATTGCTTTCGTCATTATTGCAATCATTGCGCACGTTCTCGTTTGGAACTGGCGTCCGTGGTTGCCCGGCGTGAACGGTTACGCCGAGCTGATGCAAAGCGGAAAAATGGCCGGCCTCATGGCCCTGAGCCACTTCGGTTAAGGGAGAAATACCATGTGGAGAATTTGGCTGCTTTTTGATCCGCGGCGCGTTCTGGTCGGATTGTTTGTCTTCTTGTTGGTCTTGGCTTTGCTGATCCACTTCATCCTGCTCAGCACGGCTCGGTTCAACTGGATTGAGGGCCCGACCGTCAAGCACGCGGCTACAGCCTCAGCGCAAATGCTGACGGTTGATCCCATCAAGGCGCTGATCAAGTCCGCATAGGGCGTGGTCAAGTCTTGAACCAATACGGGGGGCGGGCGTGCGTCGATCAAGGTCGGCGCCGCCCGTCAACTGAACTTCCGGCCGCCAAGTCATCTCTTGGCGGCGAGCAAAAATCGAGGGCGGAGGCCTGACGAAATGTCGCTGCTTAGCTTTGAACGGAAATATCGTGTTCGAGGAGGAACGCTGCTGGGCGGCGACCTGTTCGACTTCTGGGTTGGGCCGTTCTATGTCGGCTTTTTCGGCGTGACATCAGTCTTCTTCGCCGCCCTTGGCATTGCGCTGATCGTGTACAGCGCTGCGCTCGGCCCGACGTGGAATATCTGGCGGATCAGCATTGATCCTCCGGCTGTCAGTTACGGCATGTCGCTGGCGCCGCTCAAAGAGGGCGGGTTATGGCAGGCCATTACCTTCTGCGCCTTGGGGTCCTTCATTTCCTGGGCTTTGCGGGAGGTTGAGATTGCGCGCAAGCTGGGCATAGGCCTGCACGTGCCGGTGGCCTTCAGCTTTGCTATCGGCGCCTATTTCACCCTTGAGGTGATTAGGCCCGCGCTGCTGGGCGCCTGGGGATACGCCTTTCCCTACGGCATCTTCAGCCACTTGGAGTGGGTGTCCAATACCGGCTATAGGTATTTGAATTTCCACTATAATCCAGCGCACATGATCGCCGTGTCGTTCTTTTTCGCCACGACGTTCGCCTTGTCGCTGCACGGCTCGCTGATCTTGTCCGCGACCAATCCCGGCAAGGGAGAGGTGGTCAAGACGCCCGAGCACGAAGACACCTTCTTCCGCGACGTGATGGGCTATTCGATCGGCACCTTGGGCATTCACCGCCTGGGTCTGTTCCTGGCTTTGTCCGCCGTGTTCTGGAGCGCGGTCTGCATCGTCATCAGCGGTCCGGTCTGGTCATTGGGTTGGCCGGAGTGGTGGAACTGGTGGCGCAATCTTCCGATTTGGGGCTAGCGAGGAGACGCACTGTGGCTGGTTATCAAAACTTATTTACCCAGGTCCAGGTTCGCGGCCCTGCGGAATACGGGGTTGAACTCCCCGCCGGGCAATTCTCGCGCGATGGGACGCCCTGGTACTCCCGATTGCTCGGGATCATCGGCAACGCCCAGATTGGCCCGATCTATTTGGGCTTCACCGGGGTGGCCTCGCTGATCTTCGGGTTCCTGGCTTTCGAGATCATCGGGCTCAATATGTGGGCTTCGGTGGGCTGGAACCCGGCGGAATTCATCCGGCAGCTGCCCTGGCTTTCGCTGCAGCCGCCGCCGCCCGAATATGGACTGCAGATCTTTCCGCCTTTGCAACAGGGCGGCTGGTGGCTGATGGCCGGCTTCTTCCTGACCACGTCGCTCATTTTGTGGTGGATCCGGACCTATACCCGCGCCAAGGCCCTGGGCCTGGGCACCCATGTGGCCTGGGCCTTCGCCTCGGCGATCTGGCTCTATCTGGTGCTCGGCTTCATTCGGCCGATCTTGATGGGGAGCTGGAGTGAAGCGGTGCCCTTCGGGATTTTCCCGCACCTTGACTGGGTGGGCTCGTTCTCGATCCGCTACGGCAATCTGTTCTACAATCCCTTCCACTGCCTCTCCATCGCCTTCCTCTATGGCTCGACCCTGCTGTTCGCCATGCACGGTGCGACCATCCTGGCGGTCAGCCGCTACGGCGGGGAGCGGGAGCTGGAGCAGATCACCGATCGTGGTACGGCCTCGGAACGCGCCGCCCTGTTCTGGCGCTGGACGATGGGCTTCAACGCCACCATGGAGTCGGTTCACCGCTGGGCCTGGTGGTTTGCCGTCTTGACCCCGCTGACCGGCGGCATCGGCATCCTGATCACCGGCACCGTGGTCGATGATTGGCACGGCTGGGCCGTGCTGCACCACTACGCCTTCTCCTAGGCGTAGGCGTCTCGCTGAAGGGACCGCCAATCGGCGGTCCCGACGGCGGACTCAAATCTAATTGAACACCGCGTGATCGCCCCGCTCCGGCGGGGCTGCGCCGTTCAGGACGTCGGCATAAAAGTCGAACAGGGTTCGGGTCCCTGTCGAAGGCGTGGCGGCCTCGTCATAAAGGCCCGTCACAGGATCGAGAACCAACATAGACTCGGTGGCGTAATAGCGCCCGATGCGGGCGAGCTCGGCCTTGTCAGCCAGCGCGGGCGATAATCGGCCTGCAACGGACAGCAGTCCGATGATCGTATCCAACAGGCCCACAGGTACGCTCTTGAACCGGGGCGTAAGCCCCAAAAGCTCAAAAAGGCGCTCGCCCTGCTGCCGCGGCGTGATGGCGGGGCCGGGGCCTCCGATGGGTAGAATGCGGTTGAACCGGTCCGGCTTTTCCAGGCAGCCGGCGATATAACTCGCCAGGTCTTCATCGCTGATTGGCTTGCAGGCCGTCAGGGTTCCGTCCCCGAACAGCAGGAAGGGTTTGCCGCGCTTCACCCTCTCGAGCTGACCCGACAGCGATTTGAAGAACGCCGTGGGTCTGACGATGGAATAGGTCAGGCCGGATTCCATCAGACCCTTTTCGAAGGCCAGCTTGGCATGCTGGAAAGCTAGTAAGGGCTTTTGCACGCAAATGGCCGACAGAAGGACAAAGTGGCCGACCCCCGCAGTCCGCGCCGCCGCCAGGGCGTGGACATGGGCCTGATAGTCGATGGCCCAGGCGTCCTTGGGCGCGCCCGTGCGGGAGGCCATGCAAGAGACCACGGCGTCAAATCGTTCGCCCTTGAAGCCGTCTCGCGTGAGCGAGAGTGGATCGCGGACATCCCCGGTCCGGATCGCGGCGCCCCCAAGGCGCTCCCGGATTGCTAACGGAGGAGGCGCTCCCTCTGCGCCAGTCCTTGGTCTGACGAAACAGACCACCTCATGGCCGCGATCCGACAGGGCCCGCACCGTCGCGCGCCCGATCGTGCCCGTCGCCCCCAGGACGAAAACCCGCAGCGTCCCCGGCGGGCGTTGAGCGGCGGAAGGGGCCTTTGGCGACGGGTTGGTCATGCGGCAAGGCTAAGACAATTTGCGCCCGGCGCGAACAGGTCTTCATGGCAGGCTGGCGAGCCGGATGGTTTGAAAAGACCGGGGAAGGGGAGGAGGCGTTTGCGGCCCGGCCGAGTTAAATTGGCGGACCCTTGCAACCTATCCGTCCACCGCGATCTTATCGGACGGGGTTTTCCGCCTTGACCCGGCACATCCACCGCGTGCCAAAACTTAAGGCGTCTATATCGGAAAAGAGCTCCATGAATTTGAAATATCGGTTGATATTCGATTATTGAATCGACAAAGCGCCTCCAAGCTTGAACCCTTCCCCGGCAATGAGCCCAAACTTGGAAGAGCCTCGGGTGACGACGGCCCCGCGTCTGCAGCGCGCGCGCGGCACGGCGCGCGTGGGTCTTGCCGCTCGTGACGGAATCGCCCGCCTTCGAAGTCTTTACCAGGAGGGAGCGGCGAAGGTTCGGTTCACCGGATCGGACGCGAGCCAGGCGGTGCTGATCAACACCGCGGGGGGACTGGCGGAGGGCGACCGGTTTGATTGGACCATCGCGCTTGAGGACCAAGCGCTTTGCAGTCTCACAACTCAGGCATGCGAAAAAATCTATAGCGGCCGGGGCCAGACGCCCGCCGATCCGGCTCTGGTGCGAGTCACGCTCAATGTCGGCGCCGGCGCGCGTTTGGATTGGCTGCCGCAGGAAACCATCCTGTTCGAGGGCGCCGGCTTGTCGCGTCAGTTCCAGGTTGATTTAGCGCCGGATGCTGAACTCCTCGCGGTGGAGGCGGTGATTCTCGGCCGCAAGGCGATGGGCGAGACGCTCGCCCGGCTTAATCTTCGTGACCAGTGGCGCGTGCGCCGGGCGGGCCGGCCGATTTTCGCCGACGATCTGAAGCTGAAAGGGGCATTACCTTCGATGGCGGGCCGCAGCGCCTTGCTGCAGGGAGCCGGGGCCTTCGCCATGGTGCTTTTTGCTGCCGCCAGTTCGGAGCAAGCGCTTGGCGCCATACGCGCACTGCTGCCTACAGGGGCCGGGGTCACTGCATTCGAGGACAAGCTCATCTGCCGCATCCTCGCGGTCGACGGCTTGGCCCTACGTCGTGCATTGATTCCCGTCTTGACGGTCTTGCTCGGGGGGCGGCCCATGCCTCGTCTTTGGAGCGTTTGACGCATGAACCTGACGCCGCGCGAGAAGGACAAACTCCTGGTCAGCATGGCCGCCCTGGTCGCACGGCGACGTCTCGAGCGAGGAGTCAAGCTGAACTATCCGGAAGCCTTGGCCCTGATTTCCGACTTCGTGGTGGAGGGTGCGCGCGACGGTCGCACCGTCGCAGAATTGATGGAGGCGGGCGCGCATGTGATCGCCCGCCACCAGGTGATGGAGGGCGTGCCCGAGATGATCCACGACGTCCAAGTCGAAGCCACTTTTCCCGACGGCACCAAGCTGGTGACCGTACATGAACCCATTCGTTAGCGCTTAGGGGAATAGGTCGATGAAAACATGGATCCGCTTGGCGCAGGGCATCGCAGTCGCTGTGTTGGCCTTCAGCCCGGTAATGGCCCACCCCGGGCATGGCCCCGCCACCTTCCTGACGGGACTGAGCCACCCGTTTACGGGACTGGACCATATGTTGGCGATGGTCGCCGTCGGATTGCTGGCGGCAAAGCGCGGGGAATTGGCGCTGTGGTTGTGGCCCGCAACCTTTTTGATGGCCATGCTCGTGGGATACGGACTGGGCGTCGGCCAAGGGGGATCGGCCGCACTGCAGCCCGCCATCCTGGCCTCGGTGATCGCTTTGGGCGCCCTGACTGCGGCGCGGCTTGACGTCCCGGTCAGCGCCGGGGTCGCCTTGATCGCTGCCTGCGGTCTGGCGCACGGCTTCGCCCATGGCCTCGAGGCGCCGCGTTCGGCCGGTCTGGGCTTCCCCTTCGGTTTCGCCTTGGCCACTCTGAGCTTGCATGTCGCGGGCCTCGGCCTGGGCTGCGGCCTGATGGCCTTGCACCGCCCCAAGCTGGTGCGGGCCTTGGGCGGCGGGGTCGTCTTGGGCGGCCTGCTGCTGGTCATCGCGGGCTGAGGCGGCGATGAACCCGGGCGAAGTCATCACCCTCGACGGCGATATTGTTCTCAACGCCGCGGCGCCGGTCTTGGCGCTGGAGGTGTCCAACGCCGGCGATCGGCCCATCCAGATCGGCAGCCACTATCACTTCGCCGAAGCAAACCCGGCCCTGAAGTTTGATCGCTCGGCGGCCTGGGGAATGAGATTGGACGCGCCTTCCGGCTCCGCCGTACGTTTCGAACCGGGGCAGACGCGAACGGTCAATCTGATCCCCTATGCGGGCGCCCGACGCGTCGTCGGCTTCCGCGGCGAGGCGATGGGAACGCTCTGATGCCCTTTATCCTCACACGCGCGGCCTATGCCGACATGTACGGTCCGACCATCGGGGACCGGGTTCGTCTCGCCGATACGGAATTGTGGGTCGAGGTCGAAAATGACCTCACGACCTATGGCGAGGAAGTGAAATTCGGGGGTGGTAAAACCATCCGCGACGGGATGGGCCAGAGCCAGGTCACTCGCGCGGGCGGCGCCGTCGATACGGTGATTACGAATGCCCTGATCATTGATCATTGGGGCGTGATCAAAGCTGACGTCGGCCTAAAGGACGGCAAAATCCACAAGATCGGCAAGGCGGGCAATCCGGATATCCAATCCGGCGTGGACATTATCATCGGCCCCGGAACGGAGATTATCGCCGGCGAAGGGAAGATCCTCACCGCAGGCGGAATGGACGCCCATATTCATTTCATCTGTCCGCAACAAATCGACGAGGCGCTGTACAGCGGGATAACGACCATGCTCGGCGGCGGAACCGGCCCGGCCACAGGAACCAACGCCACCACCTGCACGCCTGGTCCCTGGCATTTGGCCCGTATGATCGAGGCCGCAGACGGTTTCCCCATGAACCTTGCTTTCGCCGGCAAGGGCAATGCGTCCGACCCTGCGGCCCTGATCGAGCAGGTCAAGGCGGGAGCCTGCGCCCTGAAACTTCACGAAGACTGGGGCACCACCCCTGCGGCGATTGATTGCTGTCTTTCGGTCGCCGACGCGTACGACGTGCAGGTGATGATCCACACCGACACAATCAACGAAAGCGGGTTCGTCGAGGACAGCATCGCCGCCTTCAAGGGGCGCACCATCCATGCGTACCACACCGAAGGCGCGGGCGGCGGTCATGCGCCGGACATCATCAAAATTTGCGGTTTGCCCAACGTTCTGCCCTCATCGACAAACCCCACCCGGCCTTACACCCGCAATACGGTGGACGAGCACCTGGATATGTTGATGGTGTGCCACCATCTGGACCCGACCATCCCAGAGGATCTGGCCTTCGCAGAAAGCCGCATCCGCAAGGAGACCATAGCGGCGGAAGACATTCTTCACGATCTGGGCGCCTTCTCGATCATCTCTTCGGATAGTCAGGCCATGGGCCGCGTGGGCGAAGTCATCATCCGCACGTGGCAGACCGCCGACAAGATGAAGCGCCAAAGAGGCCCCTTGCCGGGCGATGGGCCGGCAGACAATGGCCGCGTGAAGCGCTACATCGCCAAATACACCATTAACCCCGCCGTCGCGCACGGTGTCGCCGAGCACGTGGGCTCGGTGGAAGCGGGCAAGCGCGCGGATCTGGTGCTTTGGTCTCCGGCCTTTTTCGGAGTCAAACCCGACTTGGTGTTGCTGGGCGGGGTGATCGCCGCATCGCCCATGGGCGACCCCAATGCGTCAATTCCTACGCCGCAGCCGGTGCACTATCGACCCATGTTCGCCGCTTTCGGCCGGGCGTTGGCCTCGACGTCAGTCACCTTCGTGTCGAACGCCGCCCTTGCGGATAACTTGGCCGGAAAACTTAATGTCGGTAAGGCTCTGTTGCCTGTAAAGGGAACCCGCGCCTTGACCAAGGCGTCCATGATCAACAACGCCGCAACGCCTAAAATCGAAGTCAACCCGGAAACCTACGAAGTTCACGCAGACGGCGAACTGCTTACCTGCGAACCGGCCCAGACGCTGCCGATGGCGCAGAGGTATTTCCTGTTTTGAACACGTCCCCCGCCCCTCTGCGCATTGTCGACGTGATTGAGCCGGGTCAGTGGAGCGGACCTGTATGCGATCACGTCACCCTCGACTATGACGGCCGCCATCGTCGGCGCATCGTGCTGACCTGCGATCACGGCGCCCGCGCCCTCCTGGACTTGCGCGAGGCCCGAATTCTGCCAGGCGGCGCGGCCCTAAAGCTAGAGGACGGACGCCTGATCGAAGTCATCGCCCGCAGTGAACCGCTGCTGGAGGTGCATGCCGCCGATCCCGCCGCCTTGCTGAGGCTGGCCTGGCACATCGGAAATCGGCACCTGACGGCGCAGATCGAGCGTGACCGTATTCTGATCCGCCGCGACAGAATCGTCGCGGCCATGCTCGAGAGGCTTGGCGCGCGCCTATCCGAAATCGAAGCGCCCTTCGACCCCGAGGGCGGGGCCTATGGGGGCGCCCACGATGCGCACGATCATGGTCATTCGCACGACCATGTCCATGATCAAGCGACCGGCCATGACCATTGAGGCCGCCCCCGCCGTCGCTCGCGCCCTTGCCGCCGATACTGAAGTGTCAGCTGCGCTTTTCGCCTGGTTTTCGCCCGCCTTCCCGACGGGTGGCTTCGCCTACTCGCACGGGATCGAAGCCGCCGCCGCCGAGGGGGCGGTCGCGGGCGAGAGCGACCTGGCGCTTTGGATTGAAGCCCTGCTGTCGCACGGCGGCGGCTGGACGGACGCTGTTCTGCTGAACGCCGTACATCGCGTGGCGCTGGCGGACGACGAGCCCGGTCTGAGTGACTTGGCGGCGCTAGCCGAAGCGCTGGCGCCATCGCGCGAACGACTGGCGGAGACCCTGGGCCAAGGCGAAGCCTTCTCGCAGGCCGTGGCGGCGGGCTGGCCCCGATGCGCTTGGTCGTGCGCGCCGCTCCGGCTGGCGCATCCGCTGGCCGCCGGCATCGCTTGCGCCCGCTTGGGAGCTTGCGCGCGCACGGCCCTGACCGCTTACCTTACGGCCTTTAGCGCTAACCTGTGCGCCGCGGGCGTGCGACTCGGCCTAACGGGCCAGACGGGCGCAATACGCATCCTCGCCGCTCTGGGTCCGACGATTGTATCCGTCGCCGAACGCGCCGCCGGATCCACCTTGGATGATCTGGGCAGTTGCGCCCTGGGGTCGGACATCGCCGCCATGCGCCACGAAACCCTTTGCGGAAGGCTATTCATCTCATGACAGGTTCAAATCGCGGACCGCTCCGCGTCGGTGTCGGCGGCCCGGTCGGCTCCGGCAAGACCACCTTGGTCGAAAAGCTCTGCAAGGCGATGCGCGGCCGCTATTCGGTCGCGGTGATCACCAACGACATTTACACCCGTGAGGACGCGCTCATCCTGTCGCGGCTGCAGGCCTTGCCTGAGGATCGAATTCTCGGCGTGGAAACCGGCGGGTGTCCGCATACCGCCATTCGCGAGGACGCCTCGATAAACCTCGCGGCGGTGCGCCAAATGAATGAGCGCTTCCCCGACCTGGATGTGATCTTTATCGAGTCGGGGGGCGACAATCTGGCGGCCACCTTCTCACCGGACTTGGCCGACCTGACCCTCTATGTGATCAGCGTGTGTCAAGGCGAGAAGATCCCGCGCAAAGGCGGACCGGCCATCACACGATCTGATCTGCTGATCATCAATAAGACCGACCTAGCGCCGCACGTGGGTGCTGATCTGGCCGTGATGGAGCGCGATGCCGCGGCGCAACGCGGAGAACGCCCGTTCGTGTTCACCGATCTTCCGCGTCTGCGCGGCGTGGAATGGGTCGCCCGGTTCGTCGCGGACGCCGGAGGTTTAGTCGAAAGCGTCCCCACAACACCGGGCTTACATTTTGAAAATGCTGGGGCCGACCAAGGCTTCCCGCCTGCTCCAGGGGCATACTGATGAGACTGATAGATGTTTCCGCCGGACCTTTCGCCTTAGTGGCCCGGTTGGAAGAGCAACTCGCGCCCAAGACCTCCGCAGCATTTCTCAAGATGTTGCCGTACCAAGACAAACTCATCCATGTCCGGTGGAGTGGTGAAGGCTGCTGGATTCCGCTGGGCGACAGCCACATGGATCTTCCATGGGAGAACCACAGCTCCTTTCCGCAACCCGGCCAATTCATTCTCTATCCTGGCGGTGTGAGTGAGGCGGAAATCCTGCTTCCTTACGGGGAGGTGTGCTTTTCAAGTCGTTATGGACAGCTGCCAGGAAACCGCTTTCTGACGGTGGTTGAAGGCAAGGAATTCTTGCCCGCCTTGGGCGAGAGAACCTTATGGCAGGGCGCGCAGGATATTCGTTTTAGCCCTCGATGAAAGGGCCCGGGCTGCGCAGGCTGACAGCGCGGGGCCTGTCGTGTTGGACTGCCTCGTCAAAAAATGCGGCAATGCCGATACTTCTTTCCAGGTTATTGCGGCCTATTCTCAGGGGGAGATGACATGCGCTCCATCCATTGTTCCAGCATGCCGGAGAAGAGATCGGGTCTTTCTACCGCCGAAAGATGTCCTGTGGGCAGGCATACAGCCTGAGCGTCTTTGATTTGCCGACAAAAGAATTCGCCGTCGGCTGCCGGTATGGGGACGTCATCGCGTCCGGTCACGACAAGGGTTGGCGCGTCGATCCGTGGGAGATCTGGCCTGAAGTCGCTGTTTCGCAGGACGGCGCAGCAGCCCGCATAGCCATCGGCCGAGGTCGAGGCGAAGACGCGCCGAAAGCGCGCGACGGTGTCCGGATGGGTGCTTAGGAAGGCTTCAGAAAAAAAGCGGGTCATGGCGACATCGGCCATGGCGTCCATCCCATCTCGGCGAGCCGTGTCCATCCGGGTCTGCCACGCGGCCGGATCGCCCATGCGTGCGGAACTGTTCGCAAGGATCAGGCTTCGGATGCGGTCAGGGACAGAAAGGAAAAGGGCCATGGCCACGCTTCCGCCCAGGGACAGGCCGCAGATATCAGCGCACGCCGCGCCCGCCCAATCGAGCACAGCCAAGGCGTCCGAAGCGAGCCTATCCAGTCGATAGTCCCCCGGCGGGGCATCGGATCGCCCATGTCCGCGACTGTCGTATCGAATGACGTGGCAGCGCTGCGCTAAGGTCTGGAAAGGGCCGTCCCAGAGAGTCAGGTCGCACCCGACCGAATGGGCGAACAAGACGACTGGACCTCTTGTCGGACCTGCACGCTCGACGCAAATCCGAGCGCCGTCATCCATGCTGATCAGTTCCAATGGCGCTCCTTGTGTCAGTCGGCCGAGGCCCCACGCAAGTCATTTAGACCCGAGGCCAATTGCTCGGCGAACTTGGCGGCCGGCAAGGGCAAGGCTCGGCCGCGCAATTGCCCAAGGACGAGCGAGCCTTGGTTCAGGTCGGGGTCCTCAATCGGTCGAACGGCGAGGTTGGGATCGGCGCGGTTTGCATGGGCGCCAATTTCCACCTGGAAGGTCACCAGATGTCCGCTGCTGATCAGGGCGGCCAGCACCGAGAAGGAGTTGGACTCCACGACGACATTCAGCCGCGTGGAGCTTTTGGCTAGCACCTGATCAATGATTTCCCGCCCACCGAAATTGGCGCCGGGCAAGGCGATGTCGTAGCCGACAAAATCGGTCAGCTGCAATTTGGGCTTGGTCGCCAGGGGATGATCGTGGGGCATGATCGCCACCATGGTCTGGGGCACGCTCATCAGAGGCTGAAGTTCAATCGAATGGGGGGGGCGAAAAACAAGAAGCAGATCAGAACTGTAGTCGACGAGGGACTGTATCGCGGACAGATGGTCGCCGACCCGCACCTTGAAGTGCACAAGCGGATGTTGCTCGCGAAAGCGTTTGACGTGTTGCACGACAAACTCCTGCACGGCCTGACTGCAAGTCAGCGACACATTCCCCCGCTTA
Source organism: uncultured Caulobacteraceae bacterium (assembly GCA_964451265.1). GTDB lineage: Bacteria > Pseudomonadota > Alphaproteobacteria > Caulobacterales > Caulobacteraceae > BOG-938. The sequence continues at coordinate 21,390 of CAYVHP010000096.1, read as the reverse complement.
AGGCCCAGCAGTTCCTCAATTTGAGAATAGACCCGTTTCAGGTCTGCGTCCTGGGAGCGAATCCAGGTGACGAAAATCTCGCCGGCTGCTGTCAGCTGCACTCCGGTGGTATCGCGTTCGAAGATCGGAGCGCCCAGATCATGCTCAACATCCTGGATGCGGCGTAGCAAGGCTGAGGGGGTGACGTGCAAGCGTTCGGCGGCTTGCCGTACGGAACCGGCGCGCGCGACTTCATCGATATATCGCCAGATCCTCATGTTGCGCAGCATCGGGCTACTCCAGGATGATCGCGTTTCGGCAACGCGCCTCCACGAAATTGGCATCTCTTGTCACAACGAAATGCAGCCTAATCTGCAGTTGTCGCAGAAGTCTAGAGCATAATTGTGGTCAATGTCCAGTTTTTAATAACAAAATAATTTCGATTATATAGATATAAAATTTCATTTAGTCATATATTTTTGGATATATTCGATTATTATGGAAGTATAAAATTCGATTTCCTTCCGGGGATTTTGTTTATGGACTTGAGATTGACTGATCGTGTTGTGATAATTACGGGGGCAGCCAAGGGAATGGGTGCTGCGATCACAAATGGGTTTGCCGCGGAAGGCTCGCGCTTGGTCCTGTCCGGTCGCGATATGGACGCTATCGATCCTGTGGCCCAGGCGGCGCGGCAGGCGGGGCGCGAGGTATTGGTGGCGCGTTGCGACATTACCAGTCCGGCCGATTGCGATGCCTTGGCGCAACAGGCCCTGTCGCGCTTCGGCCGGATCGATGTCCTGGTCAATGTCGCAGGCGGCACAGGTCCGATCGGGGAAACCGCATGGACGACTTCGCCGGACGCGTTTGGCGAGATCATCGAGCTCAACATCACGGGATGTTTTAACACCATGCGCGCGGTGCTGCCGACCATGATTGCCCAGCGCTACGGCAAGATCGTCAATGTGGGCGGTACTTTCGGCATGCGAGGGCGCGCCGGCCGGGTGGCCTATTCCGCGTCAAAATGGGGCTTGCGGGGGGTGACCAAGTCGACGGCGCTGGAAGCCGGCCCACACAATATCAATGTGAACTATGTAGCGCCCGGCATGGTCGAAGGGCCGCGGTTTCGCACCAAGGTCGTTCCGGAGGTGATGAAGCGGTACGGCCTGACGGAGGCCGAGGCCGTGCAGAAGCACGCCGCCGACTACGCCTTGCAGCGAATTACCACCGACGAGGATGTCGCCAACGCCTGTCTGTTTCTCGCCTCCGATGTTTCGCGCCAGATCACCGGCGCCGATCTGGCGGTCGACGGCGGTTGGGCTACGCTGTGAGTTCAGGAGAGCCCCCGATGCTGACCGCCGACCTTGTGATCAATAATGGTACGATCGTCACGGACCGCGCCCAGTTCGTCGGCTCGATCGCCGTCAAGGACGGGCGCATCTTTGCGATCGGGGAGGTCGCCGCCATGCCTTCGGCCAAGGCGGTGCTGGATGCGACCGGCATGCACATCCTGCCGGGCGCGATCGACGCTCACGTCCATTTTCGCGAACCGGGCTACACCCACAAGGAAACTTGGCGCACCGGTTCGGCCAGCGCGGCCATGGGCGGAGTGACCACGGTGTTCGAGATGCCCAACACTAACCCGCCGACCGGCACCCTGGAGGCGCTGCAACTTAAGCTGGAGGCGGCCAAGAAGGCCCATGTCGACTACGGAATCTATGGCCTGCTCGGCGAGCAGAACATGGAGCACCTGGACGAACTGATGGACAACGGCGTGGCCGCCTTCAAATGCTTCATGGGCAATACCTTCGGCAATCTGCCGGCCCCCTCCACGGGGGCCATGCTGGAAGGCTTCGAGAAGATCGCGGCCCGCGGCCTGCGCATTTCGCTGCACGCGGAAAACGCTTCCATCATGGCCCGGCGTCAACTCAAACTGCAGGCGGCCTGCCGTTGTGATCCCTTGGCCCATCTGGCGGCTCGCCCGCCGGTGGTCGCCGCCGAAGCGGTGTCTCGCGCCGCGATCCTGGCGGAATGGACCGGCGCCCGCATCCATATCCTGCATGTCTCATCCCAAACCGAGCTGCGGCCTCTGCGCGAAGCTAAGGACCGCGGCGTCGACATCACGGCGGAGACCTGTCCCCACTATTTGCTGCTGGACGAGCGAGCCTATACCGACGTCAAGTCGCTGGTCCGGGTTAACCCTCCGGTGCGGGAGAAGGTCCACCAAGACGCCCTTTGGCAGGCCGTGCTGGACGGCACGATCGACATGATCGCCACAGACCACGCACCACACGCCAGGGACGAGAAATTTCGGGAAGACATCTGGCAGGCCGACTGCGGTTTCACCGGCGTTCAGACACAGATGCCGCTTATGCTGACCCAGGTGTCCAAGGGCCGCATGACGCTCCAGCACTATGTCAAGATGACAGCCACGGCGCCGGCCATGGCCTTTGGCCTTTATCCGCACAAGGGAGTCCTGCAGCCGGGGGCGGACGCCGATATCGTCGTGGTCGATCTTGAGCGCGAGCATCAGATCCATTCGGAGGCATTGCAGTCCCTCGGCTCGGCCACGCCGTTCGACGGCGCCGTAGTGAAAGGGCTGCCGATTCACACCCTGGTGCGTGGACGCTTCGTCATGAAGGACCGCAAGCTGGTCGAGGAGACCAGTGGTCATGGCTTGCCGGTCGGCCGCATCCAGAACATGCCGCCGCCCGCGCCGCGCAATCTGGACCAGACGACCGAGGCCATCCTGCGCGGGCCGGCAAACTGATGGCGGGTCGGCGGCGGTGAGCATGTCCGAGTTGACGGTTGGCGCCTTGATGGCGGTTCCGGCCGATGGCTTGAGCGGCGCCGCGCGTATTCGCATGGAAGGGGGCCGTATCGCCGAGACGGCCATGATCTCTCTGCCCAAAGGCGACCCGGCCGCGGGCCTCCTGGCCTTGCCAGCGCCGGCGAACGCACACGATCATGGGCGCGGGTTGCGGCCCGTGGCCTTCGGCGCCGCCGACGACATGCTGGAGGCCTGGGTGCCGGCCCTGGCCGGCGAGCCCCTGGTCGATCCCTACCTGCGCGCGGCGACGGCGTTCGGCCGTATGGCCGAAGGCGGAATCGGCGCCGTCAATCATTGCCATAACACCCAGGACCGGGACCGCCTGCTACAGGAAGCGCAGGCCGTGTCTCAGGCCGCTAGGGATGTGGGGATCCGCATAGCCTTCGCCGTGCCGATCATGAACCGCAACCCCATGGTTTATGGCAATCTCGAGGAGCTCTTTGGGCGGCTTCCGGCGGCTGACGCCGCCGCCCTGCGCGCCGGCCTGCGTCCGTTCCGCCCGCTGGGCGAAAGCTTGGCACTTGTCGAGGCCATCGCCGCTTTTGAGCATGAATTCTTTCAGGTGCAGTTCCATCCGATCGCGCCCCAATGGGTGGACGATGAAACGCTCAGGACGGTCGCCCGAGTCTCGGAGCAGACAGGCCGGCGTGTGCATATGCATCTGTTCGAGACCTTGTATCAGCGCGAAAGGGCCGATGCGGCCTATCCGGACGGTCTGATCGAGCGACTGGACACCTATGGCCTATTGTCGCCGCGTCTCAGTCTGGCCCATGGAGTCTGGCTCAAGCCGCAGGAGTGTGAACGTCTGGCCCGGCGCGGCGTCGTCCTGTCGGTCAACCCTTCGTCCAATTTGCGGCTGAGGTCGGGGACGCCAACCCCGGATGTCTTCCGCGCCTGCGGTCTGCCGCTGGCCGTCGGTCTGGATGGCATGAGCTTTGACGACGACGAGGATATTCTACGCGAGACGCGCCTGTTCGCCCGTCTGGCGCCCGGCGCGGGCGGTCGCGAAGGTCTATCCGGCGCGGCTGTCTTCGACAGCCTTTGCCGGATCGGTCGCCAGACCCTGTTTGGTCAGGATGGCGGCGGTCGGATCGCCGTCGGCGCGCCTGCGGATATGCTGGTTCTCGACCTTGCGGCAATGCTTCCGGACGATTGCGGGCGCGCCGTGGAACCCATGAGTCTGCTGCTCGCGCGCATGACCAAGCGGCATGTGCATCGCCTCTTCGTTGCGGGCCGCGAGATCGTGCGCGCCGGTCGTTGCGTCAGTGTCGATCTGCCGGGCCTGGAGTCCGACCTGTTGAAGCAAGCGCGCGTGGCGGCGGCCGACCGGCCGGTCGATTATTTCCGCATCGCGCGCCAACAGGCTGCAATTCGTGATTTTTATCTTTGCGGCTGTCATCGCCGCGCCCCTGGATCGGCGGTGGACACATGAGCGCCAGCTTCATTGACCGTTTCGCCCCTTGGTCGCCGGCCCAGGCGGACGCCGCCGAAGCGGTGCGCCGACGAGTCGCCGACGGCGAGGTTACATCCATCCGCCTGATGTTCGCCGATCAGCACGGCTTGTTGCGCGGCAAGACGGTCATGGCCGGCGAACTGGAGCGCGTTTTTTCCAGCGGCCTCGGGGCGCCGTCGTCCCTGCTTCTCAAGGACACCTCCGGACGCACCGTGATCCCCAGCTTCGCCCAAGGCGCCGGTCTCGGCGTGTCGGAGATGCAGGGCGCTGCGGACCTGATCATGGTTCCCGACCCCACGACCTTCCGTGTTCTGCCCTGGTCTGCGGGCGTCGGCTGGATGTTATGCGACATCCGCTTCACCAACGGCGGCCTTATCCCATTCTCGACGCGAGACATTCTGCGCTCGGCCTTGCAGCGGCTGTCCGCCCGCGGCCTGACCCTGGTCGCCGGCGCCGAGCTGGAATTTCACCTGTATCGACTGACCGATCAACGCCTGGCCTTGGAGGACGCCGGTCAGCCCGGCGCCCCTCCGGACGTGGCTCTGCTCACCCACGGGAGCCAATATCTTTGGGATGACCGCTACGACCAGTTGGACGGGATCCATCGGGCCTTACGCGAGGGCCTGCAGGGCCTGGGCCTGCCCCTGGCTTCGCTGGAGGTTGAGTTTGGCCCCAGTCAGGGGGAGGCGACTTTTGCGCCGCAAGAGGGGATGGATGCGGCGGATCTGGTGATCCTCGCGCGCATTGCGATTAAGCAGATCGCTCGGCGCCATGGCGTGCACGCCACCTTCATGTGTCGGCCGAAGATCGTGGGGACCATGTCCAGCGGCTGGCACCTGCATCAGTCCCTACGCCGGTCCGACGGGACCAACGCCCTTGTCGCGAAGGGTTCCGACTCCTGGCTTAGCCCGGACGGATCAGCCTATATGGGCGGGCTGTTGGCCCATGCTGCGGGCGTCTCATCCTTTGTCGCCCCGACCATCAATGCTTACCGGCGTTACCGCGCCTACTCCCTTGCCCCCGACAGGGCCAGCTGGGGGCGCGACAACCGCGGCGCCATGGTGCGCTTGGCGGGCGAGGTCGGCTCGCCGTCATTGCGGTTGGAAAACCGCGCGGGCGAACCTGCGGCTAATCCCTACCTTTACCTGGCGTCGCAGGTCCTTTCGGGCCTGGATGGACTCGAGCGCGGGCTGGATCCCGGGCCGAGCGCGGATACGCCCTATGAAGCCGACGCGCCTTTGCTGCCCCGGTCTTTGGATGAAGCCCTGCTGGCCCTGGAGGCGGACCAGACTTTGGTCCAGGCGATCGGACCGGGCTTTGTCGACTATTGGACCCGGATCAAACGCGCCGAGCTGACGCGCTTCCACGCTGAGGTCACCGATTGGGAGCAGAGGGAATATTTTGACCTCTTCTGACGAGGCAGGCTTCAATCCGGAAGATCCGCGCGCCGTTCGCCGCGCCATCCGAGAGGGTGTGTTTACAGGGTTCACCAATACGGTGGCGACCCAATATGTTCAGGGCAACCTGATGATCGTGCCTCAGGCCTTCGCCGCCGATTTCGAGGCATATTGCCGGGCCAATGCCGCCGCCTTGCCCCTGATCGGCCGTTCGCGGCCCGGCTCGCCGCACATTCCGGAAATTGCCGGTGACCTGGACCTGCGGACCGATGTGGGGGGATACATGGTGTTCCGAGACGGAACCCTGGTTGATACGCCCTCAACGATTTCAGACCTTTGGCGGGACGACCTGACAGCCTTCGTCCTGGGCTGCTCGTTCTCGTTTGAGACTCTGCTGCGCCAGGCCGGCGTCAGGTTGCGCCATTTGGAACAGGGCGATGTGTCGGCCATGTATGTGACCGATATCCAGACTGCGCCGGCCGGCCCATTCTGCGGCCCGCTCGTGGTTTCCATGCGGGCTCTCACCCCGGCCGATGCTGTTTTGGCCGCGCAGGTGTCTGGTCGTCATCCGCAGTTTCACGGACCTCCGATTCACTCGGGGGATCCCGCCCGTATCGGCATCGACGACTTGGCGCAATCTTACGGCGGCCACGGCCTGACGCGGCTGGAGCCTGGCGAGACGCCGGTGTTCTGGCCCTGCGGTGCGACGGCGCAGATGGCCGCCTTGGCCGCGGCCCTGCCGTTGTGCATCACCCATTACAAGGCGCACATGGTGGTCACCGACCTGCCCATTCCCAGAAATCCTGGCTGAACCGTTCGTATTTCGACCCGGCCATGCGTGCAAAACAGCAACCCTTCGCACAGGCCGGCATGGAGTAAAACGGTCCGACTTCAAGGTTCGGGAACCGCACAGATGAATTTGGACCAATATGTCGAGGCCTATGAAAAGACCGGCTATGTGGTCATTCCCGGACTGCTGAGCGCCGACGAGACGGCGCAACTGCGCGCGGTGACCGATGCCCTGCAAGGTGAAGCGCTTGGCGCCGAAGGCGAAACGACCGTATTCGACTTCGAACCGGGGCACCGGCCGGAGGCTCCCGTCATCCAGCGCATCAAGAAGCCGCATCGGGTTAACCCCTACTATTTCGACCTAGCAGGCCACCCCGCCATTCTTGGGTTCCTGAAGCGCGTGATCGGCGCCGATATCCGGCTAAGCCACAGCAAGATCAACATGAAGGCCGCTCAACTGGGTTCGGCCCTGGAATGGCATCAGGATTGGGCCTTTGCGCCCCACACCAACATGTCGACCTGTGTTGCGTCCGTGATGGTCGATTCCTGCGCGGTAGAGAACGGCGCCATGCAGGTCATTCCTGGCAGCCACCAGGGGCCGCTGTTCAATCACCATGGCGAGGACGGCTTCTTCAATGGAGCAATCGCGCCCCAGGACCTCGACCTGACCGTGGCCAAGCCCCTGACCGGTCCGGCGGGCACCGTGGCCTTCCATCATCCCAAGACCGTGCACGGCTCGGGCCTGAACCAATCCGGCGGATCGCGCCGCATTCTATTTTTGGAATACGCCGCTTCGGACGCCTTCCCCTTGTTCTACAATGTGGATTGGGCCGAATATAACTCGCGCTTGGTGTCCGGCCCGCAGAGCAGTTTCGTGCGCGTGGAGCCCAACGAAGTGAAGTTGCCCTTCCCGACCCGAGCGGGCAGTTCCATCTATAAGATCCAGGCGACCGCCGCCGCCAAGTTTTTCGCGGCGTGACCGCGGCGCCTGTAGCCCTGGTGACCGGCGCCAGCGCCGGCATGGGCCGTCAGATCGCCGTGGCTCTGGCCGTCGCCGGCTTCGATGTGGCGTTGATCGGCCGCCGGACCGAGGGCCTGCAGGAAACCGCGGACAGTGTGACGGCCGCCGCACGCCGCGCCCTTTGTCTGCCGGTTGATGTCCGCGACGCGGCGGCCCTGTCGCAAGCCTTGGATGCTTTTCTGGCCTGGTCGGAAGATCGTGTCGATGTGCTGATCAATGCCGCCGGCTGGCCCGGGCCGCTTTCGCCACCCCTTCCCGAGATCAGTGTCGCGGACTTCGATTCAGTGATGGCGACCAATCTGCGCGCGCCGTTTCTGACCATGTCGCGCCTTTTGCCGGTGATGTATCGGCAGGGGCGCGGCCGTATCGTCAATATGGGCGGCAATCATGGGATGCGTGGGCGAGCCGGGCGGGCGGCATTTTCCGCTTCCAAATGGGGTCTGCGGGGCCTGTCGCGCAGCGCGGCCCTTGAGGCGGGCGCCCACGGCGTGACCGTCAATCTGATCGCGCCGGGACCCGTGGCGGTCGACCGCATGAAGTCGGCCTGGCGCGCCCAGGCCGAAGTTCGCGGCGTCGGCGAGGACGCTGTCCTGGCCGACTATATGCAGGCGATGGGCGCGGCGCTCGGCAAGCCGACCGAGCCGCAGGATGTGGTGGCCATGGTCCTGTTTCTGGTGGGCGAAGGCGCCGGCGCCATCACCGGCCAAGAGTTGATCATCGATGGCGGAGTCATTGTCTGACGGCGGTCAGCGGGTGTTGATCCACAGGGCCTTGGTGTTGAGATAGGCGTCCAGCTGCTCGGCGCCGCACTCGCGGCCATAGCCGCTCATCTTGATCCCGCCGAAGGGCACGACAGGGTCCAGGGCGTTATAGCAGTTGACCCAGACCGATCCTGCCGCCAGGCCCCTGGCCATCCTGTGCGCACGCCCCAGGTCAGCCGTCCACACGCCGGCGCCCAGGCCGAAATCGTTGTCATTGGCCAGGGCGACGGCCTCTTCCTCGGTGTCGAAGGGAATCACGGAAGCCACCGGACCGAAGATTTCCTCCCGCGCCAGGCGGCCGGAATTGTTCACATCGGCGAACACGGTGGGAGCGATGAAATAGCCCTGCGCAAGGGCGCCGTTCGTCAGGCGCGCTCCGCCGCAGACGAGGCGCGCGCCTTCGCCGGCGCCGATATCCATGAAGTCCATCACCCGGTTCAACTGCTGGGCGGAGACCACCGGACCCAGGTCCGTCGCCGGATCGGCGCCGTCGCCCACGCGCAGGGTCGCGGCCTGGCGCTGCATGGCCTCCAGCACCGCCTCGTAAGCCGGCCGCTGGACGAATACCCGCGATCCCGCGCTGCAAATCTGGCAGGCATTGGCGAACACGGCCATGGCCGCAGTAGGACCGGCCAGTGTTAGATCGGCGTCTGCGAAGATGATGTTGGGCGACTTGCCGCCCAGCTCCAGAGTCAGGCGCTTCAAATTGCCGGCGGAAGCCTGGACGATCTTGCGTCCCGTCACGTGCGAGCCGGTGAACGAAATCTTGTCCACGCCCGAATGGGCGGCCAGATGGGCGCCGGCTCCGGGACCCGATCCAGTCACCACATTGACAACGCCTGGCGGCGCGCCGGCTTCCAGGACCAGCTCGGCGAAACGCAGGGGCGTCAGCGAAGCCTCTTCCGCCGGCTTGAGCACGAGGGTGCAGCCGGTGGCCAGCACCGGCCCGATCTTCCACACGCAGGCCCAGATCGGCCCGTTCCATGGGATGATGGCGCCGACCACACCGACCGGCTCCTTGAGCGTCGAAGCGGTCATGTCCGGGATCGAGGGCGACAGGGTCTGGCCATTCAGGCTGAGCGCCTGGGCGGCATAGAATCTCAGCAGGCCCACCAGCAATTCGCGCGGATATCGTGTGTGCCGGATCGGCGCGCCCATATCCAGGGTGTCGAGCAGGGCCAGCTCGTCAAAGTTCTGCTCGACCAGATCGGCCAGCCTCAGCAGGATCTTCTGCCGGTCGCAGGGAAGGAAGCGCCGCCATGGACCTTCGAACGCCCGACGCGCCTCGTCCACGGCCAGGTCGATATCGGCCGCCGCGCCCTGAGCGTGGGTGGCGAGAAGCTGACCGTTGGCAGGGTTTCGGCTTTCGAACACCGCGCCGGAGACGGCTTCGACCCAGCGGCCTCCGATGAGCAATTTCTTCGAGGGGTCCGCTAGGAACGGGTGGAGCGAAGCGGCGGCCGTCATGTTGCTGCGCTCGCCGCGAGGCGAGCGAAGCCACGCTCGAAATCCGCGATCAGGTCGTCGACATCCTCCAGGCCCGCATGGATGCGAATGCAGGGGCCGCCGCTCCAAGGCGTGGCCGAGCGCAGGGTGTTGGGATAGGTCGGGACAAGCAGACTTTCAAAGCCGCCCCAGGAATAGCCGAGCTGAAATACGTCCATATGGTCGAGCAGGGCGGCGAACTGGGCCTCGCTGCAGGGCTTCAGTTGAACGCCGAACAGGCCCGAGGCTCCGCTGAAATCGCGTTTCCACAAGGCGTGGCCCGGATCGTCGGGCAGGGCCGGATACATGACACGTTCGACCTCCGGGCGGGCCTTCAGCCAAAGGGCCAAACGCGTGGCGCTGTCCTGGTGGCGCTTCATCCGCAGGGGCAGGGTGCGCAGGCCGCGCAGGGCGTTGTAGACGTCGTCGGGGCCGCCGCAGTAGCCGGCCGCCGAGGCGGTGCGCTTGACGGGGATAAAGGCCGCCTCGGTGCATACCGCGATGCCCAGCATCAGGTCCGAGTGTCCGGAGATGTACTTGGTGGCGGCGTTGATTGAAACATCCACGCCATGGGACAGGGGGCGAAAATTGATCGGCGAACCCCAGGTATTGTCCATGATGGTGGTGATGCCGCGCGCCCGGCAAATTTGGGTGATCGCCGGCGTGTCCATCACCTCGAACGTCAAAGAACCGGGGGATTCCAGATAGACCACCTTGGTGTTCGGCTGGATCAAGGCCTCGATGCCGGCGCCGATCAATGGGTCGTAGAAGGTCACCTGGATGCCAAAACGGCGCAGGATTCCTTCGCAGAAGTCCCGCGCCGGCCCATAGACGCAATCCACGATCAGCAGGTGATCTCCGGCTGACAGGAAGGCCATCAGCGAAGCGCAGATGGCGCCTAGACCGCAAGGCGCCACGACGGCGCGGTAGCCGCCTTCCAGAGCCGTGATCGCGTCCTCAAAGGCGCGCGTCAGGGGCGTGCCTTCGCGGCCGTAGGTGAAGCCGACGAAAGCGCCGCTGGCCCGGTCGCGTCGCGTTTCCAGCAACTGCGCCACCGAATCGAAGATCACCGTGGAGGTGTGATAGACGGGCGGATTGACGGCGCCGCGCCAGCTCGACGAATCGCGGCCAAGATGGGCGACTTGGGTGTCCCGCTTGAACGACTGGGTGATGGACTTGTCCACGCGTGCTTGATCCTTAGATGATTTGCCCGGCGTCGACGATCAGGTCCTGGCCGGTGATGTTGCGCCCTGCGTCGGACGCCAGATGAACAACGGCGGCGCAGACCTCATCGGGTGTGACCAGCCGATTCAGCGCCGAACGGCGGGTGAAGCGTTCCAGCACCGCCTCATAGGTCAGTCCGTCCCGCTCCGCCGAAGCCTGGAACTCGCGTGTCAGTCGGGGCCCCTCGATCCCGCCGGGGGCAACCACGTTGGCGGTGACGCCGTGCGGACCGCCTTCCAGCGCCACAGATCGGATAAGGCCGCGCACCGCCCACTTGGACGAGGCGTAAAGGCTGGCCAGGCCGACGCCCTTGTGGCCGTAGGTGCCGCCGATGGCGACCACGCGGCCGAATTTCTGTTCGATCATCAAGGGCATGACAGCGCGCAAGGCCAGCATCACCCCTAGAACATTGACGTCGAAACAGGCCCGAAAATCAGCGGACTCCAACTCCCAGATCGGCCGTCGGGGGCTGCCGACGCCGGCCGCGCAAACGAGGATGTCGACGGCGCCGAAGGCGGCTCGGACCTGGGTCGCCGCCGCGTCCATCTGCTCCTGGTCCATCACGTCCGCCTGGATCGCGAGGTTGCGCCGACCAATCGCCCCGATCTGTCGACAGACCGCCTCGCCGGCTTGGCCGTCGCGGCCCAGCACGGCCACGTCGGCGCCGGCTCTGGCCAAGCCTAAGGCCAATTCGGCGCCAAGTCCTTTGGTGCCGCCCGTCACCAGCGCGCACTTTCCCGCCAAGGCGCCCATGCTATGCGCTCCGCTCCGCCACGGCCCGCTCGAGCATGAGGGCTAAGGTGAAGAACAGGTAGGCGACGGTTGTGCTGACGAAAATCGCACCCCACATGAGCGCGAACTCCTGTTGCGAATAGGCGTCGAGCATCAGATAGCCTAGTCCCGGCGCGCCGGAGAGCCATTCGGCGAACATGGCGCTCAGGATCGCCGAGTGGGCCGCCAATCTCAAACCGGTAAAAATATAAGGCGCGGCAAAGGGAATGCGCACCTGGATCAGAGTCGGCCAAAAACCAACGCCCAGGGCGCGCATCATTTCGATGACATTCGCGCCGGGGGCCTGGAAGCCTCGCTTGGCCGCCAGCATGATCTGAAAGAAGGTCAATAAGGCGACGATGCCGATGGTGTTCCATTGGCCGCGTCCCCAGATCATGATCAGCAACGGCGCCACGGCGATGACCGGAACGGCCCGGATGATGATCAAAAGCGGCGTCAGCGCACGGTCCAGACTGGGCCACAAGGTGAACAGCACCGCCAGTCCCATGGCGATCACTACGCTGACGGCGATGCCCGCCATCGTGCAGCCCAGGGTGAACGCCGCCGCCGAGGCCACCGCTCCCGCATGGTCGGCCAGGGCGCTCCAGGCCTGGGCGGGGCTAGGCAGGAGGTAGTGCGGAATGCGGAACACGGCGATGGCCGCAACCCACAGGGCCAGAAGCACTATGGCGAAAAGGCCATAGTTGCGAATCCTTGTCGCCCCTTCGTGGAGCGCGGCCGAGCTCATGCGGCCCCCAGGTCGGTCCGCCCGGACGCCGACAAGGATTCGGCGAGGCTTACCAAGCCATAGGCCCCGACAGACAGAAGGCAGGCCACGGCCACGGCGGCCCATAGCTGGGCGATCCTCAAGCCGAACATGGCGTTGATCATGTAGACGCCTAGCCCCTCTTCGGCGCCGGTCCATTCGGCGATCAAGCTGCCGAGCAGGGATAGGGGTGCGGCGATCTTGGCGCCCAGCATCAGGTAGGGCGTGGCGGTGGGCAGGGCCAGCAGGCGAAACCTCTGCCAAGGCGAGGCCGCCAGAACGGTGAACAGTTCCTGGGTCGGCCGGGAACTGGCTGTCAGACCCTGGACAGCCGCCGACATCATGGGAAAGGCGCAGATGAAGGCCGTGATGGTGATGCGGGCGGAAAGCCGCGGCCCCATCAGGGTTATGAGGGCCGGCGCCAGGGCGATGACGGGAATGCTGGTCAGCACCGCCGACACGGTGAGCACGGCGCCTTCGATCTTCCGGAAAACATAGACCAGGAATCCCAGGGCCAGAGATAACAGGGTCGCAATCAGGAGCCCCGTGCTGGCGGTCAGCAGCGTCGGCTCCACATGGCGCCATAGAGTGCGACGGTCGTCGACTAGGGTTCGCCAGATCATGCTTGGGCTGGCGATGGTCCGCGGCGCCGCCCCGGCGTCCACCCAGGCTTGCAGGCCGGCCAACAGGGCCGCCATGACGAGGAAGGGCAGAAGGGCCTGAAGCGCGGCGCGCAGCCGTATCATGCCGCAGTCTCGACGGGCTCGGTGAATAGGCCGGCTCGAACGCGGCTGACCGCGTCAAGGAATGCTGGATCGTCCATCTGCGCCAGATGGCGAGGACGCTCCAAGTCGACGTCGACCCGTCCGATCAACCGTCCCGGATTGGCGCCCATGACAAAAATCTTGTCCGCCATGAACACCGCCTCCTCTATCGAGTGAGTGACCATCAACGCCGTCGTGCGGGTCTGGGCCCAGACCCGCAGAAGCTCCAGATTCATGCGGTAGCGGGTGATCTCGTCGAGAGCGCCGAAGGGCTCATCCAGCAGCAGCACTTTTGGCTGCAAGGCGAGGGCCCGGGCAATGGCGCAGCGCTGCTGCATGCCGCCCGACATCTGCGACGGCTTGGCCTGCTCGAAGCCTTTCAGCCCGACCAGTTCGAGCAGTTCCAAGGGCGTTGCATCCGCCCGTACGCCCTTGGCGCCGACCACTTCGAGCGGCAGGCGCACATTTTCCAGGGCAGTGCGCCAGGGCAGGAGGCTGGGGTCCTGAAAGATGAAGCCGATGCCGTGAGCCAGCCTGACCCGGCTGGGCGGCGCGCCGTCGATCGAAAGGGTCCCGGAACTGGGCTGCAGGATGTCGGCGACCATTCTCAGCAGGGTCGACTTGCCGCAGCCCGAAGGGCCGATCAGGGCGCCGAATTCACCCTCTTCAAGCGCGAAACTGACGTCCTTGAGCGCCTCCACGCGCCGACCGTCGATTTCGAAGGACTTGGAGAGATTCTCGACCAGAACGCGGCCCATGACCGATCCCAACGTGTTGACATTTGTGAGGCCAAAGCCCCGAGAAACCGACTGTCCCTAGAACACGCTCGCATAGCGCGGGAACAAAGCGGTGTGCCGTTTGCGCCGCGCCGCCGCGCCTTTGAGTCTACACGACCAGCCTAGGCTCCGACCAAGGCCTGCTTGATCACGCTTTGGGTCACGAGCTTGTTCACATCGATATCCATGCCGGGGGGGACCGTGCCGGACTCCCGGGCAAATTCCAAGGCGCGGGTGAAAACGCCCGGGTCAATCCACAGCAGGCCGTGGGTTTTGGCGTCGCCGCCGGTGATGAAGGGCTGCATCAGCGCGGCTTGAGCCAACTGGTCGGTCAAGCTGGTTCCCTTAGGCGCCCACTCGCGCGCGATGAGCTGGGCCGAGGCCTGGGGGTTTTCCACAAAATAGCGCCAGCCCTTGATCAGCGCCCGGGTGTAGCGGACGAACATCTCATGGCGCCGTTCGAGGGTATCCTGCCGAGTGATGAAGGCCTGGGCGTAGCCGGGCACGCCGAGGTCGGACAGATACAGGACGTGCGGGTCCATGCCCAAGGCCCTCAGGCCGGGCACCGCAGTGGTGGAGTGACTGTAATATCCGTCGATCTGGCCTGCGGCGAGCATGCTGGCGTCCGTGCCGACGGGAACGAACTTGATCTTGTCGACCGAGATATGGGCGCGATCGAGCAGGACTGTGGTCAGCTTGCGGATGCTGGCCGGCACGCCGATGGTCTTGCCGACCATGTCTTGAAGCGAGGCGATGGGACGGTTCGGCGGGCTCATGAACGCGCCCGGGTCGCGCTGCATCACGGCGGCGAAAGCCACCAAAGGCTGGCCCTGCACCGCGCCTTCGATCAGGGCCAGGGGCGTGCTCTCGCTGACCAACATGCGCCTGCTGGCGACCAAGGTGCGGTAGTCTGTGCCGGGCCCCGCCGCAGTAAACTCCGCATCCAGGCCTTCGTCCTTGAGATATCCAAGATGCTGGGCGAGGAATTCGCCGGCGAACTGCACGCCCTTGAGCCACCCCAATTGGTGGGTCAGGCGGGGAAAGCGCGCTCCGGGTATCGTTGTATCCGCCATTTCCGCTCGCATGAATCCGCGCACCGCAAGGGCGCCATAACCAAGGGTCGCCGCACCGCCGAGACCGGCGAGGGCCAGCTTACGCATCGCGTCGCGACGCCCGTAACCGGAGAAAGCGGGCGCCGACGACTCCGCCGGTGGATAGGACATATCGCCTCCTGACGCGGTCGACTTGGACTGGCCGCAAGCCTGTCGCCCGCAGAAACCGAAATGAACCGGTCTTCAAGGAGCGCAAGGCTTCAGCCGCCGGCGGCCGAATATTGCCCACGCCTGATCATGAAGCGGGCATGTAGATCATAGGCCCATCCCCTAGCGCTTGGCTGTAGCCGCAATCTTGGCGGCAACGTGCGTATTTGGCACCTCGTCGCCCGAGCGCTCGGGTGTACATCCAAAAGCTAGGCGGCGCGGCCGCTTGGGCAGCGGCGGAGGACCACGGCATTGGGACGCAGCAGCGAACAAACCGATTTCACGGCCACGGCGAAACCGGTGGATATCGCCGAAATCCCGGTCATCGACTTTACGTCGTTCATCCATGGCGACGAGGACGAACGCCAAGCCGTCGCCGACGCGATCGCCGAGGCCGCGCAGAGAATTGGCTTTTTCTATCTGACCGGGCACGGTGTGCCTGAGGCGCTGCGTGAAGACGCGTTTCGACGTTCGGCGGAGTTTTACGCTCTGCCGCCCGAAGAACGCGAAAAGGTGCGCGCTACGCCCGATTGGTATCGGGGCCTGATGTCTCTGTCGCAGGACCTGGGAGTCGGCAAGCGCTACTTCGAACAGTACCGCATTCAGGACGAGTTCGCGCCGGATCCGGCGGCCGACCCGCAGGGCCGCTTTTTCCGACCCAATCGCTGGCCGCAAAGCCAGCCGGCTCTGGCCGAGACCAGCATGGCCTACTTCCGCGCCATGACTCAGCTGTCGCGTCACCTGCTGCAGGCCTTCGCCCTTGGCATAGGCCTGCCCAGTGATCGCTTCGATCTCTGGTTTGAAAAGCCGCTGTCTCAGCTCAGCCTGCTTTACTACAGCGCCTTGCCTGACGGGGCTCAGGTCACGGTGCAGAACGCTGCGGCCCATACGGACGAGGGCCCATTCACAATCCTGGCCCAGGGCGAGGTGGGCGGCCTTGAGGTGCGCCGCCGAGATGGCGAATGGATCGCCGCGCCGCCGATTGCCGGAACCTTTGTGATCAATATCGGGGACATGATGATGTGGTGGTCCAACGGACGCTACCTGTCGAACATGCACCGCGTTCGCAACACCTCCGGCCAGGAACGCTACTCGATTCCGTTCTTCTTCAATCCCGATCAAAAGGTGGTGGTCGAACCCCTGCCCGAACTTGTGGCGATCGATGGCGAAGCCCGATTTGGCTCCGTGGAGGCCGGCGTGCACCTGACGCGGTTCTACGCCACCTTGGAGCGCCGCGCCGCCGAGGCGTGTGCACAAGCTTTGGCCAAGGCCTGAAGCGCGCCATGGCCCGCAGCGACGACGAAAGCGACTATGTGGTCCGCGCCCAGGCGGTGGGGCTGGAGCAGATTCCGGTGGTGGATTTTCAGGCCTTCGTCACCGGAGATCTTCAGGGGCAGGCGGCTGCGGCCGGGGCTATCGCAGAGGCATGTCAGGAAATCGGGTTTTTCTACCTGAAGAACCATGGCGTACCGGCTCAGGACGTCAGCGCCCTGCGCCAGCAGTCCGGCGATTTCTTTGCCCGCCCCTTGGCCGAGCGCGCCCTGAGCGCGGCGACGTCTGACTGGTATCGGGGCTGGATGGACCTGTCCAAGGTCGGCCTGTCCAAGCGCAGTCGCGAAATAGAGAGCTATCGCATTCAGGTCGAGCATCCGCGCCAGATCGGGGCGGACCGGCGAACTCAGCATCTGTACGCGCCAAACCGTTGGCCGGAGGACATGCCGGAATTCCGCGCAGCCGCCGAGCTGTATTTCCAGCACATGACCACCCTGTCCGCCCGGCTGCGCCAGGCCTTCGCCTTGGGGCTGGGGCTGCCCCGCGACCGGTTTGACGGCTATTTTGACGATCCGATCTATCAGCTGACTTTGTTGCACTACGGCGCGATTCCCCCCGAGGAGATCGACGCGGTCAACACCACGCCGCACACGGACGAGGGTCCCTTTACGATCCTGTGGCAGGACGAGGTCGGCGGCCTTGAGGTGAAGCGGCGCGATGGCCAATGGATCGCGGCCCCGCCGATCGACGACACCTTCGTCATCAATGTGGGCGACATGTTGATGTGGTGGTCGAACGGACGATTCTTGTCCAACCTGCACAAGGTACGCAACACGTCGGGTCGTGAGCGCTATTCGATCCCGTTCTTCGCTAACCCGGATGCGCGCGCGACAGTCGAACCTCTGCCTGAGTTCGTCGCCATCGACGGACGCGCCAATTATCCGCCCGCCGATGTGGGCGACTGCATGATGAAGTACGCCCCAAAGGAGGCCGCTTCCGCGTGACCGACCGAATGCAAGCCAGGATCGGCTCCGATATCGGCGGCACCTTCACCGACGTTGTTCTGGAGGTGGGCCGCCAGCGCCACTCGACCAAGATTCTGACCACCTACGATGCGCCTGAGCGGGCGGTGCTGGAGGGCGTGGCGGCCCTCCTGGCGCAAGCCGACCTGACGCCCGCCGACGTCGGCCTGATGGTGCACGGCACGACCCTGGCCACCAACGCCCTGATCAGCCGCCAGGGCGCCTTGACCGGGCTGCTCACGACGGAAGGCTTCCGTGACGTCCTGGAGATGGGCTCGGAGAGCCGCTTCGATCAATATGATCTGTCGATTGAAAAACCCGCGCCCCTGACGCTGCGGCGACTTCGTCTGACCGTGAGCGAACGCGTGGCCGCCGATGGCGAGGTCCTGCTGCCGCTGGACGCGACTGGGGTGGAGCGCGCCGCGGACTTTTTTATGGAGCAGGGGGTGCGCAGCGTCGCCGTGGCCTTCATGCACAGCTACGCCAACCCCGCGCACGAGCAGGCGGCCGCCGAGATTCTGACCCGTCGGATGCCAGGCGTAAGCCTGTCCCTGTCCAGCGAGGTCTCCCCGGAAATCCGTGAATATGAGCGTTTCAGCACAACCGTGGCCAACGCCTATGTGCGCCCCCTGGTGGCGGACTATCTGGGTCGCCTTGAGGCTAGGCTGGCCGAGGGAGGGTTTGATTGTCCGCTCTTCCTCATGCTGTCGTCGGGCGGTCTGACGACATTGGAAACGGCCGCCCGCTTCCCGGTGCGGCTGGTGGAGTCCGGTCCCGCCGGCGGCGCCATTTTCGCGGCGTCGATCGCCGCCGAACTGGGCATTGAGCGCATGCTCGCTCTGGACGTGGGGGGCACCACCGCCAAGATCTGCTTCATTGACGATGGTCGCCCGCAGATGTCGCAGGGTTTCGAGGTCGCGCGCGTCCATCGCTTCCGCAAGGGCAGCGGACTGCCGCTGCGAATCCCGGTGGTGGAGTTGGTCGAGATCGGCGCCGGCGGCGGTTCTATCGCCCATCGTGACGCCCTGGGCCGGCTCGGCGTCGGCCCCAAGAGCGCGTCGTCCGAGCCTGGGCCGGCTTGTTATGGGCGTGGCGGCCTCCAGCCGACCGTGACCGACGCCGACCTGGTCCTCGGCCGGGTCGATCCCGAGGCCTTCGCCGGCGGCTCCATTGCCTTGGACGTCGACGCGGCGCGCGGCGCGTTGCAGATTTTATCGACGACCGCGGCCGATCCGCAGATGTTGGCCTTGGGTGTCAGCGAGATCGTGGACGAGGCCATGGCGAGCGCGACCCGGGTGCACGCGGTCGAACAGGGCGTGAGCGTGGATGAGCGCACCCTGGTGGCCTTCGGCGGCGCCGCGCCCCTGCATGCGGCGCGCATCGCCGAGAAGCTAGGCATTGCCCGGGTGATCGTGCCGCGCAGTGCGGGCGTCGGGTCGGCCGTTGGCTTCCTACGCGCGCCGATCGGCTATGAACTGTCGCGCAGTCGTAAGGAACAACTGGGTCGGGTGGACTTCGTCGGCCTGAACGCCATCCTTTCCGATATGTCGGCTATGGCGCACGGCTTGGTCGAACGCGGCGATCCCCAGGCAGAGCGGATCGAACGTCGGGTAGCCTATGCCCGTTATGTCGGCCAGGGCTATGAGATCGCCATCGACATTCCGGTCAGGCCTTTGGGGTCTGCGGATGAAGCTGTGTTGCTCGAAATTTTCGAGTCCGCTTATCGGCGCCAGTACGGACGGATCATCGCTCAGTTGCCGATCGAGGTCCTCACCTGGCGGGTGAACGTTTCGACGCCGGGCCGGCAGGTTGAACGGCTTGCCCAGCTGGGACGTAAACGCGTCGCCGTGCCTGAGGTCCGCCGCCCGGTCTTTGACCCGGCCAGCGGCAAGACCCAGTCCTACGGGGTCGTTCGGCGCGAAGATCTCGCGCCCGGCGACTGGGTCCGCGGGCCGGCGCTCATCGTGGAAGCCCAGACCACCACAGTAGCGCCGCCCAGCTTCGACGTTTCAGTCGACGCTTACGGCTACTTGGTGCTGGACCGGCGTGTGCCCTCAACGGACGTGGTCTCATGAACGATCTTCTGGCCGATCTGCGACTGCAGGTCATGTGGACGCGGCTGATCTCGATCGTCGAGGAGCAGGCCCAGACACTGATGCGAACGGCATTCTCCACCACCGTCCGTGACGCGGGCGATCTGTCGGCGGCCGTGTTCGACACCCAGGGGCGGATGGTGGCCGAAGCGGTGACGGGCACGCCGGGCCACGTCAATTCCATGGCCGAAGGCGTGCGCCACTTCCTCGACAAGTTCCCGGCCGAAACCATGCAGGCGGGCGATCACTTCATCACCAACGACCCCTGGCTGACGGCGGGCCACCTGCACGACGTCACCGTGGTCAGTCCGGTATTCCTGGACGGACGGTTGGCGGCCCTGGTCGGTTGTTGTTGCCACCAGCTGGACATCGGCGGGCTGGGGCAGGGACCCGACGGCCGCTCGATCTATGAGGAGGGGTTGCAGATTCCCCTACTCAAGTTGGCTTCGGCCGGGCAGATCGACCAAACCCTGATGGAAATCCTGCGCCAAAACGTACGCACGCCCATGCAGGTCGAAGGGGATGTTCGGTCCTATATCGCCAGCAACGAGACCGGCGCCGCGCGGCTGCGCGACATGTTCATCGAATTTGGGCAACCGAACCTGGATCGGCTGGCCGACTATGTCATCGCCCAGTCCCTGTCGGCGACTCGGGCGCAGATCGCGGCCCTGCCGGACGGACGCTGGACCAGCGCCCTGACGATCGACGGCTATGACGCTCCGATCACCCTGCGCGCGGCTCTGACCATCCAGGGAGAGACGATCGAAGTGGACTTTGAGGGCACAGATCCCGCGGTGCCCTATGGCGTCAACGTGGTTCTGAACTATTGCCGAGCCTACACAGTGTTTGGGCTCAAATGCGTTATATCGCCCGACGTGCCGAATAATTACGGGGCCTTGCTGCCGTTCGTGGTCAAGGCGCCGGAGGGCAGCATTCTCAATGCCCAGCGCCCGATGCCCGTCGCGGCCCGCCATGTGGTCGGCCAGATGCTGCCGGACCTGGTGTTCGGTTGCCTTTCGCAGGCCCTGCCCGAACGGACCCCTGCGGAGGGGTCGTCCTGCCTTTGGAGCGTGCAGCTTCGCGGCGAAACCCATGGACCGGCTAACGAGATCCGGCGGTTCGATACGGTGTTCTTCAACAGCGGCGGCTCCGGCGCGCGCCCCGGCCAGGACGGTCTGTCCGCCACGGCGTTCCCCAGCGGTGTTCGAGCCATGCCGGTTGAGGTGTCCGAGGCGGGGGCGCCGATCGTGATCTGGCGCAAGGAGCTGTGGCCTGGCAGCGGCGGCGGCGGCCGCCAGCGGGGCGGACTTGGCCAGATCGTCGAGGTCGGCGGCCGATGGGGCGACAGCTTTGAAGTGCTCGCCATGTACGAGCGGGTCAATACGCCGGCGCGCGGGCGCGAGGGTGGGCGCGACGGCGCGGCGGGGGTGGTCAGGCTGGCGTCCGGCGGCCAGCTGCGCGGCAAGGGCCTGCAGCGCATTCCAGCGGGCGATCGCCTGGTGCTTCACGTGCCCGGCGGCGCGGGCCTGGGCGATCCGGCAGACCGGAACCCCGAAGACACAGCGCGCGACCTCGCCGAAGGCCTGATCTAGGGCCTGTTGAGATTCATCTGGAATGGATGACGGCTGCGGTGAGGTAGATCATGGCTGAGAAGCTCTGATCGGTCTTGTCGCTGCGCATGGCGATGCGTTTGAACTCTTTGAGTTTGCAGAAGAAGTTCTCGATCAG
>CAYVHP010000095.1:0-9896 GCA_964451265.1 uncultured Caulobacteraceae bacterium | reverse complement strand
TCCCTTATTTCTCTGTCTCGCTAAAGGGGGTCACTCCACAGACCTCCGCAATGTCCATTCAGGGTCGATTCTCCCCATTGGCGGATTGCCCGAAACCAGACGTTCAGTTCGCGAGACGCCCTGGTCGCGGCGGAGTGTTATTCTGAAAACTACGGTAGTTGAACTGAACCGCCTCTTTGACGTCGCCCGACCTCCCAACTACGCCGCGTGAAGAGCATCCTGGACCGCCTTGGGGGCGCGGTCGATGACCAGCAGATAGGCTCGAGCCGGCCCTTCGGGCTGACGCATTCCCTGTTCCCAATGGCGCAGGGTATTGACGTTAAAGCCGAACCTGCCTGCGAATTCTTCCTGCGTAAGGCCCAATTTCGCGCGGATCGCTTTCACATTCACAGTCGCCGGAATGTGAACCCGAAAATCCACAGCCTTGGCATTGCCTTCTGCGTAGCCGAGGGCATCTTCCAGGCCGCGCAGGATGCTGTCCGCCACCTTGCTCATGTCTGTCTCCTCTTGAACGCTTCCACCAGACGTCCGGTGAGCCGTCCGAAATCGTTTCGATCTTTGTCGCTCAAATCCGCCCGTTCGTTCTTGGCGTAAACGGTGAGCAGAAACAGCGGCATGTCGGCGTTATGGACGAAATAAATGACCCTCGCGCCGCCGCGTTTGCCACGTCCGTCGAGGCCCCAACGGAGCTTGCGCACACCGCCTGTCCCGGTGATCAGATCGCCTGCTGTGGGATTGTAGGCGAGGTAATCAACCAGCAAGTTCCTGTCGCTTTCGCCCATCAATTTGTGACAGGCCGACAGAAACTCCGGCGTTTCAATCACGGTGAACGGAGCCGTCCAAACCATGGCAGATGGTAGTCCAATGAACTACTTAATGCAAGGGATTCACGGCGGAGTAAGGGCTGGATAATGCAGCCCTGGATCGCGCGGCCATTGAAGATTGAACCACGAAGAGCACCAAGCTCACCAAGCTCAAAAACCCTTGTCATCCTCGGGGCGCCGGAACGGCGAGCCTGAGGACCCAGCAGCGAAGACCTCAACGCGCGGGCTTGCTCCCAGCTTTAAGCCGGAAGCGGCTGGGTCCTCGGACAAACACTGCGTGTTTTCCGAGGATGACGTCGCTTGGTGTTCTTGGTGAGCTTGGTGGTTCAATAATCCTGCTTGCCCCAGGCGGACCGTTCGAGACCAATCAACTTCGATTGCCGCAATCCCTACCGAACCGCCCCCAGCCCCTTGGCGCCCTCCGCATGAGCCCCCAGCAAATCAGACTCTCGCAGCAGCGCCCCCGTAAAATCCGAGCGCGATAGGTTGGAGCCCGTCATCAAGGCGCCGCGCAGGTCGGCGCCGCGTAGGTCGGCGGTCTTGATCATGGCGCCGCGCAGATCGCAGGGCAGCAGGCGGTCTTGACCAATGACCAAGGGCCCAAGCTGGGCCTCGCCGAGGTTTGATCCGGACAGCTTGGCGTTGGACAGCCGCGCCCCGCGCAAATCCGCCCGGCGCAGATTGCAGTTGCGCATATCGGCGCCTTCCAGGTGGGCGCCCTGCAACTGAACCCCCTCCATGTTCAGGCCGTAGAACACCGCGCCTCGGGCCGAGAGGGCCGTGAGATTGTAGCCGCTGATCGAGCCGAGCGACCGCAGGTCCGCCTCGTCGAACTTGGAGGGCTTGCCCATGACGCCATCGCTCTCGCACCACAGGGCGTGTTCGCGCAGCATGTCGGCGAAGGGCAGGGTCGAGGCAGACTTGCCGGCGGGGGCGTCGGTCAAGACGCCTTCCATCAAGGCCCCGTCAAACTTGCAGGACTGGGTCATCGCCCCGACCAACACGGCGTCGCGCAGATCCGCGCCGGCCAGGTCCGCCCCGGTTAAGTCGGCGCCCGAAAGGTTAGCGCCGTTCATATTGGCTTGCGTGAGGTTGGCGCGGACCAGCTTGGCGTCCTTGAGGATGGCGTCGGTGAAATCAGCCCGCACCGCCAACGCCCCTGACAGCTTGGAGCGCTCCAGATTGGCGCCGATCAGGATGGCGCCCTGCACGTCGCTGGCGCGCTTGGTGGGCTCCAGAATGCGAAAGCCCTTTTCGGCGTCGGCCGCCGCGATGGTCCCCTCCCGCAGGTCGGCCTCAAACAGGTCGGCCCCGGTCAAGTCGGCGCCGCGTAGGCAGGCGCCCCGCAGATCGGCCCTGCGCAAACTGACGTTGGTCAAGTCGGCGTTCTGCAGGTCCGCGCTGAACAGGACGGAATTATCCAGCCGCGTTCCGATCAAACGGCAGCCGGCCAGGATCGCGCCGGTGAAATCCGCGTCGCTGAGGTTACGGCCCGACAGGTCTAGGCCGGAAATATCGGTCCAGGAGAACACCGCGCGCGCGCCGCCGGGGCGTGAGGAAAACAGCCGGTCGTGCTTGACGCAAATGAGATCAACGTCGGCCTGCGTCAGGCGGCGATGCGGATCATTGACCGTTTGTCCGGACATGGTGTGCGCAGTTCAGCTAAGTCCATCCACCCTTATCACAAAAGGGGATTAACGAGCTCCTAGCTTGTCTCGGCGCGAGATCGCCCGCCGGCGAAAGCCGCGATAAAGCAGCGCGTTAGCCTCTTCGCCCAGCAGGCCGGTTTCCACCTTCAGTCCGGCGGCCGTCATGATCTTGGGGCCCTCGCCGGCCGATAGAGGATCGGGATTGTCGCAGGCGAACACGACCCGCGCCACGCGAGCGTCCACCAGCCGCTGGGCGCAGGAGCAGGCGCCTGAAGTTCGGCGCGCGCAGGGTTCAAGCGTGACATAGGCCACGGCCCCTTGCGCCATCGGCCCCGCCGCCGCCAAGGCCTGTTCCTCCGCGTGAGGACGTCCGCCGGGCGCCGTGGCGGCCTGGGCTAGCACCTGACCGTCCTTGACCAGGATGCAGCCGACGGCGGGATTGGATCGGGTGCGCCCCAGCTGGGCGCGCGCCAGGGCGATGGCCTGACGCATCATCAGCTCGTCAAAGTCCGCGCTCACGCGGTCCGCGTCGGCGGCGCGGGCAAGGGCTCGGCGCGGCTGGGATCGAGATAGCGGGCGGATAGCGGCATAAGGTTCGCATCCAAATCGATCAGCAGAGGATTGCCCGTGGGAATCTCCACCCCGACGATGTCGGCGTCCGCCACGGCGAACAGCAGCTTGACGATGGCCCGCAAGGAATTGCCGTGGGCGGCGATTAGCAGGGTCTCTCCAGACTTCAGCTTGGGCGCGATATCCTGGAGCCAATAAGGTTCCACCCGATCTAAGGTGGTCTTCAAGCTCTCCGTGGCGGGCACGGCGACCCCGGCGTAGCGACGGTCGCCCGACAGATCGAATGGTCCGCCCGGCGTCAGGGGCGGCGGGGGCGTGTCGTAGGACCGGCGCCAGATTTTGACCTGATCCTCGCCATAGGTCTTGGCCGTCTCGGCCTTGTCCAGGCCCGTCAGTGCGCCGTAGTGCCGCTCGTTCAGCCGCCAGCTCTTGGTGATCGGAACCCAGGCTTGGCCGGCCGCCGCTAAGGCCAGATTGGCCGTGCGAATGGCGCGGGTCAGCACAGAGGTGTAGGCGCGGTCAAACGTCAGCCCCGCGTCCTGGATCAGCGCCCCGCCCTTCTTAGCCTCCGCCTCGCCCTGAAGCGTCAGGTCCACGTCCACCCACCCGGTGAAGCGGTTTTCGAGATTCCACTGGCTTTGGCCGTGGCGGAGCAGAACGAGGGCAGGCATGGTCTGGGGCGTCCGCTTGAAATGGGGGCCGAACCGGCGGGCTAAGCCTTTGGGCATGGGGCGTCAAGCGGACGGTTGGTCCTGAGCGCCTGGCGCTGCTATAGACCAGCCATGCTGCCTGATCGCATCTTCTACCCCTTGGTCCTCGTGGCCTTCGCCGTGTTGATCGCCCTGGCCCTGGTATGGCCCCAGGGTCAAGGCACGCCATCGCCGGCGCCCTTCGGCCATCCGATGGTCGCACCCACCCCCACCGGGCCGCCTAGACCCGTCCTGCCCCCCATCACCCAATGAGCCCGTTCGACGCCATCACCGTGGGCCGCCGCGTGCTTGAGGTGGAGGCCGAGGCGCTGAAGGCCTTGTCGGGCGCCCTGGGGGACAGCTTCAACCAGGCGGTGGAAACCCTGTTCCAGGCCAAGGGCCGCATCGCCTGCACCGGCATCGGCAAGTCGGGCCTCGTGGCGCGAAAGCTCGCGGCGACCCTGGCCTCGACCGGCTCGCCCGCCCTGTTCGTGCATCCGGCCGAAGCCAGCCATGGCGACCTGGGCATGATCGGTCCGGGCGATGTGGTGCTGGCCCTGTCCAAATCGGGCGAAGCGCGAGAACTGGGCGATATCCTCGCCTACGCCAAACGTTTCGACATTCCCCTGATCGCGGTGACCGCCAGCGTCGATAGCGCCCTGGGCCGGGCGGGCGACGTGGTCCTGGCCCTGCCCGATGCAGAGGAAGCCACCGCCGAGGTCAATGCGCCGACCACCTCCACCACTCTGCAGATCGCCCTGGGCGACGCTCTGGCGGTAGCCCTGCTGGAGCGGCGCGGGTTTACGGCCAAGGATTTTCGCCTGTACCACCCCGGCGGCAAGCTGGGCGCCATGCTGCGCACCGTCGGCGATCTGATGCACGGCCTGGCCGACACCCCTCTGGCGCCGCCCGACGCCCCCATGCGCGAGACCCTGTTGCTGATGACCGAAAAGCGCTTTGGCTGCGTCGGCGTCGTGGGCCGGGACGGACGGCTGGAAGGAATTATCACCGACGGCGACCTTCGGCGGCATATGGACGGCCTGTTTCAACGCACCGCCGGCCAGGTGATGACGCCCTCGCCCAAGTCCGTCCCGCCGAGCATGTTGGCCGCGGAGGCGCTCAAGCGCATGAGCCAGACCGCTCCACCGTCCACTGTCCTGTTCGTGGTCGAAGACGAGCGGCCGGTCGGCATTTTGCATATCCACGATCTGGTTCGCGCCGGCGTCATCTGATTTTCATCGCGTTCGGATCGGTTCGGCTGGCCTTGCGTTGCTTTTTGCCGCTATGAGGCGTGCGCCCACACCCAAAGGGAATCCCCATGCTCTCCGCGCCCAGCGCCGACCTGACCCCCAACACCTTCGCCTACGAGAACCAGGCCCTCGTCAAGGCGACGGGCTTTCGTGAATACGACGCCCGCTGGCTGTTCGGACCCGACATCAACCTGCTGGGCGTCGAAGCCCTAGGGCTGGGTCTCGGGACCTATATCCAGGAGCTGGGCCACAGCCGCATTGTGGTCGGCCATGATTTTCGCGCCTACTCCCTGTCGATCAAACAAGCCCTGACGCTGGGTCTGATCGCGGCCGGCTGTGAAGTGCTCGACATCGGCCTGGCGGTCTCGCCCATGGCCTATTTCGCCCAATTCGACCTGGACGCGCCCTGCGTGGCCATGGTGACCGCCAGCCACAATGAGAACGGCTGGACCGGGGTGAAGATGGGCGCCCAAAGGCCCCTCACCTTCGGCCCCGATGAAATGGGCCGGCTGAAGGAGATCGTGCTCGGCGGGAGCTGGATTGAGAAAGCCGGCGGCAAGCTGACCCATGTGCCCGGGGTAGCCGAACGCTACATCGCCGACGCCGCCTCCAAGCTGAAGCTCAAGCGCCCCCTGACCGTGATCGCGGCCTGCGGCAACGGCACGGCCGGACATTTCGCCCCCGAAGCCCTGCGCCGCATGGGCGTGGCGGTGGTGGTCGAGATGGATTGCGATCTGGACTGGACCTTCCCCAAATACAATCCCAACCCCGAAGACAGCATCATGCTGCACGCCATGGCCAATTCGGTGCGCCAGTTCAACGCCGACCTGGCGCTGGGCTTTGACGGCGACGGCGATCGCTGCGGCGTGGTGGACGACGAAGGCGAGGAAATCTTCGCCGACAAGATCGGCCTGATGCTGGCGCGCGATCTGTCGGAAGTTCACCCCGACGCGACCTTTATCGTCGATGTCAAATCCACCGGCCTGTTCATCACTGATCCGGTGCTGAAGAAGAACGGCGCCAAGACCGTCTATTGGAAGACCGGACACAGCTACATCAAGCGCAAGACGGCCGAGATCGGCGCCCTGGCCGGGTTCGAGAAGTCCGGCCACTTCTTCTTCAACCAACCGATCGGGCGCGGCTACGACGACGGGCTGATCGCCGCCGCCGCCATCCTGGCGATGCTGGACCGCAACCCCGGCTAGAAGCTGTCGGACCTGAAGAAGGCCCTGCCGGTTGCCTTCACCTCCCTGACCATGTCGCCCCACTGCTCAGACGAAACCAAATACGGCGTGGTTGAGCAGATTGTGCAGGAATACCAGGCGTTAGCCGCCGCCGGCGGTCTGATCGAAGGCCGCAAGATCGCCCAGGTGTTGACCGTCAACGGCGTGCGCGTGACCTTGGAAGACGGCTCCTGGGTTCTGGTGCGCGCATCCTCCAACAAGCCCGAACTGGTGGTGGTGGTGGAAAGCATGGCCAGTGAAGACGATATGCGCGCCCTGTTTCATAACGAAGTGAAGCCGCGCTTGGCGAAATACCCCGGCGTCGGCGCCTACAACCAAGAGATCTAACCGCATGCGCGTCGCGATGATCGGAACGGGCTATGTCGGGCTGGTGTCTGGCGCGTGCTTCGCCGACTTCGGCCATGTGGTCACCTGCATCGACAAGGATGCGTCCAAAATCGAGCGGCTGAAGAAGGGCGAGATTCCCATCTTTGAACCGGGCCTGGACGACCTGGTGGCGCGCAATGTGCGCGAGGCGCGGCTGTTCTTCGACACCGACGGCGCCAAGGCGGTGCGCGAGGCCGATGCGGTGTTCATCGCGGTCGGCACGCCGTCTCGCCGAGGCGACGGCCATGCCGACCTCAGCTACGTCTATGCCGCCGCTGAAGAGATCGCGGGCCAGATCGACGGCTTCACGGTGGTGGTGACCAAATCCACCGTGCCGGTCGGCACGGGCGACGAGATCGAGGCCATCCTCAAGCGTGTGCGGCCGGACGGCGATTTCGCCGTGGTGTCCAACCCCGAGTTCCTGCGTGAGGGCGCGGCGATCAACGACTTCAAGCGTCCCGACCGGGTGGTGGTGGGAACCGAGGACGAGCGGGCCAAGGCGGTGATGGCCGAGCTGTATCGGCCCCTGAACCTCAACGAGAGCCCGATCCTGTTCACCGGTCGGCGCACCTCGGAGCTGACCAAATATGCGGCCAACGCCTTCCTGGCCATGAAGATCACCTTCATCAACGAGATCGCCGACCTGTGCGAAGTGCTGGACGCCGATGTTCAGCAGGTCGCCCGCGGCATCGGTCTGGACAATCGCATCGGCGCCAAGTTCCTGCACGCGGGTCCCGGCTACGGCGGCTCATGCTTTCCCAAGGACACCTTGGCCCTGGTGCGCACCGCTTCTGACGCAGGCTCGCCCATCCGGCTGGTAGAAACCACCGTCCAGGTCAACGACGCCCGCAAGAAGGCCATGGCGCAAAAGATTGTCCGGGCCATGGGCGGCAAGGTCAACGGCAAACGCATCGGCGTGCTCGGCCTGACCTTCAAACCCAACACCGATGACATGCGCGACGCGCCCTCGCTGGACATCGTGCCGGCCCTGATCGGCATGGGCGCTGAGGTCCAGGTTTATGATCCCGAGGGCCATGAAGCGCGCCAGATGCTGACCTCAGCGCAATTCAAAGCAGGCCCCTATGAGGCGGCCGAAGGCGCCGACGCCCTGGTGATCCTCACCGAATGGGACCAGTTCCGCGCCCTGGACCTGGACCGGATCAAGCTGCTGATGCGCATGCCTCTGGTCGTCGACCTGCGCAATATCTATCGCCCAGCGGAAATGGCCGCGCGCGGCTTTGAATACCACGGCGTCGGACGGCGCTGATCTGCCCAATTTCCGTCTCGGCCTGCCACGAGGTATAAGCCGACAGGAGTCGTCGCCTGCTTCCGGCGATCTGACGACCGCTGGAGTACTTCATGGCGCCCGAGGCTCAGGCCCTGCAATCTAGGTTCACTGTCGATCCGGACATCGAACCGCTGTTCAACACGCTCAGCCAAAGCCTGACGGCCGCTCAGCAAAACGAGACTCCATACCGGCATTGGATCGTGCGCGACCTGTTCCCCGAGTCCGTCGCCCGGGCCCTGTCGGTGCTGCCCTTCCCCAAGCCGGACCTGCATGGCGTTTCGGGCAAGCGCGAGCTGCACAACGACTCCCGCAGCTATTTCGACGCGGCCAATAACCAGCGCTTCGCAGTGTGCGGCCAGGTGGCCCGCCTGTTCCAGGCCGAGGAGACCGTGCGGCTGTTTCAGCAGCGCACCGGCGCGGACCTGTCGGGCACCAATGTGCGGATCGAATACACCCTGGACGCCGACGACTTCTGGCTCCAGCCCCACACCGACCTGGGCGTAAAGCGGATTTCCCTGCTGTACTACATGCCCGACGGGGTGGATCAGGAAGACCTGGGCACCGACATCTACACGGACCCAGACACCTGGTTTGGCCGCCCGCCGTTCAAATGGAACAGCGCCCTGATGTTCGTGCCCTCCACCAACACCTATCACGGCTTTGAAAAGCGCCAGATCCCGCGCATCCGCCGCACGGTAATCGTCAACTACGTGACGCAGGACTGGATGGCGCGCGAGCAACTGGCCTATCCGACGATTCCGGTTAGGGGCTGACCTCCGCCGCGTGTACTTTTTGCCTTCTAAGGTTGAGCAGTCATCGCGAGGCTGCGACGCTAGGGAGTACGGAAGTGAGAGGGTTGCCGATTACGCTGTTTGTGGCGGCGACGTTGTTCCCAGCGGCCGACCTTCGCGCACCACTCCTTTGCCGCCTACGAGAGCGTAAAGACCCTCGCGCTAACGGGGACAGTCAAGGCCTTCGAGTGGGCAAATCCGCACGTCATGCTCGAAATATTGGTGCGGAAAGATGGGGGCGGCGAACAGGTGAAATGGGACGTTGAGACCAGCGCCCCCAGCATACTTAAGCGTTTCGGTTGGAAGCGAGACATAATCAAGCGCGGCGACCGCGTTACTCTCGTGTTGAATCCTATGAGAGACGGCTCACCACGCGGCCGCCTGCATACACTGACCTTGCTCGACACGGGCCAGGTGCTCAAGACAAAACTATCGGACGCTTGAGGGGCGCGGACCTTTAGTCGATAGCCACCGGTTCAGCGCCCGCTCGTCGGCCAGCATTACCCGGAGTGGGTAGCACGGTGCGGGCGCGCTAGGTGAGGACTTGCAAGCCGTGTTTTTGGACGACTGACAGGAGCTTTCGCAATGGGGGGCTGGGCCGCTTGGCGCCCGATTCCCACTTCTCAATCGTGCTTTCGCTGGTGTTGAGGTAGCGGGCGAACACGCGCTGGCTGACATTGTTGGCTTCGCGGAGTTGCTTGATTTCGGCGGGCGCTATTTCGCTCGGGGCCAAATGCCGGGCATCGAAGTCCGCCATGGTCGTTTTGTCGATCGCTCCGACTTTGTAAAGCGCTGCCGCAGACGAGTGAATCGCCTCGGACATGTCACTCTTAAACTTGCACTTGGTCGCCATTGCATATCTCCGTCAGGTCTTTTTCCTCTAGGAGTTGAGCGATCTGATTTTCGCTCAACGCGGCATATTTCTTTGCGAGGGCTCTGAAGTCGTCCAGGTCCTCATCGTCGATGTTCGCCTGGTCCTTTTTCGCAAAGAGGAACTCGTAAATCCAATACCTACCGCCCTTCGCGAGAATGACGCTTCGGTGCATGTTCTTGTTCAGGCGCTTCTTGAATACGCCGCCACCAAGATCGTCCGCCTGGCCCTTCCTGACTTCCTCAATCGCTTCGCAAAGTTCGTCGTCTGTGATGCGAGCCTTGCGCGCCGCCTTGGTGAACCAGGCGGTTTTGAAGACCCGCGCGGTTTCCTCGGCATCGGTCACGGCTTATA
>CAYVHP010000094.1:0-14327 GCA_964451265.1 uncultured Caulobacteraceae bacterium | reverse complement strand
TTTCCAACGGCCGTCCTCTCATCGAATGAGAGGGCGGCCGCCTTTGCGCTCCGGAGACAACACATGCGCGTCTATTATGATCGCGACGCCGACCTCGCCCGCCTGCTCGACAAGAATATCGCCATTGTCGGCTATGGATCGCAGGGTCACGCTCACGCCCTGAACCTGCGCGACTCCGGGATCAAGAACGTAGCGGTCGCCCTGCGGCCCGGCTCCGCCACGGCCAAGAAGGCCGAGGGCGAGGGCCTGAAGGTCATGACGGTGGCCGAGGCCGCCGCCTGGGCCGACCTGCTGATGATCCTGGCGCCGGACGAGCACCAGCGTGAAATCTACGCCAAGGACATCGCGCCCAATATCCGCGACGGCGCGGCCCTGCTGTTCGCCCACGGCTTGAACGTCCACTTCCAACTGATCGAGCCCAAGTCGACCATCGACGTGCTGATGGTGGCGCCCAAGGGTCCGGGCCACACCGTGCGCGGCGAGTACGCCAAGGGCGGCGGCGTGCCTTGCCTGCTGGCGGTTCACCAGAACGCCTCGGGCGGCGCCCATGAGGTGGGCCTGGCCTATGCCTCCGCCATCGGCGGCGGTCGCTCGGGCATTATCGAGACCACCTTCCGCGAGGAATGCGAAACCGACCTGTTCGGCGAACAGGCCGTGCTGTGCGGCGGTCTGGTCGAACTGATCCGGGCGGGCTTCGAGACCCTGACCGAGGCCGGCTACGCTCCGGAAATGGCCTATTTCGAGTGCCTGCACGAGGTGAAGCTGATCGTGGATTTGATCTATGAAGGCGGCATCGCCAACATGGACTATTCCATCTCCAACACCGCCGAGTACGGCCAGTACGTCACCGGACCGCGCATCATCACCCCGGAGACCAAGGCCGAGATGAAGCGGGTGCTGGAAGACATCCAGTCCGGGCGCTTCGTGCGCGACTTCATGCTGGAAAACGCCGTGGGTCAGCCCTCGTTCAAGGCCACCCGCCGCCGGGCCGCCGAGCATCCGATCGAAGAGGTCGGCGCCCGCCTGCGCGGCATGATGCCGTGGATCACCAAGAACCGCCTGGTCGATCAGTCCAAGAACTGACCGCCTGAGACCGAGAGCCTCGTCCCATGCGCCGCATCGTTTCGCTCTATATCGGCGGACCGGATGCGGCCATGCAGGACGGCGCGCGGCTTCTGGCGGAAAAGCGCGATCTTTGCCAGGCTAAGGGGTTTGTGCCGGTTCTGCCCACCGAAAGGGTGCTGGTGGAAACCGAGCCGTCTGAAGCCATGGCCCGGGAAATCTACGCCGACCGGGTTCAGCGCCTGCGCCTGGCCGATGCGGCCATCCTCAACCTCACCCCCTGGCGCGGCGCCGGCTGTTATACGGGCGCCGCGTTCGAGGCGGGTTTCCTGGCGGGCCTGGGCAAGCCGGTGTTCGCCTATCTCAATGTCGAGACCGAGGAAGACGCCGAGCTGCGCACGCGCATCGAGGCCATGATGGGTCTTGAGCTGGACCGTCAAGGCGTCGTGCGCGACAGCTTCGGCGGCGAGGTCGAAGATTTCGGCTTGCCTGAGGACCTGATGATCTGGGCCGAAGCCCGGCGCCTGTTCGTCGTGGTCACCGCCGATGTCTACGGCGACCTGACCGGCTTTGAGATGTGCCTGGACGCGGTGAAGCTGTATTCGGATTGAGCTCAAAACCCTCGCCCCCGCCGAAGGTGGGGGAGAGGGCAGGGTGAGGGGGCGTTTCAGCCGTCTTGCCGCCGGCAATCGGAACCGCCCCTCACCCTACCCTCTCCCCGCAAAGAGCGGGCGAGGGTTTCAATCACCACCCCAAATCCGCCTCGCCCCTGAGGATCGCCTCCACCTGCGGCCTATGTTTACCGCCATCGCGGTCGTGCAGGACCAGGGCCGGCAGCACCACCAACGGCGCCTTGCCGGTCTTGATCGCCCGCACCAGCACGCGCTTTGCAGGCTCATCGGCGAAGGGCTGCACCGGCCGGATGCGGAACGAGCCCGCGCCTTGGCCCAGCAACGCCAGGATGTCGGCCAGCCGGTCGGCGCGGTGGATCAGGGTGAGGCTGCCGCCTTCGCGCACGGCCTTGAGCATGAAGCGGGTCCAGGCCTCCAGCCCGCCGTCGGCCAGATAGGCGCCCTCACGTTCGGGCGCGGGACCACGGATGGCGGCGGGATCGTCGAAGAACGGCGGATTGCTCATCACCGCATCGAAGGGTGCAAGATCCAGGGTGGAGAACCGCTGCGTCACATCGCCGACCTGCGCCGACACGCGCGCCTCCAGGCCGTTGGCTGCGATATTCCGTCGCGCCAGGGCCAGGGCGTCCGGGTCGCGCTCAAGGCCCGTGAACAGTGTCTGAGGCCTGCGAACGGCTGCCGCCAGCAACGCGCCGCCTGCGCCGCATCCGGCCTCCAGCACGCGCGCGCCGGCGGCGGCATCGCATGCAGCGGCCAAGAGGGCGGCATCCAGCCCCGCACGATAGCCTTTGCGCGGCTGGCGCAGGGTCAGCCGCCCATCCAGAATGCGGTCGTCGGTGAAAGCGCCGTCCGGCGTTTGGACGTTCATTGCATTTGGCTCTTGCAGCCCCGATCTTTACTCTGCTTGACCCTGACCTATCGGGCGACCATTGTCCCGACCGATTTACGGACCTGACCCGGACACCGTTAAGGAGCCGCCTCTTGGACGCAGTGAAACAGGCCATCACCCGTTCGGTCGGTTCGGTCGATGGCTTGGCGAAGCTGGCCCAAGCCGACATGGCCGGGGTCGACGCGCTGATCCTGGCGCGCATGGACAGTCCGGTCCCCACCATTCCCGCCCTGGCTGAGCACCTGATCGCTGCGGGCGGCAAGCGTCTGCGCCCGCTCCTGACCCTGGCGGCCGACCGGCTGGCGGGAGGGCGCGACGAGAACTGCCTGAAGCTGGCCGCTGCGGTCGAATTTATCCACACCGCCACCCTGCTGCACGACGACGTGGTCGACGGTTCACAGCTGCGCCGAGGCAAGGTGGCCGCTCACCTGATCTGGGGCGGCGCCTCCAGCGTTCTGGTCGGCGACTTCCTGTTCGCCCGCGCCTTTGAGCTGATGGTCGAGACCGGCTCGCTGCGGGCGCTCGATATCCTGGCCAAGGCCTCCAGCGTCATCGCCGAGGGCGAGGTGCTGCAGCTGACCCGCGCCCACGACCTGAACCTGAACCAGGAAGTCTATATCGAGATCGTCCGGGCCAAGACCGCAGAACTGTTCGCCGCCGCCGCCGAAGCCGGAGCCGTGGCCGCCGGGGCCGGCGACGCGCAGATCGCGGCCCTGCGTGAATACGGCCTGTGCCTGGGCCTGGCCTTTCAGCTGACGGACGACGCCCTGGACTATGGCGGGGTGACCGAGACCCTGGGCAAGAACGCGGGCGACGATTTCCGCGAGGGCAAGGCCACCATGCCCCTGATCCTAGCCGTCGCCCGCTCCGGCGCGCGCGAGGCGCCCTTCTGGGAGCGCGTCATCGGCCGGCTGGAACAGGCCGACGGCGACTTCCGGCGCGCGCGTGAACTGGTTGTGGGCACAGGCGCCCTGGAAGCCACTCTCGATCTCGCCTCCGAATACGCCGATCAGGCCCAACAGGCCCTGGCGATTTTCCCGGACGGCGAATGGCGCCGCGCCCTGCAATCCCTCGCTGAGTTCGCGGTCAGTCGGGCGGCTTAGAACCGACTTGGCGTCAGGCGTCCTCCACCGCGGAGCGGGGGAGGGGGACCACGAAGTGGTGGAGGGGGCGAGCGGCCCGCGCGCCTTATCCTTTCAATTGCCGCAGCCAGCTCGTGTAGTGGACGGAGCAGACGATGAAGCAGTTCTACTGGTTCGCCCAGGCAGCTTTTGTCACGCTGTTCACCGTGGCGGCGACCTCGGCTTCTCTATCACCGAACGTCCTTGTTGGTGCCGGTGTTATTCAATTGGGGCTTGTCGGCTGGCGTCTATGGATTTCACGGACTTGGGTTTGGCTCGTGCTGATCCCGCCCGCTTCGACAGCAGCTATTTGGTGGGGCTTAGGATCATGGGCTGTGAGGGAGGATGCACGGTGGGGAGGTGATGGCGCGGGCCTCGTTGCGGCTATGGCTTCTTTCAGTTGGTGTATTTTGGCTTACGTCAGTTTGGGTCTTTGGTCCGGCTTGAGGTCCGTGGCGAAATCGGTTCGTTGAAAGTTGACGTCAACTATGCCCGCACAGGGGAGATAGCGTGCGGTCGCAGACCATCACTCACAAGCGGGCCAGGCGATTTCGCAAGGTCCTCAACGGCCCCGAAGTCGGGCTATGGGTCCGGCTGAAGGGGCCGGCAGCTCGGTGGCCACCATTTCCGGCGGCAACATCCGATAGGACCCTACATCGTGGACTTTTTCTGCAGCGAAGCCCGGCTCGCCATCGAGATCGATGGTGAAAGCCACGGTTCACCAGAAGCCCAGGCGCATGACGTTAGGCGCGACGCGTGGCTGGCGTCGCGTGGAATATCGACTTTCAGGATTAGCGCAAACTTGCTGAAAGACCCGGAGTCTGTGGCCGAGATGATCCTGGCCGAAGTGCGGCGGCGCGCCCCCTCAGTCACTCCGTGACAGCTCCCCCGTTTTACGGGGGAGCACGCTTGAGAGATTGATCCCCCGACGCCTCAACCCCCGCGCGCGCCGCAGCGATCGCCCGAAACAGGGCTTCTGCTTCGATCGGCTTGCCCACATGGCTGTCCATGCCCGTGGCCAGGTAGCCCTCGATCTGGTGGGACATGGTGTTGGCGGTCAGGGCGATGATGGGCGTGCGGCGCCTGCCCGAAAGCCGTTCGCGTTCGCGGATTTCCCGCGCGGCGTCCGGCCCATCCATGATCGGCATCTGGACATCCATCAGGATGACGTCCCACGCCTGTTTTTCCCACAGGGTCAGGGCCTCCACGCCGTTGGCGGCGATCGAGACCTCGATCCCGGCCATCTCCAGCAAGGTGCGCAACACCAGCTGATTGGTCGGGTTGTCCTCAGCCGCCAGAACCCGCAGGCCTGCAATGGAGATATCCATGGCCTCTACCGGTTCAGCGATTACCGGCGAAAGGTCGCCCAGGCGCGGCAGGGGAATGGACAGGGTGAAGCAGGATCCTTCCCCTTCGCGGCTTTCCACCTCGATCACGCCGCCCATCAGCGCGCTGAGGTCCTTGCAGATCGACAGACCCAGCCCGGTGCCGCCGAAGCGGCGGGTGGTGGTTTCGTCGGCTTGGGTGAATTTGGCGAACAGGCGGTTCAACTTATCCGTCGGAATGCCGATGCCGGTGTCGCGCACGCTCAGATGAAATACGCCGTCTTCATATCGACTTGAGACGTGAATTTCGCCGCTGTCGGTAAACTTCAGCGCGTTGGACAGAAGGTTGGACACAATCTGCCGAATGCGGGTGGGGTCGCCCAAATACAGGCCGGAAACCTCGTCGAAGGTCTGCGAGAAGGTCAGCCCCTTCTCCTTGGCCAGGGGGCTGAACATGTGGGTCGTGGTCCGCAACATATCCACCAGATCGAATTCAATCGCTTCTATGGTCAGCTTGCCGGCTTCGATCTTCGACAGGTCGAGCACATCGTTCAAAATGCTCAGCAACACCTCGCCCGAGCGGCGGATGATCCTCAGGCGGTCGGCCTGCGCGGGCGCAAGCTCTGCCGTGGCCATGACCTGAGCCATGCCTAAGACGCCGTTCAGCGGCGTGCGAATTTCATGGCTGATGGTGGCGAGGAATTGGCTCTTGGCCTGATTGGCCGCTTCCGCCGCCGAGGTGGCGGCGATCAGACCCAGGCGAAGCTGTTTGTTCTCCGACATCCGGGCGGCCATCGGCAGAATGAACGCCGTGATGACGGCGAGGAAAAACTGGAGGAACAGCAGATGGTAGGACGGGGTTAAAGGCGCCGCCGCGATAGGCCCGTGGCCCGACACCGTGGCGACTATCGAAATGATCGCCGTGATGGATACGCCGCAAGCCACCGCGCCCAGATCGGTCAGATAGGCGAGCGCCATCAATCCGAGCGGCAATATGAAGAGAAGAGGAAGCGGAAATTGAAATACAGTCCACGTTAGCACTGTATAGGACACCAACGACGACGATATCGCCATCGGTTTATAAGCCGACATTTTTACGCCATTTAGCCTATTGTATATAATTAGAACGAGCGGAACAATAATAACATATCCGGACCAATTGGCCGCAAAGCAGCTTTCAATTACTGATACGATGTCAATTTTATAGAAAATTGATAGAAAATATCCCTGAAGGGTGGCTGAAATTAGAGACCCGAACATTGATAATACGAACAAAATAAGCAGATTGTTGGATTTGTGAATATTCGTCGTATCCAGAAATTTCTTTAGTCCAAAATACACAAAAAGCATTCCGGCAATGCTGGCGCTGTTCACGAGAAATGACGGGGCGAGCGGGAACGCCGTCAGGAATGAAATCGCGGCGGCGGCGCTTCGGCACACCAGCAAGGCCAGTATGGGCCGGCGGCGCGAGGGGCCGAGCATGAAGGCCAGGCAGAGGGCGTCCGCAGGCCAGACCGCCAATTGACCGGTGGAGACGGTGGTCTCCTTGACGGCAAGAAGGGTCATGACGAACAGCGTCGTCCACATGAACGAGATCAAGCCGGCGTCACGCAGTGACAGTGGCTCGAAAGTCGTGCGCTTGCCCATGAATGCCCCGTTCAAATGCAATGCATATGCACAGGTACACCCGGGACGCGGGCGCCTTGCCGCGTTGTTCGCCTGTCCCGCGATGCGGGCAGGGGAGAACAGGCGATGGCGCAGCCGCGAATCACCCTTCCGGTCGCGCGCTCACCTCAGGTGTTTTGGCCGTTGCGGCCGGGATTTACCGGCAGGCCGCCGCGAACCTTTGGATACGGCTGCAGGCGTCTTCCAGCACCTTCTCTGACGTGGCGTAGGAGATGCGGAAATAGGGCGACAGACCGAACGCCGCCCCGTGCACCACCGCCACGCCCTCGGCGTCCAGAAGTTCGCCGGCGAAGTCCATATCCGATTCGATGACCTTGCCCGAAGGCGCGGTCTTGCCAATCAGACCGGCGCAGGACGGATAGACGTAAAAGGCGCCTTCCGGCTTGATGCAGGTGATGCCGCCGGCTTGGTTGAGCATGGACACCACCAGGTCGCGGCGCTTGCGGAAGGCTTCGGCGCGCGGCGCCAGAAACTCTTGCGTGCCGTTCAACGCCTCCACGGCGGCCGCCTGGGCGATGGAGCAGGGGTTGGACGTCGACTGGCTTTCCAGCTTGCGCATCAGATTGATCAGCGCCTCGGGGCCGCCTGCGTAGCCGATGCGCCAGCCGGTCATGGCGTAGGCCTTGGACACGCCGTTGATGGTCAAGGTGCGCTCATAGAGCCTGGGCTCCACCTGCGCGATCGTGGCGAACTCAAACCCGTCGTAGAGCAGGTGCTCATACATGTCGTCGGTCATCACCCACACATGGGGATGGCGCAGCAGCACCTCGGCCAGGGCTTGCAGCTCGGCGCGGCTATAGGTTCCGCCCGTGGGGTTGGACGGCGAGTTGAGGATCAGCCACTTGGTGCGCGCCGTGATGGCCGCCTCCAGAGCCTGGGGCTTCAGCTTGAACCCGTCCTCTTCGCGCGTGGCCACCCGCACCGGCTCGCCCCCGGCCAGCAGCACCATGTCCGGATAGGACACCCAATAGGGCGCCGGCACGATCACCTCGTCGCCCGCCGACAGGGTCGCGACCAGGGCGTTGAACAGCACCGCCTTGCCGCCCGGCGCGATGTGGATCTGGCTGCGCTTATAGTCCAGGCCGTTCTCGCGCTTGAACTTGGCGGCCACCGCGTCCTTCAGCTCGGGCGTGCCGTCCACGTCGGTGTATTTGGTCTTGCCTTCGCGGATGGCCTTGATCGCCGCTTCCTTGATGTTGTCCGGCGTATCGAAATCCGGCTGGCCGGCCGCCAGGCCGATCACATTGCGGCCTTCGGCGACCAGGGCGCGGGCCTTGGCGTCGACGGCCAGGGTCGCGGACGGCTTAACGCGGCTGAGGGCGGCGGATTCCAGGGACATGGGAAAGCTCCGTTTGGTGTTGCGCGCGGGTTTAGCTCGTGTTGCAGCGCAGCGCCACCGTCCGCGTGCGATTGCGACAATTCCGGCTCGCCGCTTGCCCTGACGGCCCCTTTTCGCTACATAGCCGCCATGCGCACGGCGTCGACCATGGCCATTTTTGTCCGGGATCTTGTCCTGGACCTGCGACTGGGGCTTAGCGGCCCCTGGGCGCCCTAGCCGCGTATTGATCGCGGCCCGGCGCGCAGGGGGTCTGTGAAAGACACTGCGACGTCCATTCCCGCGAAGAGAAAATTCCATGTCCGTACAATCTGAAGGCTCCCAGCACGGGGGCAAGTCCGCGTCCCAATCGGATCGCGTCATCATATTCGACACCACCATGCGTGACGGCGAGCAGTCGCCCGGCGCCTCCATGTCGCTCGACGAAAAGCTGGAGCTGGCCAAGATCCTGGAGGAGATGCGCGTCGATGTGATCGAGGCGGGCTTCCCCATCGCCTCCAACGGCGACTTCGAGTCCGTCCGCCGGATCTCCGAAATCGTCACCGAGAGCACCGTCTGCGGCCTGGCCCGCGCCGGGGCCAAGGATATCGAGCGTTGCGGCGAGTCGGTGCGCGGGGCCAAGCGCGGCCGTATCCACACCTTCCTGTCCACCAGCCCGGTGCACATGAAGTGGAAGCTGAACAAGGAGCCGCACGAGGTGCTGGAGCTGGTCACCAGCTCGGTCACCCTGGCGCGCAACCTGTGCGGCGACGTGGAATGGTCGGCCGAGGACGCCACCCGCACCGAGCGGGACTTCCTGCGCCGCTGCGTGGAGGCCGCGATCAAGGCCGGGGCTCAGACCATCAACATCCCCGACACCGTCGGCTACAGCTATCCCACCGAGTACACCGAGATCTTCCGCGACCTGATCGAGAACGTGCCGGGCGCGGACGGGGTGATCTTCTCCACCCATTGCCACAACGACCTGGGCCTGGCCGTGGCCAACAGCCTGGCCGGGTTGCTGGGCGGGGCGCGCCAGATCGAATGCGCCGTCAATGGCCTGGGCGAACGGGCGGGCAACGCGGCCTTGGAAGAGGTGGTCATGGCCCTGAAGGTGCGCGGCGACCGGCTGGCCTACCACACCGGCGTGGTCAGCGAGCACATCACCCGCGCCAGCCGCTATGTCTCCGCCATCACCGGCTTTCCGGTGCAGTACAACAAGGCCATTGTCGGCAAGAACGCCTTCGCCCACGAGAGCGGCATCCACCAGGACGGCATGCTCAAGAACGCCGAGACCTATGAGATCATGCGGCCCGAAGACGTGGGGCAGGGCGCCACCAACCTGGTCATGGGCAAGCACTCCGGCCGTCACGCCTTCCGCGAGAAGCTGACCGCCCTGGGCTACGAGCTGGGCGCCAACGCCCTGGACGAGGCCTTCCAGCGGTTCAAGGACTTGGCCGACAAGAAGAAGCACGTCTACGACGACGACATCATCGCCCTGGTCGACGACGGCCTGGCGAGCGGGTCCGAGCGCATCGCCGTGCAGCGTCTGCGGGTCATCGCCGGCACCGAAGGTCAATCGGCCGATCTGACCCTGGTGGTGGACGGCGAGTCCAAAGAAGCCTCCTGCACGGGCGATGGTCCGGTCGATGCGGTGTTCAACGCGATCCACCAGATCGTGCCGCACGAAGCGGAGCTGCGTCTGTTCCAGGTGCACGCGGTCACCGAAGGCACCGACGCTCAGGCCCAGGTCTCGGTCCGGCTGGAGGACGGCGGCCACATCGCCACCGGCCACGCGGCCGACACCGACACCCTGACCGCCGCAGCCAAGGCCTACGTCAACGCCCTCAACAACCTGCTCCAGCGCCGCGAAAAAACCGCGCCGGAACCCTTGATCGCCTCAGGGTTCTGAACCCTTCCCCCTCAAGGGGGGAAGGGTAGGGTTGGGGGTGTGCTCCTCGACCTTGCCGGCCGGCATTGGAGGCAGTTCCGCCTCCCTTGTCCTCTCGTCAATTTCGGTGCGAGCACCCCCATCCCCAACCCTTCCCCCCTCGAGGGGGAAGGGCGGCATTTGCCCAAATGTTCACCCTCCTCTGGATCCCCGCCACACTCGCCGCATCGGTCTTGCAGGTCGCCCGCAACGCCCTGCAGCGCGGGCTGCTGCCCAGATCAGGGCCATGGGCGGCCACCTTGGTGCGCTTCCTGTTCGGCCTGCCGTTCGCCCTGGCCATCACCCTGGTCGCCCGCCTTTTCACACTCAGCGCTCAGCTGCATCTGACCCCATCGTTCTGGTGGGCGGCGGCATCGGGCGCGGCGACCCAGGTGCTGGCCACGGCCAGTCTGCTGACAGCCATGCGGCGGGCGGGCTTCGCGGTGGGCACCGCCATGCAGCAAAGCTCCTTGCCGCTGGCGGCGGTCATTGGCCTGCTCGCCTTCCACGATCACCTGCGCCCTCTGGCCTGGGCGGGGGTGGCGACGACCACCGCCGGCCTGCTGGTGCTGACCTGGCCGCGCGAGACGGGCGGCCCACAGCCGATCAGCGGCGCCGTCTATGGCCTGCTGTCGGGCCTGGCCTTCGGCTATTCGCTCAACGCCTACCGCCAGGCGGCGGTGCAACTGGACCCGCACAACCCGATATTCGCGGCGGTCAGCACGGTTTGCGTCACCCAAGCCCTGCAAAGTCTGGCGCTGAGCGGCCTGCTGCTGGCGTGGGACCGGGCCGCCCTGCGCGCGGTGTTCGCCGCCTGGCGTCAGTCCCTGGGCGCAGGCCTGTTCGGCGCCTTGGCCTCCTGCTGTTGGCTCACCGCCCTGGCCTTGGCGCCGGCGGCGTCCGTTCGCGCTTTGGGTGTGATCGAGGCGCCCGTGGCGGCTGTGGCCGGACGCCGACTATTCAGCGAACGGCTCAGCCTGTGGCAATGGAGCGCGGGCGCTGTGACGGCCGCAGGCGTGGCTCTGACAGCGCTGAACTGACGGGCAAAGTTGTGCAGGATTAGGCGGTTACACGTAGACGTGACCGGTAAAGCCTCGCCTAGAGGGCGAATGGCGCTTCGCAGGCGCAGCGTGGCGGCGAAAAGCCTTGAAATGAAAAGCCCATCAGGGCAAACGGTCCTATCTGTCGACCCTCTATGCGTGTTGCCGCCTTTTTGTCGTGGCGTCGGCGGATCGAACGCCCCATCCATCGTCTGACCCCGCCAAGGCACTGCATGTTCTCGTCACTCTTCGGCGTCATCTCCAACGATATCGCCATCGACCTCGGCACCGCCAACACCCTCATTTACATGAAGGGCAAGGGCATTGTGCTGAACGAGCCTTCTGTGGTGGCCCTGCGCAACGTGGGCGGCCGCAAGGTGGTCCATGCCGTGGGCATAGAGGCCAAGCAGATGCTGGGCCGCACGCCCGGTCACATGGAAGCGATCCGGCCCATGCGCGACGGCGTGATCGCCGACTTCGAAGTGGCCGAAGAGATGATCAAATATTTCATCCGCAAGGTTCACAACCGTAAGGGCTTCGTGAACCCCAAGGTGATCGTGTGTGTTCCGTCAGGCGCCACGGCCGTTGAGCGTCGCGCCATCAACGACAGCTGCCTGAACGCCTCCGCCCGCCGGGTGGGCCTGATCGACGAGCCCATGGCCGCAGCCATCGGCGCCGGACTACCCATCCACGAGCCCACTGGGTCGATGGTGGTGGATATCGGCGGCGGCACCACCGAAGTGGCCGTCCTGTCCCTGTCCGGCATCGTCTATTCGCGCTCCGTGCGGGTCGGCGGGGACAAGATGGACGAGGCGATCATCTCCTACATGCGCCGCAACCATAACCTCCTGATCGGCGAGACCACCGCCGAGCGGATCAAGAAGGAAATCGGCACGGCCCGTGCGCCCGCCGACGGCGAGGGCCTGGCGATCGAGGTCAAGGGCCGCGACCTGATGCAGGGCGTGCCGCGCGAAGTGCGTATTTCCGAAAAGCAGGCGGCGGACGCCCTGGCCGAACCGGTCGGGCAGATCGTCGAAGCGGTCAAGGTGGCGCTGGAAGCCACGCCGCCGGAACTGGCCTCCGATATCGCCGACAAGGGCATCATGCTCACGGGCGGCGGCGCCTTGCTGCGCGGCCTGGATGCCGAGATCCGCGACCACACCGGCCTGCCGGTGACGGTGGCCGATGATCCCCTGTCCTGCGTGGCGCTCGGCTGTGGCAAGGTTCTTGAACATCCTCGCTGGATGAAGGGTGTTTTAGAGTCGACCCTGGCCTAAACGCCTTAAAACCGTATCATCGGGGGACTCGCGGGAGACGGCCGGTTGTCCTATCGCGACGGACATTTTCAGGACCTCAAGGTTCCACTGACCTGGACCGTGGCTGTCGCCGTGGTGGTCGCTGCGGTGATCGCCATCGCCTTGCTGATCAGCGACCGGCGGGAAACCTTTCGCGCGTCGGCCTATAGCGCCGCGCGGGCTGTCGCCGACGCCGTCAATATGCCCATGGGCGAAGTCATGGCCGCGCCCGGCCGCATGGCCGGCCAAGCCGGCGACTATCTGAAGGACTATTTCTTCGCGGCGTCCGAAAACCGCCGTTTGCGCCAGGAAGTGGCCGACCTGAAGCGCCTGCGCGACGACGACGTGGCGCTGCGCAATATCAATGAGCGGTACAAGGCCTTGCTGGGCTTCCGCACCGACCCGCCGGTTCCCATGGTGGCGGCTCGCGTGGTCTTGGACGCGCGGGGGCCCTTCTCCGACACGCGGTTGGCCGATGTGGGCAAGGAGCATGGCGTCGAGATCGGCAATCCGGTGATGAGCGACCGGGGCCTGATCGGCCGGGTCGTCGGAGTCACCCGAGGCGCCAGCCGCATATTGCTGCTGACCGACGTGGCCAGCCGGGTGCCGGTGCTGATTGACCGCACCAATGCGCGCGCGATCCTGACGGGGGACGCCAGTTCCGCGCCCAAGCTTGAG
Source organism: uncultured Caulobacteraceae bacterium (assembly GCA_964451265.1). Lineage (GTDB taxonomy): Bacteria > Pseudomonadota > Alphaproteobacteria > Caulobacterales > Caulobacteraceae > BOG-938. Next base: position 1,354 of record CAYVHP010000094.1, on the reverse strand, counting down.
TACCTGCGCGGCCAGAACCCGGTGCGCAATGGCGACCGGATTCTCACTTCCGGCGACGGCGGCCTGGCGCCGCGGGGTCTGCCGGTGGGCACGGCGGTCAAGGGATTTGACGGCGCTTGGCGCGTGCAGCTGGACGCCGACGAGACCTCCATCGACTTCGTGCGCATCATGCTGTTCACCGACTTCGCAAAACTGGTGGATCAAAAAGAGCTGTCGGCCATTTCGCTGCCCCCGGGGCCTGCGGCTAACGGCAGGCCTCAGGCCGTCACCATGGCCGCGCCCGGGGCGCCGCCTTCGGCCTCGCCGGCGCCCGCCGCAAACCCCGTAGCACCCGCCAAACCGTCGCCTCGGCGCGCCTTAAGCCCTAAGACAGCCTCGCCGCCTCCATCGGCTGCGTCCGTTTCGGCTGACGCCCCGCCGCCGCAGGGGCCGGCGCCGTGAGCTTTAGAGCCGAGCGGATGGACCTGTGGCGCTGGATCGGCGTTCCGACGCTGATTTGCATGATCGCCACCCTGCTGTTCGCCGCACCCATCCGCGTGTTCGGCCTCCAGCTGCCCGAGCCGGTGTTTCCCATGGCGCCGGCCTTTGCCTGGGGCGTGCTGCGGCCGTCCGCCGCCGCGCCCTTCGCCTTGCTGGGCATGGGCCTGTTTCTCGACCTGGTCTGGGGCAGCCCCACCGGCCTGTGGAGCCTTGCCCTGATCGCGGCCTATGTCACGGTGCTGTTCTCGCGCAACATGATGACGGGTCAAAGTCGCAGCATGATGTGGACCTGGTTCGCCGCCGCCTGCGCCGTGGCCATGGTCACCGCCTATGTCGCGACCTGTTTGGATGCCGGCGTAGCGCCCAGTCTGGTGTCGACCCTGTGGCAACTGGCGCCGACCATGCTGCTCTATCCCTTCGCCCACCGCCTGATCGAACGCTTCGAAGACGCCGATATCCGGTTCAGATGAGCTCCCAGCCGACCATCTTTTTCAATGAGGTCAATGAGCGTCAGGGCTCCTTCCACCGGCGCGCCCTGATGATGGGCGGCTTGGCGGGCATGGGCGTACTGGCCCTGAGCGGCCGGTTGATGGAGCTGCAACTCATCGAATCCGGCCGCTACCGCCAGCTGTCGGCCAGCAACCAGTATAACTACCGCCTGATCCCGCCGCCGCGCGGGCGCATCGTCGATCGCAACGGCGTGGAGCTGGCGTCCAATCGGCCCAACTTCCGGCTCCTCGTGTCGCGCGACGACGTTTCGGACATCAATGGGACGCTGGACGCCGTCAGCCATGTCATCGCCATCGGCCCGGACCAGCGGCGGGCCATGCAGCGAGCCTTCGCTCAGAGCTCCCGCTATGTGCCCGTCGCCATC